>DASXVK010000193.1:0-21763 GCA_036504295.1 Polyangia bacterium
GCGGCTCATGGCGCGGCTCGCGCACCCGAACGTCGTCACGGTGTTCGACTTCGGCGAGGACGCCGGCCAGCGCTACCTGGCGATGGAGTACGTCGAGGGCGCGACGCTCGCCGCGGTCATCGCGGCCCGGGCGCCGCTGCCGGCCGCCGCCGCGCTCCACGTGGCCGCCGAGATCGCCCGGGGGCTCGAGGCGATCCACACGCTCAACGTCGACGGCGCGCCCCACGGCCTGGTGCACCGCGACGTCACCCCGGGCAACGTCTTCCTCGGCCGCGCCGGCGCGGTGAAGCTCGGCGACTTCGGCATCGCGAAGGCGCGCGGCCGCGCCGGCATGACGGCGCGCGGCCACCTCAAGGGCACCCTCGCCTACATGGCGCCCGAGCAGGCGCGCGGCGAGGAGGTCGACGCGCGCGCCGACCTCTACAGCCTCGGGCTCATCGTCGCCGAGATGCTGACCGGCCACCGCGTCCTCGCCGGCGACACCGAGGCCGCGCTGCTGCGGGCCGCGCTCGACCCGCCGCCCCTCGACGAGGGCGCGCTGACCGCGGCGGCGGGGCCCGACGGCGCGGTGATCGTGCGGCGGCTGCTCGCCCGGCACGCCGACGGGCGTTTCCCGCGGGCCGGCGAGGTCGAGGCGGCGCTGCGGCGCGTGCTCGCGAAGCGAGCGCCGGAGGTGGGCGCCGGGGCGGTGAGCGCGCTGGTCGCCGCGGTCGCGGCCGGGGCGCCGCCGGCGGCGGAGGCCGGCGCGCCGATCATGCCGGGGCGCAGCGCGGCGGCGCCGGAGGAACCCCCGCCGGCGCCGAGCGGCGTGCGCGCCACGATGGTGCAGCCGGGGCCGCCGCCCCGCCCCGTGGCCGGGCGCTGGGTGGCGGCCGCGCTCGCGGTCGCGCTGGCCGGCGCCGGGGCTGCGTGGATCGGCATGCGCCGGTCGACTGGCCCCGCAACCGTGCCCGCAGCCGCACCCGCAATCGTACCCGCAACCGTGCCCGCAGCCGCACCCGTGGCCGTGCCCGTGCCCGTGCCCGTGCCCGGATCCGGATCCGGATCCCTGCCCGCCACCGCCCCCGGGCCTGCCCCCGCACTCGTGCCCGTGCCCGTGCGCCTGCCCGTGCCCGGATCCGCCCCCGCGCCTCGCCGGGCGCCCCGCCCCGCGCCGCCCTCCCCGCCGCCCTCCGCGTCGCCGCCGGCCGTGGTCGCGCCCACGCCCCCGACCCCGGACCGCCGCGCCGTGGACCTCCTGCGCCGGCGCCGCGGGCTCGCGGCCGGCGACGCCCCGCGCTGTGACCAGGCGGGCCGGGCGCTGCCGGCGGCGCCCGAGGCCCCCGCGCTCGAGCGCGTGCTGGCCTGCTACGAGGCCGTCCGGATCGACCGCGCCTTCCTCGACGCGAAGCTCGCGCGCGTCGCGGCCCGCGTGGCCGCCGCCGGGCGCGACCGTGATCCGGCGGTCCAGCGCCTCTCGAAGCGCGCCCTCGAGCGGTGCGTCGCCGGCCGCTTCGAGGAGGCCAACGCCGTCCTCAACGAGCTGAGCGCCGCGCTGCCCTGAGGCGAGCCAGGGGCGAGCCTCGTCGTTGCCTGAGCGCCGGCGCGACCTATCTCACGTTCGAGAACATCCGGTCCCAGCGGATGCCGTCGCGACCCCGGGACCACCAGATGAACATGGCCCGCCCCTTGATGAGCTCGTCCGACACCGGGCCCCAGAAGCGGCTGTCGTTGCTGTTGTCCCGGTTGTCGCCCATGCAGAAGACGCTGTGCGGCGGCACCGTGCGCGGCGGCCAGTCGCGGGCCGCGCCGCCGGTCGGGTCGAAGTACGTGGTGTAGTGATGGCCGCCCAGGCGCTCGTCATACGCCTCGCAGCGCTTCTCGACGAAGACGCCGGCGCCCTCGTCGAGGACGTCCTCGTAGGCGCAGCCGTTCGCCTGCACCCGCTCGTGCGGCACCGCCGTGCCGTTGACGTACAGCACCCGGTCGCGCACCTCGACCGTGTCCCCCTCGACGGCCACGATGCGCTTGATGAAGTCCTTGTCCTCCTCGGAGGCGAGGTGGTAGGGGTTCGGGAAGCGGAAGACGACGACCTCGCCGCGCTGGGGCTTGCGCACCTGGAAGAACTTGAGGTCGGTGCCCGGGATCCGCAGGCCGTAGATGTACTTGTTGACGAAGATGTGGTCGCCCACCTGCAGCGTCGGGATCATCGACCCCGAGGGGATCTTGAACGCCTCGACGACGAACGAGCGCAGGAAGAGCGCGATCAGGATGGCGACGCCGATCGACTCGGCGTACTCGCGGATGGCCGACTTGCGGCCGAACGCGAGGTGATCGTCGATGCGCCCCTCGAGGCGCACGAGCGCCGGCCGCACCGCGAGGTGATCGCCGCCCTCGAGCGCCGACTCGAGCTCGACGATGGCCGTGCGCACCGCGCCGGCCGGCTCCGGCCCCACCCGCGCCGCGTGCTTCTTGAGCATGCGGCGCGCCTCGTAGAGGAGGACCTTGGCCTCCTTCACAGTGCGCCGCTCGCGCCGGGGGTTCCGCTCTACATTGGCCGTGAGCTCGGCCATGTCAATCTTCTACCTTCAGCACCGCGAGGAAGGCTTCCTGGGGAATGCTGACGCTCCCCACCTGCTTCATGCGCTTCTTACCTTCCTTCTGCTTCTCGAGCAACTTCCGCTTCCGTGAGATGTCGCCGCCATAGCACTTGGCCGTCACGTTCTTGCGCAGCGCCTTCACGGTCGTGCGGGAGAGGATGCGCGTGCCGACGGCGGCCTGGATCGCGACCTCGAACATCTGCTGCGGGATCAGCTCCTTCAACTTGATGGTGAGGTCGCGGCCCTTCAGGTACGAGCGCTCGCGGTGGACGATCGTCGTGAGCGCATCGAGCTTGTCGCCGTTGACGAGGATGTCGAGGCGGACCAGGTCGCCGGCCTTGTACTCCTTGAACTCGTAGTCGAGCGAGGCGTAGCCGCGCGAGGCGCTCTTGAGCTTGTCGTAGAAGCCGAACACCATCTCGGCCAGCGGCAGCTCGTACTTCACCATCACGCGCCCCTGGCCCGCGAAGGTGAGCGCCTGCTGGGTGCCGCGGCGGTCCTCGCACAGCTTCAGGATGTTGCCGACGTACTCCGACGGCATGTGGATGGTGGCGGTGATGAAGGGCTCCTCGATGTGGTCGAGCTCGCCCTCGGCCGGGATCTTGGCCGGGTTGTCGACCTCGAACACCTCCCCGTTGGTGCGCACCGCGCGGTAGCGCACGGTCGGGGCGGTCGTGACGAGGTCGAGGTCGTACTCGCGCTCGAGCCGCTCCTGGATGATCTCGAGGTGCAGCAGGCCGAGGAAGCCGCAGCGGAACCCGAAGCCGAGCGCCTCGGAGGTCTCGGGCTCGAACGTGAAGGAGCCGTCGTTCAGGTTGAGCTTCTCGAGCGCGTCGCGGACCGCCTGGTAGTCCGCCGGGTCCGTCGGGAAGATGCCGGCGAAGACCATCGGCTTGACCACCTTGAAGCCGGGCAGCGCGGCGGCGCAACGCCGCTTCGCCTCGGTCACGGTGTCGCCGACGCGGGCGTCGCGGACGTCCTTGATGGCCGCCGTGAAGTAGCCGACCTCGCCGGGCCCGAGCGCCTCGAGGTCGGTCGCGTTCGGCGCGAAGACGCCGACCCCCGCGACCTCGTATTCGACCCCGGTCGCCATGCACAGGATGCGCTGGCCCTTGCGGATCTCGCCGTCGATGACGCGCACCTGCACGACGACCCCGCGGTACGAGTCGTACCAGGAGTCGAAGATGAGCGCGCGCAGCGGCGCCTCCGCGTCGCCGCCGGGCGGCGGGATGGTCCGCACGATCGCCTCGAGCACCTCCTTGGTGCCGCGGTTCTCCTTCGCCGAGGCGAGGATGGCGCCGGCGGTGTCGAGCCCGATGACCTCCTCGATCTGCGCCTTCACCGCCGCGGGGTCCGCGCCGGGCAGGTCGATCTTGTTGAGGACCGGGATGATCTCGAGGTCGTTCTCGAGCGCGAGGTAGACGTTCGCGAGCGTCTGCGCCTCGACCCCCTGGGCCGCGTCGACCACGAGCAGCGCGCCCTCGCACGCGGCCAGCGAGCGCGACACCTCGTAGTGGAAGTCGACGTGCCCGGGCGTGTCGATGAGGTTGAGCTCGTAGTCCTGGCCGTCGTCGGCGTGGTAGCGCAGCCGCACGGCCTGGGCCTTGATGGTGATCCCGCGCTCGCGCTCGAGGTCCATCTTGTCGAGGAACTGGTCACGCTTCTCGCGGTCGGACAGCGCGCCCGTCGCCTCGAGCAGACGATCAGCCAGCGTGCTCTTGCCGTGATCGATGTGGGCAATTATTGAGAAGTTGCGAATGTGAGTAGTTGGAGCGGTCACGGGGGTGCCGTCGGGAAGGCGAGTTACTACTTCTGCTCCAGGCCGGGGAACAGGATCTGCTGGCCCGGAATGTGCGAGCTGTAGCGCTGCAGGATGAGGTCGATGCCTTCGCGGATGTACTCGGCGACCGGGACCTTGGTCTTCTTGTGGAGCAGCTTGAGCTGCTCGCTCTGCTCCTGGGTGATGTAGACCGTGGTCGAGATCTTCTTCCGCATGGCCGTTACCTTATGTGACATTACGTGCGTAGTCAACCCAAGCGGCGTCCCGCCGGACACCCGGGTCGACCCGGCAGTTTGCCCGCAATTCCCTTGCCTTGAGTCAGCTCTCGCGATAACCTCTCGGACAGCGAGCATGCGGCGTCCGACGCGCGATGCGCCTGCGATCCGGTGGCGCCACAGCCGCGGTTTGGGGGTTCCAAGGTGATGAAGATCGTCCTCCCGATACTGGCGGCGCTCATCGGCGCCGGATGTGGCGGCGCGCAGAAGGCCACCCCGGCCACTGCGGCCGCGATGAAGTCCAAGACCCAGATCGATCGCTCCCGCTGCGAGGAGAGCGGCAAGCGCCTGGTGACCGTGGACACGAACCGCGACGGCAAGCCCGACGTGTGGAAGCTCTTCAAGGGCGAGGAGCTGACCTGCAAGCAGGTCGACTTCAACCATGACGGCAAGGTCGACTACGTCGTGCACTACGACCCGTCGCTGGTCCCGGTGATCGAGGAGTTCGACCTCGACTTCGACGGCAAGTTCGACGAGATCGTCTTCTACGAGAAGGGCGTCGTGGTCCGCAAGGAGTACGACACCAACCACGACGGCGTGCCGGACATCTGGAAGTTCTTCCAGGACGGCCGGATGGTCCGCCTCGAGCGCGACACCAAGTGCGTCGGCAAGGTCGACTACTGGGAGGAGTACGAGCGCGGCAAGCTCGCCCGTATCCGCTACACCGACGAGAACGCCAAGGGCGGCCAGCGCGTCGAGGAGAACCCCGAGGAGGCCGACGAGGCCGAGGCCGCGACGCCGACCGCCGCGCCGCAGGCGGGCAGCGAGGCCCAGGGCGCGGTGGCCGAGGGCGCCCCGGAGAAGCCCGCGGCGCCGCCCGTGCCCCCGACCAAGGCGGCCAAGCCATGAAGCCGGCGCTCGTCGCGCTGCTGCTCCTCGGCGCGGCCTGCGGCCCGTCGCAGAAGGGGCCGCAGGGCCCGGCCTCGCAGGCCGGGGACGGCACCGACTCCGTCGCCTACGACCGCAACCGGTGCGAAGGCAAGAACAACCGCGTCGTGCGGCTCACCACCCGCGAGGACGGCAAGCCCGACATCTGGAAGTTCTACGCCACCGTGAGCGAGGGCGGCACCCAGATCGAGGTCCTCGTCTGCAAGCAGGTGGACCTCAACCACGACGGCAAGGTCGACATCGTCACCTACTACGATCAGAGCGGGCGGGTGGCGAAGGAGGAGATCGACCTCGATTTCGACGGCGGCTTCGACGAGACGGTGTTCTACGAGGCGGGCAAGCTCGTCCGCAAGGAGTACGACCGCAACCACGACGGCAAGACCGACGAGTGGGCCTACTACGAGAACGAGAAGCTGGCCCGCATCGAGCGCGACTCGAAGGGCCGCGGCCGCGTCGACGTGTGGGAGTACTACGAGGCCGGCAAGCTCGACCGCATCGGCTACGACACCACCGGGTCGGGCAGCGTCGACCGCTGGGAGCGCGCCCCGGAGGAGCCCGACGAAGAGGGCGCCGCGCCGAAGCCCGCCCCGGCGCCGCCGCCGATCGCGCCGGCGGTCAAGAAGTAGCGCCCCGCGCCCCGCGTGGTAGGCCGGCGCCGCCAACTGGCTTCACCAGGGGGGTCCATGCATCCGCGCGCGTGTCTGCTCGCCATCATCTGTCTGCTCGTGCCCGCGGCGGCGGCCGCCGCCGGGCCGCCGATCACGCTGGCCGTCGACCTGACCGAGGCGCCCCGCCGCGTCTTCCACGTGCGCCAGGTCATCCCGGCGCGCCCCGGACCGCTCGCCCTCGCCTACCCGAAGTGGATCCCGGGCGAGCACGGGCCCACGGGCCCCATCGCGAACGTGGTGGGGCTGCGCCTCGCGGCCGGCGGCAAGCCGGTCGCGTGGCAGCGCGACCCGGTCGAGCTGCACGTGATCCACTGCCAGGTACCTGCCGGCCAGAGCGCCCTGGAGGTCGTCTTCGACTTCGTCTCGCCCTCCGGCACCTCGGGCTTCGCCGCGCAGAGCGCGACGAGCACGCATGCGCTCGCCGTCCTGTCGTGGAACGCGGTGCTCTTCTACCCCGCGGGCGCGGCCGCCGCGGACGTCGAGGTGGAGGCCTCGGTCCGCCTGCCCGCCGGCTGGCGCCACGGCTCCGCGCTCCACGTCCGGGCCGCGGGCGCGCAGGTGGCCTTCCGGCGCGTGTCGCTCGACGAGCTCGTCGACTCGCCCGTGCTCGCCGGGGCGCACTTCCGCACGGTGACGCTCGACCCGCGCCACTTCGTGCACCTCGCCGCCGACAGCGCCGCCGCGCTCGCGGTCCGGCCCGAGACGGTGCAGGCGTGGAAGCGCCTCGTCGCCGAGGCGAGCGCCCTCTTCGGGCCCGGGCACTACCGCGGCTACCACTTTCTCGTCTCGCTCACCGACGGCATGTCGCACTTCGGCCTCGAGCATCACGAGTCGAGCGACAACCGTATGCCGGAGCGCACGCTCGTCGACGACGAGGTGCGGCCCTGGCTCACCGTCATGGCGCACGAGTACGCCCACTCCTGGAACGGCAAGCACCGCCGGCCGGTGAGCCTCGCGACGAAGGACTTCCTCGCGCCGATGCACGGCGACCTGCTCTGGGTGTACGAGGGCCTGACGCAGTACCTCGGCCTCGTGCTCGCGGCCCGCAGCGGCCTCGTGAGCGCCGACCACGCCTACGACTGGCTCGCCGCCACGGAGAGCTGGCTCGGCGGCCGGGCCGGGCGGCAGTGGCGGCCGCTCGCGGACACGGCGGTCGCGGCCGCCAACCTCTACGGCGCACCGGGCGAGTGGGCCGACTGGCGCCGGAGCGTGGACTTCTACGCGGAGGGCGAGTTGCTGTGGCTGGAGGTCGACGCGCTCATCCGCCAGAAGACCGGCGGCGCCCGCTCCCTCGACGATTTCTGCCGCCGATTCCACGGCGCGCAGCCGGGCGCCGCGCGCGTGCACGCCTACCGCCTGGAGGACGTCCTCGCGGCGCTCGCCGACACCGCCCCGCACGACTGGCGCGCCTTCTTCGACGCCCGTGTCTACCGGGTCGCGCCGCGGCCGCCGCAGGGGCTCGCCGCCGCCGGCTGGCGCGTGGCGCACACGAGCGCCGCCAACAAGGATGTCGCCTTCTTGGAGAAGGACGCAAAGCTCAGCTACGCCGCGTTCTTCTCGCTCGGCCTCTCGCTCAAGGAGGACGGCACGATCAACGACGTGCGCGCCGTGTCGCCGGCCTACCGCGCCGGCCTCGGGCCGGGCATGAAGGTGCTGGGCGTGGGCGGCCGGCGCTTATCGACGGCGGTGCTCAAGGACGCGCTCGCGGCGACCACCCGGGACGGCCGCGGCGTCGAGATTCTGGCGGAGAACGGCGACCGCTATCGGGTCTACCGCCTCGAGTACCGCGGCGGCGAGCGCTACCCCCACCTCGAGCGCGACCGCGCGCGGCCGGACCTGCTCACGGCGGTGCTGGCGCCGCGGGTGAAGTAGTCACTCCTTCGCGCAGGCGATCGCCAGCAGCCGGGGCCCAAGTGCAATCCTGGTCGCCCCGCGGACGGCGGCGCCCGATCAGCTCTCGTCTGGCGCCGCCACCAGGAGCCCGGGCAGGTGCGTGGCGATGCGGCAGAAGTCCGCCGTGTTGCTGGTGATCACCGTGGCTCCCATACGCCACGCGGTGAGCGCGATGAGCACGTCATTGACCGGCCCGAGGCGGTCGCGCAGGCCTTCCCCGGCGCCGTGCAGCTTCCGGAACAGCGCGCCGGCCCGCTCGTAGAGGTCCGGGGCGGGCGCCACCTGACGAGACGCCGGGAATGCGGCTCCGATCTTCGCCACGGCACGCACCCGGCGTGGCGTGTCCGCACCGAGGCGCAGCTCCAGCAGTACGACCGAGGACAAGAAACGGACGGCGTGGCGCGTCTCCCCCGCGACGAGACCGGCATGCAATCCGGTGCGCAAGTAGTCGATGAAGACGTTGGTGTCCAGCAAGACCTTGGCACCTAGAGGTAGGGCCATGCTCGCTCGTCCCCGCGGAGGCTGCCTCGCAGCGGCTTCAGGGCCTTCACGATGCGCGCTTCCTCCATCAGCAGAGAGAGCGCCCGCTCGACCGCCTCCTGGTCGGTCCGCACGCCGAAGTAGCGCCGCGCGAAGTCGATCTTGCGCTGGTCCAGCCTGAGGTGCTTGTGCTTGAGCAGCGGCGCCATGGGCCACCTGCGGCGTGTACACGCCGTGTACATCATGCCTCCCGTCCTCGGTGATCGCAAGGAGTGACCGCGCTGGCTTGATCCGCCCACCCGGTTTCGGTAGCGTCGCGAGGTGACCGCCCCCACCCCGCGGCAGCTGGACCTGCTCACCACGCCCGAACGGCTGAGCTTCGCGTGGTGCGACCTCGTCAACCGCACCCCGCTCCTCAAGCGCCTCTCGCACGAGTTCCTGCGCCGGGTCGGCACCGGCTGGGTGCACCCGTGCACGAAGCACCTGCTCGTCGTCGACGGCATCGAGGCCGTGCGCGACCTGCGGCCGCCGGGCGGCACGCTGCTGGTCGCGAACCACCGCAGCTTCTTCGACATGTACGTCCTGAGCATGCTGCTCTTTCGCCACACCGCCCTCATGGAGCGCATCTGCTTCCCGGTCCGCTCCGAGTTCTTCTACGACTCGCTCGGCGGCGTGGTCGTCAACGGGCTGATGTCGGCCTTCTCGATGTACCCGCCGGTGCTGCGGCAGCCCGAGCGCAGCGACTTCAACGGCTTCACGACGGCGCGCCTCGTCGAGCTGCTGCGCGCGCCGGGCACCCTGGTCGGCTTCCACCCCGAGGGGACGCGCAACAAGACCGCGGACCCCTACACGCTGCTGCCCGCCTACCCCGGCGTCGGCCAGCTCATCCACCACGCCCGCCCGACCGTGCTGCCGGCCTTCGTCCTCGGCCTCACCAACGATTTCGTGCGGCAGGTGCGGAGCAACTTCGACGGGACCGGCCGCAAGATCATCGTGACCTTCGGCGCGCCGCTCGACCTCGAGCGCTTCTACGCGATGCCGGCGCGGCTGCGGACCTACATGGAGCTGGCGAAGCACGTGCGGCGCGTGCTGATGGAGCTCGGCCAGCGCGAGCGCGCGCTGCGCGCCGCCATCGAGGGCGACCCGGCGCCGGCAGCGGCCGCCGCCGCGGTCACCTGACCGGCGGCGGCGGCGCCAGCAGCGCCTCGATGTGGTCCACCAGGCGCTGCACGTCCTTCGAGCTCATCCACGGGTTCGAGAGGTGGAGCACCACCTCGGCGTCGGTCATGCCGAGGCGTCGGCCCTCCGACACGGCGACGGCGTAGGCCTCGATCTCGGTGGGGCGGTCCACGTACTCGTAGGCCTCGTCCCAGACGTCGCGGCCCTCGCCGACCTGCCGCACGTGTGTGAGCTCGTGCAGGAGATCGAGGTAGAGATCCAGGGTGCTGCCCTCGCGGTAGTAGTCCTGCGACAGGACGATGCAGGGCACCGCGATGTCGACCCAGCAGAAGCTGCGCATCTGCTCGATGCGGACCTGGGCGGTCGCGAGGAGCCGCGCGCGCGCCTGGGGGTCGGCCGCGACGCGCACCATGCCCGGGCTCTCCGCCGCGCGCGGCAGGAGCTCGAGGTAGCGGTGCATGCCGGGGGGCAGCCCGCGCACGACGTGGGCGTAGTCCGGCAGCGCCGGCTTGGGCGTCCCGCCGCTCTTGCGCGTGCTGTTCCTGGCCATGGTCGTGGGCGCGTCCGGCGCCACCACTTCAGTAACCCGGCGGCCGCGCGGCCGCAACTCCGCCGTGGCGCGCCGTGATCGCGACACGCGCGTCGCGATCGGCGGCGCGGCCGCGGGGCGGTGCTCGGCGCCGGGCCGCGACACCCCGGCGGAACGACGGCAGTTCTTCATTCGCGATCCCTGGTATGTGAGATGCATCGAGTAGCGCTCCGGAGGATCCGCCATGGCGCGCCACCTCACCTTCGCCGTCGCGCTGTGGGCGCTCGCGCCGCTGGCGCTCGGGGGCTGCCCGTCGAAGCCCGGGTGCGCGGTGACCCATCTCGAGCGCACGGCCACGCTCACGACCACGGCCCGCACCGTCGCTGTCTACCTCGAGCGCGAGCGCTACTACTCGGTGCAGCGGCGCACGCTGCCGGCCTTCGGCCCCGTGGCCGACGAGACCGGCGGCGGCCTGCGGCGCCTCGGGCTGACCATCGACACCTCGGAGCCGCTCGCGGCCGTGCTCGAGCCGATGAGCGCCTGCACCGCGCGGTGGGACTACGACCTCGACTGCACGGCCTTCACCCGCGCCGACCTCGACGGCGCCCCCGGCGCGACGCTGTCCGGCGGCGGCACCCTGCTCGGCACCGTCACGGGTCATGGCGCCCTCGTGCTGACGGCGCCGCTGCCCGCGGGCCGGCTCACGCTCGTGCGGCTGGAGCGCGACGGCATCGGCGGCGCGGCCCCGCTCGAGCTGCGCGTGACGGCGCACTTCGAGTTCCACGCCGCGACCGAGTACTGCCACACCGTGGCCCTCGGTCCGCCGCCGTCCCGGTGCGGCAACGGGCTGCTCGAGGGCGACGAGGCGTGCGACGACGGCAACACGCGCGGCGGCGACGGCTGCAGCGCCACCTGCACGCTCGAGGCGCCTCTGTGCACGCCCGACGGCGGCCTGTGGCTGAACCGGTGCGAGGCCGGCGAGCCCACCCGGTGCGTCTCGCGTCGCTGCGCCCCCGGCGACCCGGACCCGGGCTGCCACTCCACCATGCCGGTCACCACGCGCACCTTCCTCAACGGGCGCTGGGCGCCACGCGAGGCCACGGCCGGGCGGGTCGCTTCGCGCCCGGCCGGGCTCGACTGCACGTGCGCGCAGGACGTCGTCGGCGCGGACACCGGGCGCGGGTGCGCGCCGGGGTGCACCGCGGAGCTCCCGGCGTGCACGACCTCGCTGCGGGTCGAGGTCGCGGCCCCGGCGACGCTCGCGTCGTGGTGGGGCGCCTGCGGCGGCACGGGCGAGTGCCGCGCCCCCAACCTCTACCCGGCGCCGGTCGCGGCGGTCTTCGCCACGGGCCGCGACGGCGTCGCCCACGCGCGCGCGCTCATCGCCGCCGGGCCGCAGACCTACGCGCCGCAGCCGAGCGTCCTCGCGGCCGCCGCCGACGGCACGGCGCTCGTCGCCCTCGCCTTCGCCCCGCCCCTCTCGTTCGCCGGGCAGACCCTGGAGGCGGACGGGCCGGCGCTGATGGTCGCCCGCGTCGGCGACGCCGGCGCGCCGCTCTGGCTCAGGCGCATGAGCGTGCCGCCCACCGGCGGCCTGGCGGTCCACGCGCTCACCGCGGACGCCGATGGGGGCGCCATCCTCGCCGGCAGCGTCGCCGGCGCCCTCCTGATCGGACCGGGGCTCGAGCTCCGGGCCGAGGCGGGCGGCCGGACGCTGTTCGTCGCGCGCTTCGCCCCGGACGGCACCCCGCGCTGGGCGACCCTCATCGACCCGGGCGTCACGCACTGGGTCGCTGCGGCCAGTGTCGCCGTCGACGGCGACACGGTGGCGGTCGCCGCGACCGTCACCCCGCTCGGCCACGCGCACGCCGACCTCGCCCTCGCCGCGCTCGACGCCGGCAGCGGCGCGGTGCGCTGGACGCGGCTCGCCCTGGCCGGCGCCGACCTCGCCGACGTGGCGGCGCGAGGCGTGGACCTCCTCCCCGGCGGCGAGGTGATCGTCGCCGGCATGCACGCCGCCGACCGCGACGGCGGGGGCCTGCTGCCGCCGCGCGCGGGCGAGGGCTTCGCGCACTTCGTCGCCCGCCTCACGCCCGCCGGCGCGCCGCTCTGGACGCGGGCGCTCGGCGAGACCGCCGACGCCGCCGCGCCCTCCGCCTGCGCCGCCGACCGCGTCGGCGACGGGGCTTACCACCTGCTCGCGACCGCCGAGGGCCGCCGCCTCGCCCGCCTCGCGGGCGACGGCACCGTGACGTGGCGCCTGCCCGTCACCGAGGAGCTGCCCGGGGACGCCGCGCTCCTCGGCGCCGATCCGCTGACCGGCGACGCGCTCCTCGCCGGCAACGGCGTCCAGCGCGTCGGCCAGGTGGACTACGCCGAGCTGTGGGCGGCGCGGCTCACCGCCGGCGGCGACGTGGTCTGGAGCGAGCGCCACCAGGCCTACGGCCGCGACGCGCTGCGCGCCGTGGCGCTCGCCGCGGAGACGGGCGGCGGCGCGGCGCTCCTCGTCACCTACGGCTACTCCGTCGCGGCCTTTGGCCTGACGCTGCCGGGCTGCGACGGCTCGTACAACGGCTGCCGCAACCTCGGCCTGGTGCGCCTGGCGCCGTAGGACCGCCGCGCAGACAGCACGCGGAACAAAGGCAACAGGGAGTCGGGGAGGCGGGGAGCGGGATTGGGTTCGGATGGTGGTCAACGCCACCCAGACCAAATCAGTCTCCCCGGCTCCTCGCCTCCCTGTTCAATTCCGCTCCTACCCCGCGGGGGCGCGGCCGTAGCGGTCCTCGAGGCGCACGACGTCGTCGAGGAACGGCGTCGAGACCTCGAAGACGTCGCAGTCCTCGACCGCGATCATGCGGTGCCGCAGGCCGGGCGGGACGTGGAAGGAGTCGCCCGGCTTCATCACCGCCGTCTGCCGCGGCTGGTCCTCGAGGAAGTGCTCGAGCTGCATGAGGCCGCTCTGGAGGAAGAGCGTCTCCTCCTTCTGGCGGTGGTACTGCAGGCTCAGGCGCTCGCCCTTGTTGATGTGGATCACCTTGCCCACGTAGCTCGCGGTCTCGGCCCAGATGAGCTCGTAGCCCCAGGGCTTGTCCACCTTGCGCATCGCTCGCCTCGCCGGCCCGCCGCGCGGGCCCTCCGCTAGTGCCGCCTCTTGTGCTTCTTCTTGGGTGCCGGCGCCTGCCCCGCCGGCTTCGCCGCCGGCGCGGGGGCGGCCCCGCCCTCCACCTTCGCCGCGGCGGGCCGCAGCCCGGCCTCGACGTCGGCCGCGAACTCGGCCTTCTGGTTCGAGGCGACGCCCCAGCGCGTCTTCTTCCACTGCGCCTGGTAGGCGAGCATGTAGCCCATCGCGTCGGCGATGAAGCGCCGCTCGAACGGCTTCGTGTCCCACAGGTCGCGGTCCTCACCTGGGTCGTCGACGACGTCGTAGAGGGCGTAGCGGGCGCCGCTCACGATGAGCTTGTAGCGCGAGAGGCGCATCGCGTAGGAGATCTCGTACTGGCTGGCGAACGACGGGCGCGGGTACCCGCCGAGCACGCCCTGGGCGACCGGGATGAGCGACTCGCCCTGCGCGTCCTTCGGGATCGGCGCGCCCAGCGCGTCGGCCATGGTCGGCAGGAGGTCGATCGAGTCGGCGTTCTCGTCCTCGCGGGGGCCCGCCGGCAGCAGCGGCGGGTAGGAGACGATGACGGGCACCTGCACCATGGTCTGGCGGATCGACCCGCCGTGGCCGACGCGGCCCTTCTCCCAGAACTCGTCGCCGTGGTCGGCGTTGATGACGATCATCGTGTCGTCCTCGTGGCCGAGCTCCTTGAGCTTGGCGAGGACGGTGCCGAAGTGCTGGTCGTTGAAGGACAGCGCGCTCTCGTAGAGCGAACGGACGCGCTGCTTGTCGCGCTCGGTGATCTTCACCTTGCCGGCGATGATCTGCTCGAGCACCGGGCCCGAGAGCCACTTCACGAAGGGGCCGCTGTAGGGGCCGTTCGCCTTGTCGTACTTCGACAGCCACGGCTCGCGCCCGCGCCAGGAGACGTGGCCATCGATGGTCCCGATGAAGAGGAAGAAGGGGTTCGCCGCGCGCTTCGTGAGGAAGTCCATGGCCCAGCGCGCCATGTCGTTCGCCATGATGCCGCCGCCGTCGTGCAGGTTGTTGCGGTAGAAGCCCCAGTTCTCGCCGAAGCCCTTCGCCTTGGAGACGTAGCCGTTCGACGTGATGCAGCCGGTGAAGACGCCGGCGGGCTTGAGGGCGCGGGGGATGTTCGTGAGCCGCGGCGTCAACCGCA
Organism: Polyangia bacterium; assembly: GCA_036504295.1. Lineage (GTDB taxonomy): Bacteria > Myxococcota_A > Polyangia > JACRCY01 > JACRCY01 > DASXVK01. Next base: position 14,552 of record DASXVK010000193.1, read on the forward strand.
TGCCCTCGAGGTACATCTTGTGGTTCACGACGTAGTTCGAGGTCCACAGGCTGCCGTGGCTGGCGCGCGACTCGTTGCCCTGCGAGTAGCCCCAGAACGGGATGCCCTTCTGCGCGACCGCGGTCATGTTGGGCATCTCGACGTGGGTCTTCGGGTTGTACGCGGAGATCTTGTCGGCGCGGGTCGAGTCCGTGAGCCAGAAGAAGACGTTCTTCGGGCGCTTGTCGTACTGCACCACCGGCATCGGCCCGGGCAGCGTGAGCGCGCCATCCTTGAGCGTGACGCCCTCGCAGCCCTGGCCCTCGGCGAGCAGCTCCAGGCGGACGACGCGCCGCTTGAGCGGCGTCAGGTCGAGGCGCACCGCGCCTGGCGCCCCCACCCGCTCGACGCCGGCGCCATCGCCGGGCGTGGCGCGCACGCGCACCTGGCACGGCCCCTTGGCCTCGGCCTGCGCGCTCACGGCCATGCCGTCCTTCGTCACGAGCACGTACCAGGCCAGGCCGCCGCCGGGCGGCAGCGCGAGGCCGCCCTGGCCGTCGTGCAGCGGACCGGGGTCGTCCGCCGGCGCGTCCTTGCCCACGCCGAGCCAGTGCACGGCGAGCCGCGCGCCGGGGGTGACCTCGACCGCGTTCTCGCCCGCCTTGAGCACGCCCGCGGGCACGTCGACGGCGGCGGTCTGCCACCCCGGCTGGAGCTGCGCGCTGACGACGCTGCCGTTGACCTTGAGCCGCACCTTCTGCGCGCCCTTGGTCGAGGCTCGCAGGAAGAGCTTCGCGCCCTCGGCCTGCGCGGCGGTGAGCGGCAGGTGGAGGAAGACCGGCCGCGTGGCGACCGCGACCTTCGTGTCGTCCTCCTTCAGGCCGACCTGCCAGCCGAGCGTCGGCTTGCCGAAGTGCGTGTACTTCGTGAAACCCGGCTCGCCCATCGGCACGAGGAGGCCGCCCTTGCGCACGAGGTGCGCGAGGAGCCGGTTGTCGGAGAGGCGGTAGACCGGGTGCTCGGCCCCGGGGGCCGGGTCCCAGCCGGCACCGGCCACCGCCGGGGCGGCGGGAGCGGCCGGTGCGGCCGAGGCGCGCGGCGCGGCGCCGGCGGCGGGCGCGGCGGATGAGCCGGGGGCGGCCTTGGACTGCTGGCAGCCGGCGGCGAGGGCGAGGGCGAAGAGGACGAAGGTGCGGTTGGTCACGGTGCTCGCTTCTGCAGGTCGAAGGGTTGCGGGGAGAACGCGGCGGCTACTTCTGATCGATCTGGGCGATGTGCTTCGTCATCTTCTTGCACAGCTCCTCGCCACGCTTGCGGTACTGCTCGAACTGGTCGAGCGCGTTCTTGTCGTCGGGGTGTGACCACTTGGTCTGGATGAGATCGGGGAGCTGGATCTTCATCATCTCGTGGATCTCGTAGAAGTCCGGCACGAGCATCGACTCGTCGCCGCGGGGGCAGAGCTTGCCCGTCTCGACCATCACCGTCTGGATGCGCGCGGCGAAGGTGTTGTCCCACCAGAGCTGGAGCTTGTCGGTCTTCTTGGGGTCGCCGCGGAGCTCCTGCTCCTTCTTGAGCAGGTCGTGGAAGCAGGCGTCGTACTCCTTCGCCAGCTTCACCATGGCGCGCTTGTTCTTGACGTCGAACTTGCGCAGCTCGCCGATGTACTGCTTGAAGAGCTCGCGCTCCTCCGGCGTCCACAGCTCCTCCTTCTTCTTGAAGAGGGAGCGGACGAAGTCCTTCACGAACTTCTGGTCGGGTTGCGTCGACGGCTTCGCGGCCGCGTCCTTCTGGGGTGGGCCCTTGGCGAGCATGTCGGCCATGCTCTCGCCCTTGCAGCTGTCGCCGCAAGCCGCCAGCCCGATCACGAAGAGCACGACGACGACCACGTTTCTCATGGCACTCCCCAGCTCAAGGTGGGCAAAACTTACAACGAGGTCGGCGGGAAGTAAAGGAACCCGGGACTTTGACCCTGAACGACGCTTGACCCGGCCCCGGCTTCTTCGCTAGCGTGCTGGCCCAGCCCGAGGGCCCTCCACCGTGCGCGGCATCGTCAGCTTCAGCCTGCTCGCCTTCTCGGCGGTCTTCTTCGCCGTGGATCCGTTCGCCGCGGTGCCGATGTTCCTCGCGATGACGGGACAGGACACGCCGAAGAAGCGCCGCGAGATGGCGCTCCGCGCGAGCCTCACCGCGTTCGCCGTGCTCACCGCGTTCGCGGTGGCCGGCGCCTTCATCTTCAAGGCGCTCGGCATCACGATGGCCGCGTTCAAGGTGGCCGGCGGCCTGCTGCTCCTCGTCATGTCGATGGACATGCTGCGCACGCAGCCCTCGGCCGCGCGCATCACGCCGGGCGAGGTCGACGAGGGCGCCCAGAAGGACGACATCGCCATCGTCCCGCTCGCGATGCCGCTGCTCGCCGGGCCCGGCTCCATCGCGACCGTCGTCGTGCTCATGGGCAAGGTGAAGCCGCACCATCAGTGGCAGGTCGTGCCGATCCTGCTCGCGATCCTGGTCACCTGCCTGGCCAGCTACCTCGTCCTGCGCGGCGCGTCGGGCGTCGCGCGCGTGCTCGGCCGCACCGGTCTGTCGATCGTCTCGCGCATCGCCGGCCTGCTGCTCGCGGCCGTCGCCGCGCAGTTCGTCCTCGACGGTCTGGGCGAGGCGCTGCCGCTCTTGCGCCGGCCGCACTGACGCGCGCGCAGTGCATAAACCCGTGGAAAAGCCCACAAAACGGGTTGACACTCGCGAATTGCGGTCAATATAGTACGGGTCAACTTCGAGGCCACGCGACCATGAAACTCTTCAGCGGAAAGGTCCCCATCATCGCCCAGGAGATCGTCCGCCAGCTCACGACCGAGGGCGACGTCGAGACGGCCGAGCCCAACGAGGTCGAGCTGGACGTCGAATCGGTGCTCAAGGAGTACCTGCGCACGGACCGTGAGATCACCGAGAAGGCGAAGGACCTCATGGACAAGCGCAACCTCCCCTACGGCCAGTTCGGCAAGATCAAGCGCGCCATGGCGGAGGAGAAGGGCTTCGGTCTCGGGGAGGACGGCATCGGCTGGATCTGCAGCCAGCTCATCGAGATCCTGCTCCAGTCGGGCCACGTCGAGGAGGTCTTCGCCGACGACAACACGCTGCGGCGCAAGATGCGGGACATCCTGCGCAAGCACATGATGGTCGACGACGAGCTCGACGAGGAGGTCCGCAAGCGGATCAAGAACCTCGAAGAAGGCACGCAGACCTGGGACGTCGAGTACAACAAGGTCCTCGAGCAGATCAAGCGCAACCGCGGGCTCGCCTGAGCCGGCGCCGGGCCCAGAGGCCCCACTCCCTCCGCTGCTAGCTCCTCGCCGCCGCCGCGCGCGGCTGGTCCGGCTCGGCCGCCGGCGCGGTGCGCCACGGCCGCCAGGCCGCGCTGCGCAGGCACGGCACGCCCACCGGCATCTCGACGATGACGTGGATCGCGTGGTAGAGCAGCGCGGCCGCGAGCGCGTGGCTCGAGTCGACGCCGGTCGCCTCGAGCGTGATGGCGATCCCGGCCTCGAGGGCGCCGATGCTCGAGGGCGGCCCGGGGATGAGGAAGCCGAGCTCCGCGCCGAGGAAGCCGAAGAGCGCCGCCCCGAGCCCGATGTGGGCGCCGGCCGCGTTCGCCGCCGCATAGAGGATGAGCGTCTCGAGGCTCATGTAAACGAAGGTCTGCGCGATCGCGACGCGCAGGTTGCCCTCCTGGCGGAGCGCCGCGAGCCCGCGGGCCATCCGCGCGAGCACGCCGGAGCGGCCGAGCCGCGCGATGATGAGCGCGGCCCCGGCGACGAGGAGACAGCCGCCGGCCGCCCCCGCCCACACCCAGAACGTCCACCGCAGGGCCGGCGGGGTGCCGAGGGCCAGCGCGAGCGGCAGCAGGACGACCACGAACGCGACGAGCTCGAGGTACTTCTCGACGGCGACGACGGTGACCGAGGCGCCCGCCGACGCGCCCTCGCGGGCCAGGCCGTAGACGCGGTAGGCCGCGCTCAGGCCGGCGCCGAACATGTGGTTGGTGGCGTAGCTCGCCCAGACGACGTTGACCACGCGGCGCAGCGTGAGCCGCACCCACGGCCGCGCCAGACGGTGGAAGCGCCAGGTGGCGACGCTCGCCGCGCTCGCCTTGCACAGGATCGCGAGGGCCAGCCAGCCGGGGTTGGCGCTGGCGATGACGTGCCCCAGCGTGCGGAGCCCGATGCGGCGCACGAGCAGCACCAGGCCGACCACGAGCGCGACGGCGAAGAAGAGCCTGAGGGCCCACGTGAGGCGGGTGCGGAGCCGCGACGTCACAGGAGTGGGCGGCGGGCTCAGGCGCAGAGCTCCAGGACGGCCTTCACGAGCCGCTCGATGCCCTCCGCGGCCTCGGAGATCCGGCCGGCGAGCATGTAGGCGGGCGTGCTCACGATCTTGCGCTCCCGGTCGACCACGATGTCGCGCACCGCGCACGCGACGTGGCGGCCGCCCATCCGCTCGACCGAGGCCGCCGTGTCCTTGTCGTTACCGATCGTGAGCTGCGGGTGGGCGCCGGCGAGCGCGCGGGCGGCCAGGACCGGCGTGATGCACACGAAGCCGAGCGGCTTGCGCGCGGCGTGCAGGTCCGTGACCAGGCGCGCGACCTCGGGGTGGACCTGGCAGGCGTCCTGCTTGAACGCCCAGTCGCACAGGTTCTTGGCCGCCCCGTAGCCGCCGGGGAAGACCGCCGCGTCGAGCGTCCGCGCGTCGAGCGTGGCGAGGTCCACGATCTTGCCGCGGGCGATGCGGGCCGACTCGACGAGCACGTTGCGGCGCGCGCCCTCGACCACGCCGCCGGTGAGGTGGTCGATGACGTGGGTCTGGTCGACGTTCGGCGCCGCGCACACGACGGTAGCGCCGGCGCGATCCAGCGCGAGGAGCGTGATCACGGCCTCGTGGATCTCGGTCCCGTCGTAGACGCCGCACCCGGACAGGATGACTGCAACCTTCGGCATGGTCGTCTCCTCTCGCCAGCTCCCCCGCTTGTACCGCCCCTCCGTCGCCAAGGCAAGCGGGCCGGCAGCGCCGGGGCGCGGCATCGCCGGCGGGCGCCCGGGCACCCCGGCCAGAACGGTACGTCGGCGCGCCAGCGGCGCGGGTGGGGCCTTCGCCGCGCGATCCGCCCGCCAATTCGCAGACCGGCGAATCCGCCTGGACATCGACCGCCGACCGCGATGTGGGGCTGGATTCACCATTTACTACGCGAATCTGGAAGCTCATCGCCGAGGGGTGCGTCGGCCGAGCGCGGGCGTCTGCCGGGCGGGGCGCGGCACTGGCGTTACGCGGGGCACGGGCGCTGTGCGCAGGCGCCCGCGGCGGGCCGGCCCCCTGCGCCCCCAACGTCAAACGCGCACGGCTGGAGCGGCGCGCCCAGGCCCGATTCGAGCGCTCGACGAGTTGGGGCTCGCGCAGGAGCTGCCCGAGACCGTGCGGCTCCCCTTCGCACTGGACGCGACCTTCGTCGAGGCGCCTCGGGCGCTCGACCAGCCCACCCGACAACTTGAATATGGCGTTAATGACGCGGATACCCAGCGGCGCTCGAGGCGCTCCCGGCGGCACACAGGTACAGCCTCGAGAGATGGTTGACAGTTCAGCTCACGGACATCGTTCACCGCGCAGTGCTGTTGTCAAAGGACATCGCCGACAGTGGTGGCTTGCGCTTCGGGCACAGCGGCCGGATCAAGCCCCGCTCCGGGCGCGTTTCGTCGAGGGTGCCCAGCGGAATGGGCCCGTAGTTGACCTGCCAGGTCCCGGGGCGTGTTCCGTCGGGGCACAGCGATACTCAACACGACGACTTCGCTGCTCGGCTCCTGCCGCGGGCGTCCAGCCCGGCTCGCCTGGTCGCGATCTTTGACAAGCCCCTGAGCTGGTAGTTTAATGCCGCCGAACCAGGGGGGCCGGGGGCTGCCCACAGCGACAGAGGGAGGAACGGACCGTGATGAGGGCGATGCGCCTCATGACGTGGTTGGGGCTCATGCTCGCCGCGCGCGTCGTGCCGGCCGCCGCGCCGAGCGCGGCCGTCCTTGAGGTGCGCGCCGAGGGGTGGTGGAACGCCGCCGAGCAGGCCGCCCTCGCTCGCGCGCTCCATCAGGCCCTCGCCACCGGCGGCCTGCGGCTCGCGGAGCCCGAGCAGGTCGAGCTGGCGCTCGGGGGCCGGCCCGCACGCACCTGCGCGACCGACCGGTGCCGGCTGGAGCTGGCGCGGGCGCTCGCGGTGAGCCGGCTCGTGACGGCCCACGTGCGCGCCGAGGGCGGCGGCGCGATGGTCATCCTGTCGCTGTTCAACGCCGAGGTCGGCGAGCGCACGGCGCAGGTGTCGCGCTTCTGCCGCGGCGGCGGCACGGACCTCCACCGCACCATCGCCGAGGCGGCCCGGGCCCTGCGCGAGGCGGAGCCGCCGACGGAGGCCGGCCGGGTGCAGATCCGCACGCGACCGGCGGGTGCGGCGGTGTGGCTGGACGGCCGCGGTCTCGGCGAGAGCGATACCGAGCTCCCCGCGGCCGCCGGCACGCACCTCGTCGTGCTCGAGCGGGCCGGTTTCGTCCGGGTCGAGACCCGGATCGTGGTGCGCACGGGCGAGGCGGCGAGCTTCGATGTGACGCTCGTGCCCCTCGGCCCCCCGGTGCCGCCAGGCCCCGGCGGCCCGCCCGTCGACGCCCGCGTGCGAGACCCCGGCGCTCACGCGCTGCGCCCCTGGGGCGTCGGGACGCTCCTCGTCGGGGCCGTAGCGCTCGGCGTCGGGGCCGGCCTCACCGCGTACGGCTGCGCCCCGGCCGGCGAGCAGCGGCAGTGCGCCCGGCCGGCGGGCGTGCGCACGAGCGGGCTGGCCCTGCTGGGCGTTGGCGGTGCGGCCGCGCTCGCCGGCGCGGGGCTGTGGATCTATGACGTGAGGCGCGAGCGCGTGCGGGTGGCCGCGACCCCGGCGGGCGTCGCGCTCTGGCTCACATGGTAGGAGGTCGGACGATGTGGCGCGTGCTCGCCGTGTCGGCGCTGGTCGCGTTCGCCGGCTGTGACAACCCCCTCTACTGCGATGCCACCCATGCCTGCACCGACCCGGCGCGGCCCTACTGCTGGCTGCCGTGGAACGAGTGCGAGACCACCGAGGTCCCCGACGGCGCCGTGCTCCCCGAGGACGGGGGGCTCGCCGACCGGGTGGCGGGCGACGGCGGCTGTCCGGCCGGGCAGCACCGCTGCGGC
>DASXVK010000194.1:0-8057 GCA_036504295.1 Polyangia bacterium
GGCGAGGCCATGGATGCGCTACCCCGCCGTCTCGTTCGCGGTCGGCGCGCGCGTCCTCGGGCCATAGCGTCCAGCCGTCCCGTCGGAGAGGTGCTTGTGCCAGAAGGGTCTGCCCGGCACAATCGGCGAGTGCGCGCTCCGCCTCGCCGACCAAGTTCGACTCGGAGCTCCGACCCATGCGCCGCTCTTGCCGCTCTCGGCGTCGAGGAGCTGCGCGCCTTCATCGGGGAGATGCTCGAGACGCTCGACGAGCGGACGCGCCGCACGCTCGAGGATGCTCTCGTGCGCCGTGCGGCCCGCGCCGGCTGGCGGCCCGCGGCGCCGTCGCAGCAGCTCATCAACGAGGTGCAGAGCTTCGTGGCGGCCGCGCGCCGCGTCGGGCACGCCGAGCCGGGCGAGTACGACGACTACCTGCGTGCGAGCATCAAGGCGGCGATGGCCGGCGATCACGAGACGGCGAAGGCCACGCTCGAGACACTGCTCGACCCGCTGACCGACGGCGACATCGACCTCGGCCAGGACGAGATGGTGGACGAGGTGCTATCGGTGAGCCTGCACGACTGCGCCGCCCGGTACGCGGCGGCCGTGTACCTCACTGCCCCGCTTCCGGACAGGGCCGACGCGTTGTTCTCCGCGCTCACCGGCGCCGGCCGCGTGACATACTGGGGCGAGCCGCTCGGGGCGCTCGAGCAGGCGCTCGGCGGCGCCCTGCCGGACGGGGACCGGTTCCTGCCGGCGTGGATCGCACGGCTCGAGCGCGAGCAACCCCGGGCGGGCGAGGAGTCCGAGCGCTGGTTGCGCGAGGCCGTGGCCCGCAGCGAGGGGCTCGCCGGCCTGGCACGGCTCGCGCGCAGCTCCCGGCGCGGCGAGGCGCTGCAGGCCTGGTGTGACGCCACCGTGGTAGCCGGTGACTGGGCCGTCGCCCTCGCCGCCTACGAGGAGGCCGCCGCCACCGTCACGGCCGCCGACAAGTTCTGGCGCGGTGACTTCCTCGACGGCGCGGCCCTGGCTGCCCGCGAGCTCGGCCGCAAGGACGCGACGCGCAAACTCGAGGCCGCGTGGCTCACCGGGCTTCGTCGATCTCCACGGCGGCGGTGACGGCGACCGGGACACGCGGTAAGCTGGAGCGCGGAGGTGCGAGCATGCGGCCGCGCGCGGCGATCCTCGGGGTGGTGCTCGTCGTCGTCCTGGCCCTCGGCTGCGGCGGGACCACCACGGCCACCCCCGACGCCGCCGCGAGCGACGCGGCCGCCGGCGCGGACGCCGCCCGCGCCGACGCCGCCCCGGACGCCGCCGCCGCGCCCGACGCCGCCGGCGGCGACGCCGAGGCCACGCTGAGCGCGCAGTACCCCGGCGACATCGGCATCGGCGCCGACCCCGCGGTCGTGTGGGCCGAGGGCTTCGAGGAGGGGTCGGTCGGCGGGGTCACTGCCCGCTACGACGACTCCAAGAACCCCGCGGGCATGGCGCTCGTCGCGGACGTCCCGGCGCGGAGCGGCGGCGCCGCCGCCCTCAGCCTCACGGCCGGCGGCAGCGCGGCGGCGACCGACCTCTACAAGCGCCTGCCCGATCACGACGAGCTCTTCGTGCGCTGGTACGCCAAGTACCAGACCGGCATCACCTGGCACCACACCGGCGTCTGGGTCGGCGGCTACAACCCGGCCTCGAACTGGCCGAGCCCGCAGGCCGGCCTCAGGCCGAACGGCGACGACCGCTTCTCGGTGTCCATCGAGCCGGTCTATGACATCGGCGGCGCGGCGCCGCGCTTCGACTTCTACAACTACTGGATGGGCATGCACTCGTGGATGGAGACGCCGTCCGGGAGCACCGCGTACTACGGCAACGCCCTCATCCACGAGCAGGGCTTCACCGTCGCCCCCGGGGCCTGGGTGTGCCTCGAGGTGCACCTCCGCCTGAACCCGGACGCCGCCGCCGCGGCCGGCGCCGTCCTCGAGGTGTGGAAGGACGACGGCCTCGTCCGGCGCTTCGACGACACTGGCCCGCTCGGCTACTGGATCCGCGACAAGTTCTGCCCCACGGGCGCCGACGGCGCCGAGTGCACCGACTACCCGGCCGCGGCCGACACCGTGCTCGACCTGCGCTTCCGCTCGACGACGGCGCTCAAGCTCAACGCCTTCTGGCCGCAGAACTACATCACCGAGGGCCCGGAGGGGACCGTCCAGTACGACGACATGGTGGTGGCGACGCGGCGGGTGGGCTGCCTGCGGTAGGGGCTAGTCGGTGTCGCGCCCCTTGACGACCGCCGCGGGCGTCGTCCGCACCTCGCCCCCGACGACCGTGCCGGTGCGCTCGAACACGGTCGTGGTCCCGCTGCAGGACAGGTCGCCGATCGCCTGCACCGTGAAGGCCGCGCGCGCGCAGTCGTCGCCGTCGCAGCAGGTGCCGCGGAAGCGGTACTTGTAGTAGCGTGGCATATCGTCGCTGAAGGAGAGCGCCTGCCACCCCGCCGCGTGCGCGTCGGGCGCGGCGCCGGGCTGGCACTTGAGCGGGCAGCACCCTGTCTGCATGTCGGCGTCGCTCTCGATCCAGCCGCCCGCGTTCGCGGGGAAGCACTTCGGCAGCGCCTTGCCGGCGCCGTCGAGGTGCTCGGCGTCGAAGTAGGCGATGGCGCCCTGGGTGATGCGGCCGAGGTTCATCCGCGCCTCGGCCGCCTTCGCCTTGCGGGTGTACTTGATGAAGGAGGGGATCGCGACCGCGGCCAGGATGCCGATCACGGGGATGATCGCGAACGCGATGACCACGGCGGCGATGATGGCCCCACCGCCGCCGGACCGGCGCGGCGGAGGATAGGGCGGATACCCCGGCGGCGGCCCGTACGGGTAGCCGGGCGGCGGGTAGCCGGGCGGGGGGTAGCCGGGCGGGGGCGCGGGGGGATGACCCGGAGGCGGACCGTAGGGGGGCGGCGCCCCGGGGGGCGTGGGGGTGGCCATGGCTCTCCTCCGTGGCGCGGCGCGGCGCGGCGAGGCTAGATCGTCTTCAGCGCCTTGCGGGTCATGTCGATCGCGGCGTCGATCTCCTTCGCCGTGATGTTGAGGGCGGGCCGGAAGCGCATCGCGTTCTGGCCGCACCCGAGCATCAGCGTGCCGGCCTCGAAGATCGCCTTGCGCGCCTGATCGCGGATGTCGGGCGAGGGCAGGTCGAAGGCGCACATCACCCCGCGGCCGCGCACGTTCGTGACGAGGCCGCCGAACTCCTTCTCCAGCTCGCCGAGCCGGCCGAGCAGGTGCTCGCCCACCCGGATGACGTTGGAGAGGGTGTCCTCCTCGAACATGATCTCGAGGATCTGCTGCAGGCGCACGAAGTCGGTGAGGTTCGCGCCCCAGGTCGAGCTGATGCGGGTCGGCTCGGCGAAGACGTTGTCCTGCACCTCCTCGATGCGGCGGCCGCACATGAAGCCGCCGACCTGCGCCTTCTTCGAGAACGCGACCATGTCGGGCTCGACGCCGTACAGCTCGTACGCCCACATCTTGCCGGTGATGCCGAAGCCGCACTGCACCTCGTCGAAGATGAGGAGCGCCTCGCGCTCGTCGGCGACCTTGCGCAGCGCGCGCAAGAACTCGGGCCGGAAGTGGTTGTCGCCGCCCTCGCCCTGGATCGGCTCGATGATGATCGCGGCGATGTCGTCCTCGTACTTCGCGAACGCCTCGTCGATCTGCTTGAGCGCGCGCGCCTCGGCCGCCTCGACCTCCTTCATGACCTCGGTCGTGACCGGGAAGCGCAGCTTCGGGTTCTCGATGCGCGGCCAGTCGAAGGTCGGGAAGTACTTGGTCTTGCGCAGGTCGTAGGTGTTCGTCAGCGACAGCGTGTACCCGCTGCGGCCGTGGAACGCCTGGCGGAAGTGGATGACCCGGCGGCCCTTCTCCTCCTTCGCGCCCTTCTCGAAGTTCTTCTTCACCTTCCAGTCGAAGGCCGCCTTGAGGCAGTTCTCCACCGCCAGCGCGCCGCCGTCGATGAAGAAGAGGTGGGGCAGCGACGGCCGGCCGGCGCGGTCGACGAACGTCTGCACGGCCTCCGCCAGCTCCACGGTGTAGGCGTCGGGGTTGGCCGGCTTCTGCACCGAGACGCGCACGAGCTTCTCGAGGAACTCGGGTGTGCGCAACTTCGGGTGGTTGAAGCCGAGCGGCAGCGCGGCGAAGAAGCCGTACAGGTCGAGCAGGTCACGGCCGCTGCGGGCGTCGTGCAGCCAGGCGCCGTGGCTCTTGTCGAGGTCGCAGACGATGGGGAGGCCCTCCGCCAGCATGTGGCGGCCCAGCACCTGATGGACGTTCTCGGGGGTGATCATCGGCATGTTCGTGTCCTTGCTCGGGGTCGCGCGTCCCGCCTCCGCCCACAATCCACCCTGGCCGACGCTGCTCGATTCATCGCACCCCGACGGTGAAAGGTCAACCCCCGGTCGGCCTGACCATGGGCCGAGCCCCGCGCCGCGGTTAGGCCTTCCCGCGGTATTCCTGCCGGGATAGCATGGACGAGCGGTGGCCCCGTCGGCCGCCGGGGAAGGCCGCACCATGCCGCGTGGACCCGCCGGTCCAGGAAGCTCCTCGCTGCGCTCAGGGCGCGCCGCCGCGCTCGTCCTCGCCGTCACGCTCGGCGCCGGCGCCTGCAGCGACCCATCCTTCGTCCCGCCGGACGCGCCGGCCGCGCTCGCGACCACGCCGCCCTCCCCGGCCAACGACAACCAGCCGCGTCTGACCGGCACCGCCGCGTCGGATCTCCTCATCCTCGTCTACACCGACCCCTTCTGCGCCGGCCCGGTCGTCGCCAGGGGCACCGGTCTGCAGCTCCAGTCGCCCGGCATCGCGCTCGACGTCGCCGACGACACCACGACGACCTTCCACGTCGTGGGCGTGCGCCCCGACGGCTTCGCCTCGCCCTGCTCGGCCGGTCTCACCTTCGTCGAGGACAGCACGGCGCCGGCGCCGCCCACGCTCACGGCCACCGACCCGGCCTCGCCCGGACGCGCCCTGAGCGTCCTCGTCCAGGGGCAGGCGGAGGCCGGCACGACCGTCGAGATCTACACCGACTCGACCTGCGCCGGCGCCGTGGCCGCCACCGGCACCGCCGCGGACCTCGCGACGGGCCTCACGGTGGCGGTCCCGCCCGGCGCGACCACGACCTTCGCCGCCGTGGCGCTCGACGCCGCGCACAACCGCTCGACGTGCTCAAAGGCCGCGCTCAGCTACACCCAGGACGGCGTCGCGCCGGACGCGCCGGCGCTCGACCACACCGTGCCCGCGTCGCCGTCGAACGCGAGCACCACCCCGGTGGTGGTCGGCACCGCCGCGCCGCACGCCATGATCGCCCTGTACAGCACCGCCGACTGCACCGGCACGGCGCTCGCGGAGAACGACGCCGATGCCGCCGGCGACTTCGCTCTCCAGGTGGCGGTCCCCGCCAACGCGACCACGATGCTCCGCGCGACCGCCAGGGACGCCGCCGGCAACGTCTCGCCGTGCTCGCCCACCGCCCTCGCCTACACCCACGACGACGTCGCGCCCGCGACGCCGGTGCTGGGGTCGACGACGCCGCCGTCGCCCACGCGGGCGAGCCTCACGCCGACGGTGCACGGGACGGCGGAGGCCGGCACCCAGGTCGGCCTCTACGCGGAGCCCGGCTGCGCCGGTCCGACCCTCGCCAGCGTCGCCGCCGCCGCGGACGGCGCCTTCGCGATCACGGTCACGGTCACGGGCAACACCCGCACCACGTTCTTCGCCCAGGCGCGGGACGCGGCCGGCAACCTCTCGGACTGCACCGCCGCCGGGCTCGCCTACGTGCACGACAGCGTCGCGCCGGTGACGCCGGCGCTCACCGGGACCAGCCCGGCCTCGCCGTCGCCGGCCAGCACGACGCCGACGGTCGCGGGCACGGCCGAGACGGGCGCGACGGTGCGGGTGTACGCCGCCGCGGACTGCACCGGCGCGCCGCTCGGCGAGGGCGCCGCCGCGGACGGCACCTTCGCCGTCGCCATCACCGTCCCGGCGAACGCCGCCACGCCCCTGGCCGTCACCGCGACCGACGCCGCCGGCAACGTCTCGGCGTGCGCGGGCGGCCTCACCTACGCGCACGACAGCATCGCGCCGGCGGCGCCGACGGTCGGCGGCACGGCGCCCGCGTCGCCCACGAACGTGACGAGGACGCCGGCGGTGACCGGCACGGCCGAGGCGGGCGCGACGGTGACGCTCTACGCCGACGGCGCCTGCGGCGGCGCGGCCGCCGGCACCGGCGCCGCGGACACGACCGGCGCGTTCAGCGTCGTCCTGGCGACCCCCGTCGCGACCAACGTCGCGACGCAGCTCTCCGCCACCGCGACGGACACGGCCGGCAACGTCTCGCCGTGCGCGACGGCGATCGGCTACCTCTTCGACGACCAGGCGCCCGCCGCGCCGGTGCTGGCCGCCATCGCGCCGGCGTCGCCCGCGCCGGAGCCGCGCCCGACCCTCAGCGGCTCCGCCGAGGCCGGCGCGACGGTGCGCGTCTACGCCACGTCGACCTGCGGCGGCACCGTCTACGGGACCGGCGTCGCCGACGGGACCGGCGCCTTCGCCATCACGCTGACGACCGCGGTGCCCGCGAACCAGGCGAGCACCCTGCGCGCCGCGGCCACCGATCCCGCGGGCAATGCGTCGCCGTGCTCGGCCGGCCTCGCGTACGCGCACGACGACATCGCGCCGCCCGCCCCGTCGATCAACTCCTCGACGCCGCCCTCGCCCGCGAACACGGGCAGCATCGTGCTGCACGGCACGGCCCAGGCCGGCGCCACCGTCGACATCTACGTCGGCGCGGGCTGCCCCGGCAGCCGGGTCGCCACGGGCACGGCCGACGGGACCGGCACGTTCGCGATCACCGTCAGCGTCGCCAACAACGCGCAGACCGACTTCTACGCCAGGGGCGTGGACGCCGCGGGCAACGTGTCGACCTGCTCGGTGGCGGGCTTCAGCTTCGTCGAGGACAGCGCGACGCCGACGGTCCCCGCCGTCACCGGCACGCTGCCGCCCTCGCCCTCGAACGACACCAACCCGACGGTGATCGGGACCGCGGATCCGGGCGTCACCGTGCGGCTCTACGCCGACGGCGCCTGCGCGGGCGCGGTCCTCGGCACCGGCATCACGAACGGCAGCGGCGGGTTCAGCATCGCCGTCGTGGTCCCGGTCGATCACACGACGACCATCTACGCGACCGCGACCGACGTCGCGACCAACACCTCGGCCTGCGGCGGCGGCCTGGGCTACACCGAGGACAGCACGGCGCCCGCGCCGCCGAGCGGGATCACCACCACGCCCGCCGCGGCGACGCCGTCGCAGAACCCCCGGCCGACGGTGGCCGGGGCGGCCGAGGCCGGCACCACGGTGCGCATCTACGCAGGCGCCTGCACGGGCACGATCTACGGCACCGGCATCGCCGACGGCACCGGCCACTTCAGCATCCCGCTCACCGTCGACCTGCCCGAGGCCGCGGACCTCATCCGCGCCACGGCGACCGACGCGGCCACGAACGTCTCGCTCTGCGCCACCGGGCCCACCTACACGTTCGACCAGACGCGGCCGGCGGCGCCCGCGATCACCGGCACCACCCCGAGCACGACCGCCGCGGGACCCGCGAACGTCGCCACGCCCACCGTCACCGGCACCGCCGAGGCCGGCGCGACGGTCCGCATCCGCACCGGGAGCTGCACCGGCGCCGTGGTCGGCGCCGGCCCCGCGACCGGCGGCAACTTCAGCATCGTCCTCACGACCGCGCTCACGGCCCAGGGCGCCAACACCCTGTACGCCGACGCCACCGACGCCGCCGGCAACACCTCCGCGACCTGCGCGACCATCTCCTACTACTTCGACAGCGTGCTGCCGGCGGCGCCCGCGATCACCAGCACCACGCCCGCTACGACCGTCACCACCCCGACCAACGTCACCACGCCCACGGTCGCCGGCACCGCCGAGGCCGACGCGACCGTCCGCCTCCGCACCGGGAGCTGCACCGGCGCCGTGGTCGGCGCCGGCCCCGCGACCGGCGGCAACTTCAGCATCGTCCTCACGACCGCGCTC
>DASXVK010000195.1:0-6370 GCA_036504295.1 Polyangia bacterium
GTGCCATCGCTGGCCCCGGCCGGGTCTATGCCCAGCGCGACACCAGTCGATCAAACTTCCTCGACGGAAGCAACTACGTTTCTCGACGAAGACCTAAGAGATCGGAATGATCGAGCTATTTAGAACTCGATCACCCTGGCCGTACCCCGCGGTCGCCTTGACGTCGTTGTTCTCGAACCGGACGTTCTTGGAGGCGCCGACGAGGAGGCCGCGCCAGTGGCCGTTCTCGACCGTGTTGCGCGTGATGGTGATGTTCTCCGGGCGTTTGCCATTGCCGGCGTCGCAGTGGCCGTCGTTGTAGATGGCGATGGCGTCGTCGCCGCAGTCGTTGAAGTAGTTCCCGACGATCGAGATGCCGCTGCCGGTGTGGACGTGGACGCCGTCGCCGATGGAGCGCGTGAAGCTGTTGAGCTCGATGGCGATGTAGTCGTTGCCCGAGTTGCTCGCGTCGACGGAGAGGGCGAACCCGGGCGACCAGCTGAACGTGCAGTGGCGCACGGCGACGTCGCGCCCGAAGATCTTGATGTGGGTCCCGTCACCGTGCCGGTAGCCGAGCTGGCGGCCGCCGGCGTCCGGGGCGCGGAAGCCCGTGGTCGTGAACGCGAGGCTGCCGAAGTGCACGTTGCTGCTCGACGCGTTCACCCCGAAGAAGCTGTGGGGCTGGTAGTGGCAGAAGCCCACCGTGCCCTCGTTGCAGCTGTCCCCCCAGTTGCTCTGATCGAGGGGGCGGTTCTTCCGCGCGCTGGTGCAGCAGATGCCCTGGCCGGGCCAGGGGGCGCACTGGTCGTCGCTGGTGCACGCCGGCCCGTCGGACACCCTCCAGCTCAGGGTCGTCGCGCCACCGTGGTCGCCCCGCACGCACAGGTTCCGGCTGTCGATCCCCCAGAACTGGCCCGCGCTGCCCGCCTCGAAGTCGAAGGGGCCGCTGCCCGCGAACCGCAGCACCTTGGCCTGGTCCTTGTTGGCCGCGAGGTTGATGTCGTCGGTCAGGAGGGCGTTGAGCCGGGTGGCGTTGGCCGCGGGGGTCCCCGGGGCGCCAAAGTCGATGGTGCGGTCCGCGACCACGGAGAAGGTGCTGCCGCCGTGCAGCGACACGGTCTTGTGGAGCCACCGGCCCGCGCCGGCCCCGCCCATCCAGACGTCGACCGTGACGTTGCCGGTGCCGACGACGCACGTGTCGATGGTGGCGGTCCAGCCGCTGTAGAGGAAGTCGGACCGGCCGAAGAAGCCGCTCACGTCCGGCCGCGCCACCGTCGGGTGCACCGGGGTGTGGAACACGCCGTTGACGTAGACGTTCACGTCGAGCCCGGCGGTGCCCGTGACGCTGTCGGCGACCCAGCCGGAGACCGTGATCGAGCTGTTGATGTAGACCGAGCCCGCGGGGTTCAGCTCCTCCCACTCGCCGTAGGCCTGCGGCGGCGGCGGCGGCGGCGGCGCGGTGCCGCTCGACACGCCGAGGGTCGTGCCGTTCGCGTCCTGGATGCGGATGTTGTCGACGTAGGTCTTGCCCCAGCCGCCGTTCACGGCGTCGATGATCTCGATGTAGACCGCCTGGCCGGCGGCGGCGGAGAGGCCGTTGCAGGTGTCGTCGAAGAAGCTGTCGCTGTCCGCGCCGTTGGTGGCCGCACAGACCGTCCAGTTGTCGCTGGCCCGGCGGACGAAGAGGCCCGAGCCGGGGCCATCGGCGCCGCCGGCGCGGCCGAAGAGCACCCGCGCGGCGTTCGCCGGCAGGGTGAAGGTGGGCGAGCGCAGCGTGCCCGTGGTGCCGTCACAGCCGGCCTTGGCGTACTTGCCCCCGTTCGACGCGGCCACGCAGCCCCGGCCGTCGCTCGCGGAGGCGATGACGGCGTCGCCGCTGCAGGTCCAGCCCGCCGGGCAGCCGCCGACCGTCGCGCCCTCGAAGTCCTGCGGGGAGATGACGGTGCTGACGCCGGGGTTCGTGTCATAGATGCTGTTGCGCCAGCCGCCGCCGCAGGTCCAGCTCGGATTGGCGTCGCACGGCGTGCTGCAGTCGGTCTCGGCGGCCGGGCTCCACCGCAGCTCGTTGCCGCCGAAGCACTGGCCGTACCACTGCAGGCCGGCGTAGCGGAGCCCCGCCTGCCGAGCGAGGTTCATGCACGACGCGGGGGTCTGGCCGCCCCCCGCGAGCGTGGTGGGCAGACCCCGGTTCTCGTCATCGGTGTAGCAGCCGACGTAGCCGGCGTCGTTCGCCGCGCGGGCGCCGGCCGGGGCGGCGAGCACGAGGGCGACGGCGAGCGGCGCCAGGAGGCGCGCCGCGGACCAGCCATGCTTCCCAGTCTGTCCGGTCGTCATGCGAGAGATCCTTTCTCCGTCTGGGGGTGTGCCGGCGGCCGGGGTGGCCGGACGCTGGCATGGGAACCTTTCGCGAAGTAGACGCGGGCGGGGCCGGACGTGTAGCACGGCGCGGACCCACTGTGGCACCATGACGCGGGCCGGAGCTGCCCCTCGCGCCGTGATCCAACCGCGGGATGGAAGCTCCCAATCTCGAGGAGATGATCCGTGTCCACGCTCGATGTGACCGCAGATGCCCAGGTATCGGCCCCGCTCGACGTCGTGTGGCGCTACGTCGCGGAGGGCTACTTCGAGCACCACGGGCTGTGGGATCCAGCCATTCGCCGCATGCGCAAGCTCACCGACGGTCCGCTCCGCGCGGGCACTCGGGGCGTCGAGACGCGCCGCTCCCTGGGAGATCAGGACGCGGAGTTTGAGATCACCGGGTACGAGATCGGCAAGCGCGTCGCCCTGCGCAACACCACCGGGCCCTTCGTGCTCGAGCGCGCGTACAGCTTTGTCGAGACCGCCACGACCACCACGGTACGCTTCGACTTCCACATGGCGCCGAAGGGCGTCATGCGCCTGATCTTCCCCCTCCTCCGCCGGACGATCGAGCGGCAAGTGCGCGCCAACGTCGCCCGTATCTCGTGTCTCGTCGCATCGACACAATGACCCAGAACGACCGGTGAGCGCGATCTCGGCGAGCGCCGCTGGGATCTACTTCACCGACTGCTTGCGACGCGCCAAGCTCAAGGTCACGCTCAAGGAGGACTGGTGCTGCCCGCCGACTTCCGGGGCATCGTCCGCCGGGACGGCATGGGCGCGGTGGGGCACAACGCAGCGGAAGTGCAGGGGAATCGAACCCCCCGTGTCGCCCCTCTCAGGGGACACCATCGGTTTTGAAGACCGTGCCCGTCACCAGATCGAGATGCACTTCCGCCGCCATCTATAGCGCCTCCGGCGGCGCGTGACCAGCGCGGCCGGTGCCGGGCTGAAGCAGTGTGCCCCCGGTGTGCCCTGCCCGTGCCGCAGCCTACAGCTCCTCGCGCTGCTCGCGCCCACCGCCCGCCGCGGTCTTGGGCGCCGGCGTGCGGCGGACGCCGCTCGGGCCGCCGCCGAGCGCGGGGACGCCCGACGGGTGCGCCACCAGGGCCCGGGCGCGCTTCGCGGCGCGCCGCCGGTCCCACAGGCTGAACCACGCCGGCATCATGAGCAGCGCCGCCGCGAGGCAGGCGAGCTCGCCGATGATCGCCATGGCGCCGAAGGAGCGCAGGCCCTGGTTGGCGGCGATGAGCAGCGCCGCGTGCCTCCCGTACGCGGGCGCGAGGCGCCTGCGCTTCAGTCCCTGCCAACGATGCGGGTCAGGTCAGGACGGGAGGCCGGGAGGCGCGCGGGGCGACGCCGGGCAGCTCGCGGCGCTGCCGGCGTGGACGGCGGGGGTGGGGCTCACGGTGGCGACCCAGCCGGTCGGGCACGGTGCGCCCACCGTCGCGGTCAGGACGGCCGGGTGGCCGCCGATGGGTGTGGGAGTCGTGCGCTTCTTGTGAGCGGCCGAGCTCCACCGGATCGGCGACGAGGCGATGGCCGTGAACTCGTGGTCCGGACGGCCGCTCGTATCGCTGATCCGCACGTCCCGGGGCACGGGCAGGTGCCCCGAGGTCGCCACCCCGAGGCTCGCCACGAGCACCGCGAAGGCGAGGATCAGCCGCACAGGAGAACAATAGCATCCCTGGGGGCAGGTGGCCTCGCATGACGCGCCGCGCCCCTGCACTCGTACACCGCCGCGGCGCGCGGCCGCCCTCTCCGTCGAGCGCCTCGCGCCGGACCAGCATCACAACCAAGTCGCTGTTCCTCCTCGTCGACGAAGGCGGGTCAGCGCCACGAATCGGGGATGACAGTTGGTGAGCTGATCCTTGGCCGTCCGCTGCGCTCGGACGAGCACGACGCGCAGCGCATCGGCCCGCTGGCGGGCGTGCCCGTGCTCGGGCTCGACGCGCTCGCCTCGTCCGCGTACGGGCCCGAGGCGGCGCTGACCGTGCTCCGGCCGCTGGGCGCCATGGCGACCGGGTACATCGGGCCGCTCACGGCGCTGATCATCGCCCTGCTCAGCCTCGTGTACCTGTCCTACCGGCAGACGATCGCCGCCTACCCCGGCGGCGGCGGCTCCTACACGGTGGCGAAGGAGAACCTGGGGCCCGTCCCGGGGCTCTTCGCGGCGAGCGCTCTGGCCGTGGACTACCTCCTCAATGTCGCGGTCGCGATCGCGGCCGGGGTGGGCGCGCTCGTGTCCGCGGTCCCGGCGCTGCTGCCCTACACCCTGCCCCTCTGCCTGGCGATCCTGGGGCTCATCACGATCATCAACCTGCGCGGCGTGCGCGACGCCGGGCTCGCGTTCACGCTCCCCACCTACTCGTTTGTCGCGTGCCTCGGGATCACCATCATCGCGGGGGTCATCAAGGCGCTGCTCGCGCACGGACACCCGCTGCCGGTCGTGCCGCCGCCGCAGCCCCCGGCGGTCAGCACCACCGTGAGCGCGTGGCTGCTCTGCCACGCGTTCGCGAGCGGCTGCACCGCCATGACGGGCGTGGAGGCGGTGAGCAACGGCGTGCCCGTGTTCCGACCGCCGGCGACGCAGATGGCGCAGCGGACCCTCACCGTGATCATCGCCGTCCTCATCGCCCTCGTCGCCGGGGTGGCGCTGCTGGCCCGGTTCTACGGCATCACCGCGACGCACCCGGGCCAGCCAGGTTATCAGAGCATCCTGTCCCAGATGGTGGCCGCGGTGGCCGGTCGAGGTGTCTTCTACTACATCAGCCTGGCGGCGGTGCTCGCGGTGCTCTCGCTCTCGGCGAACACGAGCTTCGCCGGGTTTCCCCGGCTCTGCAGCGTGCTGGCGGGCGACGGGTCGCTGCCCGCCGCCTTCGCCCAGCGGGGCCGGCGCCTGGTCTACTCGGTCGGCATCATCGTGCTCGCGATCCTCGCGGGGTTGCTGCTCATCGCCTTCGACGGCGTCACCGACCGGCTCGTCCCGCTGTTCGCGATCGGCGCCTTCATGGCCTTCACCTTCTCCCAGCTCGGCATGGCCCGGCACTGGCGGCGGCGGCGGGGCCCGGGCGCGACCCGCGCCCTGGTCGTGAACCTCGTGGGCGCCGCCGGCACGGGGGCGACGCTGCTGATCATCGCCGTCTCCAAGTTCACCGAGGGGGCGTGGCTGACCGTCGCGATCATCCCGGCCATCGTGGTGCTGCTGCAGCGGCTGCAGCGCTCCCATGATCGGGCCACGGTGCTCGCCGAGGAGGTGCCGCTCGCATTGAACGGACTGGCCGCTCCGCTCGTCGTCATCCCGGTCCGTCGCCTCGACCGCGGCACGCGGCAGGCGCTGCGACTGGCGGTCACGCTCGGCGAGGATGTCCAGGCGGTGCAGGTTCGCGCCGAGCACGCGCGTGAGCAGGACCTCGCGCGCCACTGGCACGAGCTCGTGGAGCGACCGGCGCAACAGCAGGGGCGGCGGCCGCCGCATCTGGTCGTGCTCGAATCGGCGTACCGGCATCCGACGGAGCCGCTGCTGCGCTATCTCCAGGCCATCGCCACCGCGCACCCGGAGCGCCCGATCGCGGTCGTCCTGCCCCACTTCTTCGAGCGTCGCTGGTTCCGGCGCCACCGGGCGTGGCGGCTGGCCCGGAAGCTGCTCGACGTCGCGGTCCCGCAGGTCGTCGTCATGGGCACTCCCTGACGCGGCCGGCCGCGGCCGCTACTCCGCGGGCGGTGCCACGGCCGGGAGGTCGGCGGGGATCTTGCCGAGCTGCGTCTGGGCCAGGGCGGCGAGGTCCACGTCCCCGAAGCGCCCGGCCTCGAGCTCCGGCATCCGCTCGGCCAGGAGCTGCCGGTAGGTCCTGCCGCCGCGGGCCAGGGCGAGGTTCTGCTCCCAGTACCCGCGGAGGTCGGCGAAATACTCGGCGAGGTCGAAGGCGCGCGAGCCTGCGTCGTAGATCGTGCACCGCTCGATGGGGAACGACGGGCTCTCGTACTGGGACTCCAGGAACTCCGGGGCGAGGACGCTCCCGGTCCGCAAGAG
>DASXVK010000196.1:0-19744 GCA_036504295.1 Polyangia bacterium
GACGCTGCCGTCCGGCCGCTACCAGCCCGCGGCGGTCGGCGCCCGGCCCGCAGTCGGCGTGCTGCGCCCCGCGATCGCGCGGCCCGCGCCGGTCCGCGCCACCGTGCGCGTGGCGGTCCCGGTTCGCCCGAGCGGCGCGACGGTGCGGCCGCCCGTGCTCCGCGCGCCCGCGCCGCCGCCCCCGGCCGCGCGCGTGCCGCGGCCGCGCCCCGTCGCGTCGCCGGCCCGCCCCGCGACCCCGGTCCGCCCGGCCGCGCCGGTGCGTCCGGCCACGCCGACGCCGCGCCCCGGCCCGCTGCCGCCGCCGCACCACGCGGCGCGGCCGGACGCGCGCCCCGCGGCTCCGCCCGCCGCGCGTCCCGCCGCGCCGCCCGTCGCGCGTCCGGCCGCGCCGCCCGCCGCGCGTCCCGCGGCCCCGACCGCCGCGCGTCCCGCCCCGGCTCGCCCGGCGCCGGCGCCGCGCCCCGCGGTCAAGCCCGCCGCCCGCCCCGCCCCGGCCGCGCGCCCCGCGCCCAAGCCGGCGGCACCGCGCCCGGCCGCCCCGGCCGCGCGTCCGTCCAAGAAGAAGTAGCGCCGGAAGGTCGCCGCAGGGGCTAGCGCCTGGGCGACGGCGACGAGGTCCCTGGCGGACCGATCATCTGCGCCACCTGGTCAGCCACGACCCGGATGCCCCTGCCATTCAGATGGCTGTCATCGGTGTGATAGAGGGGCACCCCGTCACGCTGGTACGCGTCGTCCAAGGCCGCCTGCGTGTCGACCGTCTCCACGCCAGCGTCGCGCAGGGCCGCGATGAGCCTCGCGAGGGAGCGCGGCCGCTCGGCTCCAGGGAGCTGCCGGTGATGGATGTTCTGCTTCTCCGGTATCGGGAGGAACACGAGCCGGATACCCCGCCGACCGAGGATTCGCTGGTACCCCGTCAGCCGGGCGACGGTCGTGTTCCGGTCGGCCTCCGGGATCGGTGTGTTCACCGGGCTCAAGAACAGCATCTCCTTCGGCCCGCCCCGCTGCGGCGCCCTCGTCCCTGTGACCCTCGCGAGCTTCCGCTCCACGCTTGCCCGCGCGTTGTTGCGCAACGTGCCCTTCCAGATCCGATCGAGCGGGACACCGATGCGCTGGATGACGCCGACCCGTCGGACCCACTCGTTGATCGGCCGCGAGGATCGAGGCCGCTCCGTCATGGTGTCCCGGACCTCCGGGAGACATCCCGGTATGGTGCGTTCGACACACTCGACGACCACGATCTTCGGTGGGTGCGCGGTGAATCGCTCGTCGCGCAAGAAGCCGTTCATGTCCGCCGGCGCGAGCGGGTAGACATCGACGCCCAACGTCCCTCCGAGCACCTCCGACAGCAGCTCCCGCTGGGTGAGACTGCTCCCGGCGGCGATCGAATCCCCGACGATGACGACGGGCCACGCGGTCCGGTCGCTGTCCGCCTTGCGGAAACCGTACCGGTCGGTCTGCCAGCGGACGAGCTTCTTCACCGCATTGACGGAGTGGTGCCCGAGATCGCCCTCCTCGACGGTCGTGACATCCATGCGCGGGTAGAAGACGCCAGGCAACAGCTCCCCGAAGGTGTCGATCCGGAGCGCTTCCCAGAGCCTGAAGGTGAAGGAGTCGACCGGGAGGACGAAGGCCTCCAGCCCCGTGGCAACCAGAAACGGAAGCGCCAACAGCGTCGATTTGAAGAGTAGCTTTCGCACCCGGACACCCTGTCAGAACTGGAAGTACAGGAACTGGCCCTGTCCGAACAATCCGAAGATGAAGATCGCGCACGCCACGGCGTAGTAGCACCCCCACCGCACGATCACCGATTGGCGCCGCACGAGCGCGACCGGCTCCGTCTCGCGGACCTCGCACCAGACGTCGACGAACAGCACGACCAGGAGGAAGGTGGCCCCGACCAGCGCCTCCCCGGGCCTGATCCCCAGCGAGATCACCCCCCCGGGCAGCCAACCGGCGCCCGCTGGCGCGGACCGCCACGTCACGATGCCGCGGATGATCGCCAGGGCATCCGTCGGAGTCGCGCTCCTGAAGAACACCCACGCGAAGCAGAGCAGCGCGAAGGTCGTACCGATGCCCACGAGGCGACGCAGGGTCGCCGCCGGGCCGATGCCAGCGGCCCGCCACAGCCTCTTCCTCCACGGCGCCGTTATCCGCCCGAGCGCCATGAAGGCACCATTGAGCCCGCCCCAGATCACGAAGGTCCAGCCTGCCCCGTGCCACAGGCCGGCCAGCAGCATGGTGACCATGGTCGCCACGCCGTAGCAGACGAGGTCCACCACGCGCGGCCGCAGGCGGGTCGCGGCGATGGCTCGGTCCGAGGCGTACGCGACCGGCAGGAAGACGTAGTCCCGCAGCCAGTGCGAGAGCGAGATGTGCCACCGGTTCCAGAACTCGGCGACCGATCCGGCGAAATACGGTCGCGCGAAGTTCTCGCTGAGGCGCAGGCCGAGGACCTGTCCGGCGCCGACAACGATGTCGGCGTAGCCCGAGAAGTCCAGGTACAGCTGCAGCGCGAACAGGACCGTCGCGAGCACGAGCACGGGCGCGCCGTAGGCGGCGGGGGTCCCGTACACCGCCGCGACCGGCAGCGCGAGGTAGTTCGCGACGGCGGCTTTCTTGAACACGCCCCAGGTGATCCGGATCAACCCCGAGGTGACCCGGGTGTAGTCGAACCGCGGGATGTCGTCCAGCTGCGGGATGAGGCTGCTCGCGCGCTCGATCGGCCCGGAGCCGATCTCGAGGAACAAGGCGACGAAGGTGCAGAAGCGCCCGAGGTGTCGTTCCGCCGTGACCCGACGCCGGTGAACGTCAATCAAGTAGCCGACGAGGCGCAGCGAGTAGAACGAGAGTCCGAGCGGCACGACGGTTCCCGACCCGCCGGCGTTCAGGTACTTGTACGCCACCAGGGTCCCTGCGACGACCGCGAGGCCCGTCACGAGGAGCGCCGACCGCAGGCGACCGGAGGCGCGATCGAGGGCGCGCGCCAGGCCGAAGACGAGGCCCATGAGCGCGAGCAGAACCCAGAGATGGGAGGCGTCGCTCAGCGCGTAGAACGCGAGGCTCGCGCCGCCGAGAACCCAGGGGCGCGCCCGCCGGGACGCCAGGCCCGAGACCAGGATGACCGCCAGGGCGAACGCGACGAAGCCGGGAGACAGGATGCTCATCAGGGCGCTGGCGGGGGCGTGACCGCCACGGGCGCGGCCTTTCGAGCGAACGGCCGGAGGTGCTTGAGCGCGAGGGCCGGCTTCTCGATCGCGTAGTGGCACACGACGGCGAGCGCGGTCGCGAGCACCATCGAGGCGGCGAAGTAGAGGACGACGCCCCGCTTCTGGACCCCGTACACGGCGAGCGTCTGCTGCACGGGAAAGGCGAAGAGGTAGAGGCCGTAGGAGAAGTCGCCCGGCCGATCCCAGAATGAGAACGGCAGCCGGAGGGCGAGCCAGAAGACGGAGTAGGAGATGGCGACGGGTCCGGCGAGCCGATAGAAGCCGTAGTGGAGGGAGAGGAGGCTCAGCGCCGCGGAGACGCCGAAGAGGGTCCAGTGGACGGGAATGGAGTCGGCGAAGTAGTAGAACGTCACCCCCGCGCAGAACCAGAGCCCGAGCTTCATGGTCTGCGCGTCGGCCCAACCGACGGGGAGGAGCTTCGGCGCGAAGGTGTCCCTCAGGATGAGAGCGCCGAGCACGACGAGGATGACGACCTGGCCGACGCGGCGAAACCGCGTCAGGAGGCCAAGCAGCCCGACGAGACCGACGACGAGGTAGAAGCGAAACTGGTAGGCGAGGGTCCAGAGCGAGCCGTCGAAGTGCACCTGGAACGGGATCCCGCGCAGGAGGCCCGCGATTCCGCCCTGCTTCATCTGCAGGAAGAAATTGCCGGTGAGGTAGGTGATCGGGCTGTCGATGCGGTTCGAGAGGAAGCCGTCCAGGGTGTGGTGAACGCGCCAGTAGTGGAGGCCGCCGAAGCCGAACGCCACGACCGCGAGACACACCCAGAACGCGGGAAGGATGCGCAGGAACCGATGCCACAGGAACCGGGGCAGCGACTTCGCGGTCGCGAACGAGTGCGCCACGAGGAACCCGCTCAAGATCAAGAAGCAGGCGACGCTGATGCTGCCGAGCGTGTCCTGCTTCCGGCTCCATAGCCAGAGCGGCTCGACGCCGAAGCCGCCGAGCGCGTACGCGTGCGAGAAGACGACCAGCGCCGCGAGCAGGTAGCGCAGGAACCCGATGCTGTTGGGGCGGCCGGGCGTGCACAGGTCGCTCAGACGGGTCCGCTCGGCCATGCGCGCCGATGAGTACCAGACTAGGGCTCCGGCGTGCAAGCCGAGCGGCCCGCGGGTCCGACCGGCGAGTCTTGCGGCTTTGGCGGCCCCGGGCCGGCGCGGCTAGGGCCTCGCGCCCTCGCCGTCGATGATGCGGAACTCGACGCGGCGGTTCTTCTGGCGGCCCTCGTCGGTGGTGTTCGTGTCGATCGGCTTCCCCAGGCCGAACCCGTGCGCCTCGAGGCGCGCGGCGGGGATGCCCTTGCGGACGAGCCACTTCATGACGCTCCTGGCGCGGCGCCGCGACAGGTCGAGGTTGAAGGCCGGCTTGCCGTGGTCGTCGGTGTGGCCCTCGATGGACACCCGCTTGATCTGCGGGCTGGCGGCGAGCACGTCGGCCACCGCCTGCAGCACCGGGAAGCTCCTCTTCAGGATGACGTCCTTGTTGGTCGCGAAGAAGACCGGCTTCAGGATCAGGATCTTGCCTTCCTTGATCTCGACCAGGCTGGGGCAGCCGTGGCGCTTCGGGTCCTTGTGCGCGACGCCGTACTCGTCGGGGCACGCGTCGACCGTGTCAAGGATGCCGTCGCCGTCGCGGTCGCCCTCCGGGCAGCCGGGGCGGTTGGGGTCGGGGTTGGGGCCGGCCGGCGTGTCGGGGCAGCGGTCCTTGGTATCGAGGACGCCGTCGCCGTCACGGTCCCCTTCGGGGCAGCCGAGGCGGTTGGGGTCGGGATGGGGGCCCATGTGCGTGGTGGGGCAGCGGTCGTCGGGGTCGAGCACGCCGTCGCCGTCCTGGTCGCCCATGGGGCAGCCGGGGCGATCGGGGTCGGGCGTGGGGCCGGCGGGCGTGTCGGGGCACAGGTCCTGCGGGTCGAGCACGCCGTCGTGGTCGCGGTCGCCCAGCGGGCAGCCGGGGCGCTTCGGGTCGGGATGAGGGCCCTTGTGCGTGTCGGGGCACTCGTCGTCCTGGTCGAGGACGCCGTCGTGGTCGCGGTCCGCGGGCGGGGGCGGCGGGGGCGGCGGGGGCGGCGGGGGCGGCGGCGGCGCGGCGGGCGGCGGCGCCACCCACGCGACGCGGGCGATGACGCGGGCGTCGGGCACGCCAGGCTCGCGCAGGAGCCCCAGGCCGGCGGCCAGGCCGATCTGCACGTTCGGCGTGGCGCGCCACTGGCCGCCGAGCAGCAGCTCGGCGCTCGTGAAGTCGCGCGCGAACGCGTGGCCGTCGACGATCACCGAGGCGAGCTGCGCCTCGGGCCCGACGCTGAACCGGCGCCCGAGGTCGGCGTAGGCGATGGCGGCCCCGAGCTGCAGCTCCGTGCCCACGCTGTTGCCGCTCGTGGCCGCGCCCGACCCGATCACCGCGGTCTTGCGGTACTGGACGGCGCCGGTCATCGACCACAGCACGTGGTTGGCCGCGAGGCCGGCCAGCACGACCCGGGGCGCCACGCGCACGCCGTCGTCGCCGGCGTGGGTCGAACCGGCCTGGGTCGGCAGCCACAGCGCGAGGCCGGCGCTGAGGGAGAACGAGTCACGCAGCGGCTGGCCGTAGAGGCGCACGAGGCCGCCGAGACGCAGGTCGCCGAGCGCCGCGCCCGCCGGGCTCACGCCGCCCGCGGCGGTGCCGCTCTCGACGAGGGTGACGGGCAGGGTCAGGGCGACCGTCACGCGGTCGGCGAACGAGGCCGCGAGGTCGAGGTGGCCGACCACGAGGTGGCTCACGAGCGCCATCGTCTCGCTGAACGCGGCGCCCTGCCGCCGGCCGTAGACGAGCGGATCGTTGGCGTAGTCCGGCGTCAGGCCGGCGGCCCACCGGGTCGAGGAGGAGTAGTACGGGTGGTCGACCCAGAAGGTCCACTCACCCGCGGCCGTGGGCTCGTAGCGCTGGAGGCTGAAACCCTCGGCGCGAGCCGGCCCGCGCGGCGTGCCGAGCAGCGTGGCGAGGGCCGCGACCGCGAGGAGGCGCCTGGCGACCCGACGCGCGGCGCTCAACGCGCGCCTCGGCCCAGGCGGCGGCCTCGGCAGACGAGGCCCAGACCGAGCAGGCACACGAGGAAGAGTGCGCCGCCGCCGGTCGCGGCGCCCGCCCCCGCCGCGGTGCAGTCGCAGCCGCCGCCGGCGAAGCCCATGCCGGTGGCGTTGGGGTCGATGCCGCCGTCGTCGGTCCCGCCCGCGTCGGTCGCGCCGCCGTCGAGCTGGTCGCCCTCGGGCCGGCAGGTGCCGATGCTGGTATCGGTGGAGGTGCAGACGAACCCCACGGGGCAGCCGTTGCCGCCGGTGCCACGGCAGCCGTCGATGCAGACCTCCGTGTTCGCGTCGCAGACGCGGCCGCTGGTGCCGTCGCCGCAGTCGGGGTCGGTGAAGCAGCCGCAGTGGGTGGTGGTGCCCGCGCCGGGCACGCACTGCGTGCCGTCCGGGTTGTCCACGCACTCGGACGCGTCGCCCTGGGGGCCCGGGGTGCAGAGGACGCACGTGCCACTGGTCACGTTGCAGACCGGCGTCGGGTCGTGGCACCGCGCGTCGTTGGTCGCCGAGCACTCGTTACAGGTGCCGTTGGGCTGGCACGCGGGCTTGGTCGGATCGTGGCAGTTGGCGTCGCTCTGGCACGGCCCGCAGGTGTGCGTGGTCAGGTCGCAGCGCGGCCGGGCGGCGGGGCAGTCGGCGTCCTCGTCGCACTCGGCGATGACCACGACCGTGGGCTGCTCGCCCGCCTGCGTGGGATCGCCGTCGGAGCGGTAGGTCTTCTCGGTGCCGCCCGACTGGCCCGAGGCCTTCAGCACGGACTGGTTGGCGACCTGGCCCTGGGCGATGGCGATGGTGGCCCGGAAGCGCACCTCGATGGTGGCGTTCACCGCGAGCGAGCCGCCCTGCGCGGCGGTGGCCCCGGTGCCCGCGCGCACCGTGAGGGTCCGGGTGGCGGCCACGTACTCGGCCTCGTCGTCGCCGGCCGCGTCGGTCTTGGCCGCGAGCGCGCCGGGGGGGCCGACCTTGATCGAGCCGGGCACGAAGGTCAGGCCGGCCTCGAGGACGTCGGTGAGGACCGTGCGCAGTGATGGGTCGTTGCCGCTGTTGGTGAACGTGATCGTGTACTCGAGGACGTCGCCCTGCACCGCGGCGCCGCCGTTGAGGTCGGTCACGGTCTTCTGGTACGACTGCCCGAAGTTCGGCGCCAGGGAGGCGATCGAGGTGACGAAGCCCCCGAGCATGAAGATGTCCGCGGACGAGTCCGCGCCCACCGTGACCTGCGTGTCGCCGGGGGTGAGGAGCGCGGTGACGTCGACCGTGTCGAGGTCGTAGCCGGCCATGCTGCCGGGCTCGCCCGACAGCTTCGGCACGTCGGCGTCGCCCGAGACGGGGGTGCCCAGGTAGCTGCGCGTGGCGTTGAAGAAGTCGTCGACCGGGTTCATGGCGTTGAAGAGGCGGGTGCCGTTGACGGTGAAGTGGTCGCCGGTATACGTCTGGTCGCCCTCGTACATGAAGGCGGTCATCTTGGCGAAGAAGCCGTCGGGCACGAGGAAGCCGGTCAGCACCACCGAGACCGAGGGCTTGGGCGGTGTGAGGCCCGGATCGATCCACTCGAAGCCGTCGAAGAGCGCCAGGTTGCGCAGCTCCTCGCCGGGGTGGGTGTAGAAGACGACCAGGGTCCAGGCGGAGAAGGCGCGGTGGAGGTCGTTCGTCGGGTTCGCGAGCGGGACCGCATCGACGTCACTGACGCGGAAGTCGCCGGCGCCCCAGGTGCGCACGAACTCGGTCGCGTCGCCGCTGGCCTGGTAGTAGTAGGAGCCTAACGGGTAGTTGAGCTGCGACGGCACCGCCCACCACGCGTCGGCGGTGATGGTCTCCTGGGGGCCGTACAGCCAGTCGAGGACGGCGTCCTTGTCGGGCTCGGCGCCCATCTTGAGGGCGGCCCAGTAGAGGCGCGCGTAGGTGATCTCGGCGCCGTCGGGCAGCACCAGGGTCGCCGAGGTGCGCGCCTGCAGCGGCGTGATGGTTGCGTCGGCGGTGTTGTCGCGCCAGTAGAGGTCGGGCGCGGTGTCGGCGGTGTTGGTCTGGCTCGCGCACGACACGAGCGCGCCGGCCGGCGGCAGCACGCCGGCGCCGCAGTCGAACGCGAGGGTGCTGCCGAACACGGCCACGTCGCCGCGCTGGTCGGCCTGGTGGCGCAGGGTCGGGGCGGCCGCGGCGAGGGCCGCGACGAGGCCCACGGCCGCGACCGTCGCGACCACAACGAGAGTACGAGTGCAGCGGATCATGTGACGCTCCCCTGACCAAGGTTCCCGGCAGCCATACCACACCAACCGGTCGTCGGAGAAGGATTCCCGTGTCCCCCCCGGCCCCGGTTGGCACCTTTGAGTGGCGCGAGTCTTGCTTGGCCCCGGACCGTGCCCCAACCGCCCCAGGGCGAACGCGGCGTTGCGGCGCCGCCGACGACGCGTTCTACAGATTCGAGCGACCGCGGCGACGCTCCCGCGGGCGCAAAACCGTTACCGCGCCGGCGACCTTGCCTTTATACTGTCTGCCCGGTGCGTATCTTCGGACAGAACCGCGAGCACCTCGGCCACGCCGTCGCCGTCGCCCGCCTCGGGATCGTCGCGGCCGCGGTGGCGCTCACGCTCTGTGCCGTGCGCTGGCCCGGCGGCCGCTACGAGGCCGGCAAGCCGCGCGCGAACCTGGCGGCGTTCCTCAGCCGCGCGCACGGCCTCGCCGTCGATCCGGCGGACATCGCCGTCCCCGAGCTCCCGCGCGGCCCGCTCGGCGGCATCACC
This sequence comes from Polyangia bacterium, assembly GCA_036504295.1. Taxonomy (GTDB): domain Bacteria; phylum Myxococcota_A; class Polyangia; order JACRCY01; family JACRCY01; genus DASXVK01. Next base: position 9,031 of record DASXVK010000196.1, read on the forward strand.
GCCCGGCCCGTCTTCTTCCTGGCGCGCGAGGGGGAGGCGCCGCGCGACGCCTACGTCACCGACGTCGCCTTCTCGCCCGCGGGCGTGCCCCTGTCGGCCAGCGCCCCGCTGAACCTCACGCGCACCGCCGCCGCCGACGAGTCGGTCGTGGCCGCGCGCGGCGCGCGCGCCGCGTTCGCCAGCGTCGACGAGGGCCACGCCGTGGTCACGATCGTGGACCACGGCGGCGAGACCCCGGCCGCCGTCGCGACGCTCGACCGCACCCAGCGGTGGATGAACGCGGTCACGAACTACCAGGAGACCGGCCACCTCCGCGGCCTCGACAAGCGCTCGCTGGAGCTGGCCGCGTCCCGGGTGCCGGCGCTGCGCTGGACCGGCCCCGACACGCTCGCGGTCGGCGCCGACCACGAGTACGACGCGCGCCGCGGCGAGCTCACCCGCGGCAAGGCCCAGGTGCGGGTCCAGCAGAAATCGCGGCGCCAGCCGCTGCACTGGGCGGTCGACACGGCCCGCGCGATCTCGTTCATCGGTCCCCGGGGCATCGCCTGGATGGAGGACACCTTCTACGAGCTGCTCGACCGCGCGCGCCGCGCCGCGGGCAGCGCGGGGACCGCCCGCGACGAGCTGCTCTTCGCCGCCGCCGGCGATCCGGGGGAGCCGAAGATCGCCGGCTGGCCGCCGCCGCCGTTCGCGCCGGTGCTGAGCAAGCCCGAGAAGGGCGAGGGCGAGTGGACCCTCATGCACGACCCCTTCATCGGCCGCAACCCCGACGCCCCGGCGCCGTTCGCCCAGGCGTTCGTGCGGCCCGATCCGCAGCGCCCCTACGCCAAGGTCTTCTTCGTCGCCTGGGACCCGCAGCAGGTGTCGCTCAACATGGTCGCCGGCACCCGCGACCCACGCTCCCAGACCGGCGCCATCGGCGAGGGCGTCATCCCGCGTGACGACGCGACGATCAAGCGCGTGGTCGGCGGCTTCAACGGCGGGTGGCAGTCGATCCACGGCCAGTTCGGCATGATGTCCGACGGCAAGCTCGTGGCGCGCCCCCTCCCCTTCTGCGCCACGGCGGTGCGCTTCAAGGACGGCACCTTCGGCATCGGCTCGTGGCCGAACGACGACAGCATCCGCAACGTCCCGATCGAGATCCAGTCGTTCCGCCAGAACCTCTTCTCCATCGCCGAGGACGGCAAGTTCAACCCGTACGGGCGCGAGTCCTGGGGCGGCGGGCCCGGCTTCATCACCGGCACCGGACCGACGACGCACATCATCCGCTCGGGCCTGTGCATCACGGGGGGCGGCTACCCGCTCTACGCCTGGGGCACGTCGCTGACCGGCGTGACGCTGGCGAAGGCGATGATCGCGGCGGGCTGCAGCTACGCCATGGAGCTGGACATCAACGCCGGCCACGCCGGCTTCGAGTTCTACCGCGTCCTGTCGATGCCCGCGGGCGGCGTGAAGAAGCTGTCGTCCTGGGAGGGCGTGAAGCTCGAGAAGAACTGGGCCACCGTCGGCGCCGTGCCGGGCCGGCCCGACCTCATGTACGCCATGCGGCGCCTCTCGCGCCACATGGGCATCCAGCCCTTCCCCCGCTACATCGGCAAGGACTGGCGCGACTTCATGTACCTGACGCTGCGGCCGGTGCTGCCAGGCGCCGACGTCCCGCCGGTGGTCACGCCCGCCCTGCCCCACGAGGGCGAGTTCGCGGCGCGCGACTACTACCAGGGCCCGAACCCCTACCCGCCCGCGGTCGCCACCGCGTTCCTGCGGCCCGACGCCGCCCGGCCCGACGCGCGCGTCGAGCTGCTGCGCGTCGACCTCCGGCGCGTGGACGTGAACGTCGCCGTCGGCAGCGGCGAGCCGGCCCCGACGACCGGCCACGATCTGCGCGGCACCGTCCCCGCCGATGCGACCGCGCTCGTCGCGCACCTCGGGATCGGCGCCGCCGCCCCGAGCGCGCCGCGGGGCCTCGTGGTGAGCGGCAAGCGCCACTTCCCGCTCCTGCCCGGCCTGGACACCCTCGCGATCCTCGCGCCGCTCACGCCCGAGGGACCGCCGCGGGTCGCCACCGGCCGCTGGGGCGAAGCAGTCAAGCCCGAGCCGGCCCAGATGGCGGTCGTGCAGGGCGGCGCCGCCGCCGCCGCGAACGCGCCGGCGCGGGTCGCCGGCATCGGCGTCGATCCCGACGGCATCCTCGTCTACGCGGTCTCGGTCGCCGGCGACGCCGCCGCCGTGCGCGCCGCCCTCGCGCGCGCCGGCTGCAAGAGCACCGCGCTCTTCCCCGGCGCGGGCCCGGCCTGGGTGCGCGAGGCGAAGGGCGGCTGGCGCGGCCTCGGCCTCGCCCCGGGCGAGGCGGCCGTGCCGGCGGCGGGCGAGAGCCGGCTCACGCTGAGCGCCCACCCGCGCTGGGGCGCGGCGCGCGTCTTCACGCATCAGGCCCCCGAGAAGCGCGCCGTGTGGATGAAGCTCCTCGGGCCGATGGGCAAGTCGAACAAGAACGTGCACCAGCCGGCGAGCCGGCCCGCCAGCCCGGGGCGCGGGAAGCGCGGCGCCACGCCAGGAAACTAGCGCAGGGCGCGGAGGCGCGTCATGCTGCTGATCCGGAGAAGCTAGCGGATGAAGAAGACCGCTTCCGAAGTCGCCCCGATCACCAAGGCCCCCGCCGCCGACCCCGTCGTGCGGCTCAGCGGGCGGCTGACCGGCCGCGTCCCGGCGGGCCTGCGCCGCTGGCTCGCGATCGCCTTCGGCCTGGTGTACCTGCAGCAGGCCGGCCGCGCGATCGGCTGGCTCTTCGGCCTGCGCACCGAGGCCGAGCTGACGCTCGACGCCGCGGCCATCCGGGTCCGCAGCCGCACCACCGTCCTCGGCGCCCGCACCCGCGAGGCCGACGAGGTGTACCCGCTCACGGCCATCCGCCGCATCGGCATCGAGCGCGCGGCCGGCGGCGCCTTCGCGTGGGCCGGCGGCGGCGCCTTCGTCGCGGCCGTCGCGCTCGCGGCGGTGCTCGGCTTCCGCGGCAAGGTCGGCTTCGGCGGGTCGCTGCTCCTCGCGGCCATCGGCTTCGTGGCGCTCGGCCTGGCTCTCGACATCGGCGCCTACGCGCTCGCGCAGCGCCTGGCGTCGAGCGCCCGGGCGCGGCTCGAGATCGAGCTCGCCGACGGGCGACGGCTCACGGTCTCCGGCGCCGACCGCGGCCCGGCCACGGCCTTCCTCGAGGCGGTCAGCCAGCGCTTGGCGCCGCCCGCGCGTACGTGACACACTTCGCGACGTCAGGTGGGTGGCGGCGCGGAAAGGGGCACTGCTGATCGATGTCCACGAGAGACGGATCGACCCGACGTGAGTTCCTGACCCAGGTCGCCATCGGCGCCGCGGTCCTCGGCCTGCCGGCGGTCGCGGGCGCGCAGCCCCCCCCGAAGGGCCCGAAGCCGGGAGCGAAGGCCGGCCTCTGGACCCCCGCGGCGGCCGCCGCGACCCGCTTCGAGGCGAAGGGCACGGTCGTGCGCGTCACGCACCCGGGCTCCCTCGGCGGGAACAACGCGCCGTCGCCGGAGCTCGCGCGGCAGATGGTCGACCGCGCCGTGATGGAGCTCACGGGCCAGGCCAAGCCCCAGGACGCGTGGGCCCAGTTCGTCCAGGCCAGCGACACGGTCCTGCTCAAGCCGAACGGCTTCGGCTTCCCCGGCATGGCGGCGCACCCGGCGACGACCTTCGCCATCGTCGCGGCGCTGCGCGAGATCGGCGTGCCCGACGGCAACATCGTCATCTACGACCAGTACCAGAGCCGCATGGGCGCGGCCGGGTACAAGGTCACGCTGCCGACCGCGAAGGGCGTGCGCGTCCTGTCGAGCAAGCAGGTGGGCTACGACCCGAAGCCGCGCCGCCACCCGATGGGGCGCGTGAACTTCGCGCTGCCGGTGCTGTGGGCGAGCGTCATCATCGACATCCCGGTGATGAAGGACCACGACCTCTCGGGCGTCACCTGCGCGATGAAGAACATGACCCACGGCGTCGTGCAGACGCCGGGCGCGCTGCACCGCGACGGCTGCGCGGCGATCCCCGGGGTGTGGGCGCTCCCCGAGATCAAGGACAAGGTCAAGCTCGTCCTCTGCGACGGGTACAAGCTGCTCTGCGACGGCGGCCCCCACGACCGGCCGCGCATGAAGGTGCCCTTCGACAGCGTGCTCGCGACCACCGACCCGGTCGCCATGGACCGCCTCGCGTGGGACTACATCGAGGAGGTCCGCAAGGCCAAGGGCAAGCCGCCCCTCGCGAAGGACAAGGCGAAGCTGCCGACCGGCCGCGCCCCGCGCTTCATCGAGGCCGCCGCGGCCAAGGGCCTCGGCGTCGGCGCCCGCGAGCAGATCAAGCTGATCGAGCAGAAGGTTTAGCTCCCCCCTCACTCCACGTGCAGCACCGCCTTGCCGCGCACCTTGCGGGCGATCAGCGCCTCGAGGGCGCCGGCGGGATCGCGCCAGCTCGCCTCCAGGCTGATCTGCGGATCGAGCGCCTTGTCGGCGACGAGGCCGGCGAGGGTCGTGAGATCGCGCACGGCGGAGCCGCGCCGCTCGACCTCGACGAAGACGAGCAGCGCGTGCAGCCGCGCGCCGGGCGTGCGGTAGAACGCCGTCGCGTCGAAGGTGGTCTTCTCGCCGGACGAGTTGCCGAAGGTGACGATGGTGCCGCTCGGCGCGACGCGCTCGAGCGCACGGCCGAGCGAGGCGCCGCCGACCGACTCGAGGATGCAGTCGTAGGGCGGGCCCGCGAGGGGGATCTCGGTCACGACGGTCGCGGCGCCGAGCCGATCGAGCCCGGCGCCGCGCTCGCTGCTCGCGGCCACGCCGGTGACGTGCGCGCCGCCGCGGGCGGCGAGCTGGACGGCGAAGCGGCCGACGCCCCCGGCGGCGCCGGTGACGAGCACGCGCTGCCCGAGCAGCACGCCGTGCAGGGCGAGCGCACGCAGCGCCGTCAGCCCGGCCACCGGCAGCGTCGCGGCCGACGCGAAGCTCACCGCCGGCGGGAGCGGGGCGAGCGTGCGCGTGGGCACCGCCACGCGCTGGGCCCAGCCGTTGCCGCGGACGAGACCGACGACCCGGGTCCCCGCCGGCGGCCCGCTGCCGTCCGCGGCGGGCTGCGCCACCACGCCGGCGACGTCCCAGCCGGGCCGCCACCCGGCCTGCGCGGTCGCGAGCGCCCGCACCTCACCGCGGTTGAGCGACACCGCCTTCACGTCGACGAGCGCCTCGTCCCGCCCCGGCGCGGGCTCCGGCACGTCCTTGAGCTCCACCCGGGTACGCGGGTCCCCGGTCGCGACGAGCGCCAGCATGGCAGACCTCCTTCGGGAAGCTGTGCGGTCGCCCGCGCGGCGGGCAAGAGGGGGTCGTCCCGAGCGCCCTGCCCCGTTGTCACACGGAGCATTCGCCGAGTTGCCGCCGTCCTGAAGCAGTGGGAACTGGCGCGCATCAAGAACACGGAGATCCTGCTGGGACAGTACGAGAGCGCCCTCATCTTCTGGCGCACGAACCACCTCGACGCGGAGTGCCCGGCGACGCTCGACGAGCTCCACGCCGCCGGCCTCGTGAACGCGCCACCCCGAGACCCGTACGACCAGCCGCTCGAGTACCACTGCCCGGCCCGCGACGGCGCGGCCTACGAGATGTACTCGAGGGGACTGGACCGGCGCGACGGCACCGAGGACGACATCCGTCCGCGCGCGAAGAAGCGCTGAGGCGCCCTACCCCAGCGGCACCGTCGGGAGGAGGAAGATCGCGACGCGCGTCGCGGCGGGCGACTGCGAGTCCTGGACCTGCGCGGCGAAGAAGAAGCCGGTCAAGCTGATGCTGCTGAGCGGGACGTTGACGGTGATGATCTGGCTCGCGTCGGTCACTGCGCCGTGGAGCGTGCCATCCTCGTTGAGCGTCAGCCCCGTGGGGATGCCCCCCGTCGAGATGAGCAGGCGCAGCGCCGCCGGCATCTCGATCTCGCTCCAGTGATACGGAGTGAGGCCGCCCGTGGCCTGCAGCGGGGTCGAGTACGGGACCGGGAGGCCCGGCACGACGACGATGAGCGGGAGCACGATCACCTTCGCCACGAGGAGATCGACGAGCTGGCCGCCCTGGATCACGAGCGGCGCGACGTCGACGGTGAGCGGCAGCTCCCGCTCGGCCAGGGCGGGCGGGATCGCGTGATCGAAGACCCGGAAGGTGATCGGGAACACCCCGAGCTCGGTCGGGGCGCCCTCGAGGCGGCCGTCGGAGGTGAGCGTGAGCCCACCCGGGAGGGCGCCGCCGCTGACGGCCCACGCGTACGGCGGCAGCCCGCCGAGCGCCGTCAGCGTGGCGGCGTAGGGTAGCCCATGCTGGGCGGCTGGCAGGCTGGTGGTCGTGACCGCGAGGCCGGGCGGGAGCACGACCAGCGCCAGCGAGGCGGTCGCGCGGCTGCCCGTGGCGTCGCGCACCTGGACCTCGAGCGCGTACACCCCCTCGGTCGTCGGCACGCCGCCGAGGAGCCCGCCGCCGTCGAGCTCGACGCCCGGGGGCAAGTCGCCGAGCACGCTCCAGGAGAGCGCCCCCAGCCCCCCCGTCGCCTCGAGGGTGCTCGCGTACGGGTTGCCGACCATGCCGTCGGGCAGCGTCCGCGTCGTGATCGTGACGAGCGGGTTGTGGCACGCGCCCTCGAGGCACACCTGAGCGTTGGCGCAGTCGTCGGCGGTCCACCCCACGCCGGTCGACACGCAAGTCGCCACCTTGTCTTGCCAGCACGCGCTCACGCCTGGCTCGCACACGACCGGCAGCCCCCCGTCGACGGCGGCGGCGGTTGACCCGCCGCAGTTGATGGTGAGGAGCGCGAGTCCCGCGATCAGCCAACCCATCATCCTGTCCTGGTGTCTGGTCATCGTCTCGGCGCCGCCTCCTTGCCGGGCACGAGCCTACCACTCCCGCCGCTGCCACGCGCCGCGATCGCGACACGGATGCCCGGCCGCGACGGCGGCGCGGTGATCGCCCGCGCGCAAGTGCGCGCAGCTCCACGCGTGTGCTCCGGCACGGAGCTTGCTCAATCCCCCGGTCGATGCGATCACCCGCCCTCGCCCTCGGCGCCCGCCTGCTCGGCCTCATCGCGCTCGTCGCGACCACCGGCTGCCCGGCGTACCACGTCCAGCAGTCCTCGCTCGTGCCGGCGCTGAGCCTGCCGCCGCCGCCGAGCAGCCGCGGCGTCGCCGACTTCTACGTGGCGGACAGCACGGTGACGTTCCTGATGCCGCCGGAGCTCGCGCCGAACGAGAACGCCGGGCTCTTCATCCCGCGCACGCAGCTCGAGGGCGCCTTCGCCGGCCGGCCGAGCGAGTGGGTCAGCCTCCGCCTCCTGTGGCTCGACGCCCTGCCGCAGGGTGCGCTCGCGGCCGCGCCGACCCGGCTGCCGAGCCCGGACATGCACGCCTGGGGCATCGGCGGCGGCATCGTCGTCGGCACGCCCGAGCGCCACGGACCGCTCTCGTACCACGTGGCGGTCGACGTCCTCCCCGTGTCGGTCCCCTCGCGCGTCCGCGTCGCCTGCGTCCAGAACTGCGAGGGCGCCCCGCCGCCACGCGAGACCCTGCAGCGCGACACCGTGCCGCTGATGTCGCTGATGACGACGCTCGGCTGGGCGGTGTCACCGACCGTGCGCCTCACGGCGAGCGCGGCGGTCAAGAACCACCCGACGAACATCGAGAGCTTCCGCAGCCTCACGCCGCGCGGGGAGGTCTACTCCGGCCCGCTGAACGTCATCGTCGGGCTCGGCGGCGAGTTCCGCCTGGGGAGCTGGTGCTCGCTCGTGCCGCAGCTCCAGATCCCCGTGACCGCGGAGCCCGTCCGCTACGGCATGATCTTCGGGCTCGGCGTGCGCGCGACGCTCGAGCGCCCCGCGGCCCCGCGCTGAGCCGGCCTACACGCCGATGAAGAGGCGGTTGCCGAAGTTGCGCTCGAGGTCGCTGTCGAAGATCTTGCGGGCGGCGCTCTCGACGTCGTACTCGACCCGCTTGAACTCGAAGGACATCTCGTCGGTGTCGAAGACGGTGTAGCTCGCGCGGTTGTCGTAGTCGCGGGGCTGCCCGATCGAGCCGACGCTGATGATGTACTTGTGGTTGTGCCGGATGTAGAACTTCTGCGCGATGACGTCGTGGACCTCGGTCGGCGTCAGCGCGAAGGCCTTGCACAGGTGCGAGTGGCCGATGAAGGTGACCTCGGCCAGCTCGTCGAACACCGGCAGGCACTTGGCCGCCTGCTCGACGGAGAAGATGTACTCGAACTCCTCGAGGCAGAGCGGCGAGCCGTGGCAGAAGGCGAGGCCGCCCTCGCGCACCTCGTAGGGGAGCTGCTTCAGCCAGGCGAGGTTCTCCTGGTTGAGGAGCCCCGCGTGGATGTCGAGCGCGTGGCGGGCGGCGTCGTAGTAGTACGAGTAGTCCATGCGCCCGGCGACGGCGGCGTCGTGGTTGCCGAGCGTGCACACCGAGACGAGCGGACGGACGAGGTCGCAGCAGTCGTTCGGGCTGGCGCCGTATCCGACGGTGTCGCCGAGACACACGTAGCGATCGATGCGCTCGGACTTGTAGACCTCGATGACGGCCTTGAGCGCCTCGAGGTTCGCGTGTACGTCGGAGAAGATGCCGAGTCTCATCGGGACCGAGGGTCGCTCTCAGAAGGTCGCATCACGTTAGCACGCGGCTCCCGCGCGCTGCAACGAGTTCGGCTGACGTCGCATCGTCGGCTACCGTTCGCGGGCGGGGCGGCGGGGTCCGTGCTTGCCGCGGCGCGCCGCCTCGCCCTCCTCGAGGATGTCCTCGTCGCCGAGCTCCTCCTCGGGCTCCTCCTCCTCGTCGTCCACCATCAGCTCCGAGGCGTCGAGCTCGAGCACGTCCGGCTGGGCGGGATCGGCGCCCGCGAGCGTCTCGAAGAAGTGCCGGGTGAAGGAGCGGACCATCGTCGTCTCGCGCACCTCGCCGGCGGGGCCGCGGACCTCCTGGTCCTGCTGCTTGACCTGCGCGGCGCGGTCGAGGGCGCGCTGCGCGCACTGCGCCGCGTTGGCGTCCCGGCCGCGCGCGAGGACCTCCACGGGCCCCTTGGCGCCGCGGGCCGCGACGTGCGCGAGCGCCAGGCTGATCCGGTCACGCCCCTCGGCGTCCGCCTCGCGGATGCGCGCGGCCAGGCTCATCACCGACGGCGCGCCGATGTCGCCGAGCGACCGCGCGACCTCGCGCCAGATCTCGGTCGGCTCCTCGAGCAGCAGCTTCACGAGCGCGTCGGTGGCCTCGCCGGCCTTCATCGAGCCCAGCGCGAGGGCGCACCCCTGGCGGAGGAACGACTTGCGCGCCTCGAGCCCGGCCACGAACTCGCGCTCGGCGGTGGCGCCGAAGCGCACGAGCGCGGGCAGCACCTCGATGGCCTCGCCGCGGGTCATGCGGCGCACCGCCGCGAAGATCGCCGGCACGTGCGGGCGCTCGCCCCGGCGGCACAGCTCGAGCGCGGCGTCCCTGCGCGCCTCCTTGCGCTCGAGGTCGTGGAGGAGGTCGGCGACCGCTGGCGCGCCCATCTCGGGCGGCGCGGCCAGGGGCTCGGTCGTCGGCGTGTCACGCCGCTTGAGCGACACCGCGGGCAGGTCCGGCGCGGCGGGCGCCGCGGGCGCGGGGGCCGGCGGCGCCGGGGCGGGCGGCGGCGCGGCGACGATCGGCATGCCCTGCATCGTGCGGCTGCGCCGCGCCGGCGCGGGCTCCGGCGCGCGGCGCTGGATCGCCGCGGCCAGCTCCATGGTGCGACGGTCGACGGGCACCTGGGCCGCGTCGCACTCGCGCAGGAGCGCCGTCCAGTTGTCCGCCTCGGCCTCGGGCTCGAGGTCGTTCGCCCGCTGCTGCTGGGCGACCTCGGTGGCGGCCTTCAGCACGCGCATGAAGAGATCGCGCTTGCTCGGCGCGAGGCCCTGGGCCAGCGCCAGCGTCTGCAGCCGGGCCGGCAGCACGATGCCGTACTCGAGCGCTCCGTTGAGCACCCGCGTCCGGATCCGCCGCCACCACGGCAGCGGGAACGACTTCACCAGGATGAGGTAGTCCTCGTTCTCGCGGTCCGACCAGAAGTCGATGACGCTGACCGCGACCCGCGCCGCCGCCGGCCCGGTGATCTGGGCGAAGGAGTCCTCGGCGAAGGCGACGGCGCGGCGGCCGAGGCGGTCGTACGACTCGGCGAAGAAGCAGCGCCGGGCGTCGGCGAGCGAGCGCTGTGGTCCCGGGATCGACTTGAGGTGCTCGTCGGCCACGGAGAGCACGTAGCGGGCGTTCTCCGCGAGCGGGGCGCGGGCCTCGCGCGACAGCAGGGGCACCCGCTCTGCGCCGTAGATGTCGACCATGACGCGGAACTCGCTCGCGAGCGTCTCGAGCACGTCGCGGTCGGAACCGGCGCCGGCGTCGAGCGGGAGGATGATCGCGTTGCGCTCGGGCTCCTCGGCCGGACCGCCGAGGACGACGACGGTGACGAGCGGGTACGTCGGCAGGCGGTGCAGCTGCACGCGGACGGCGATCGCGCCGCGCTCGACGAAGGGATCGCTCTCGCTGGGGGGCACCGAGGCGGCGAGGTACGGCACGCCCTTGATGAGGCAGGCGAGGTTGGACTCGCCGCTCTCGATCCAGCGCCGCACGACGGCGGGCGGCGGCGGCGCCGGGGGCCGCGGCCGCGTGGGCGCCGTCGGCATGACGGCG
>DASXVK010000197.1:0-12400 GCA_036504295.1 Polyangia bacterium
GTCGGGGGCCGCGAGGTCGTCCATGCCGTTCCGTATGCAGCTCGTCGCGCTGGCGCTCGGCGCCGCGCTCGTGGCCACGCCGGCCGCCGTCCGGGCGCAGGGCGCCGGGCCCACCGGTGCGCGCACCGCCGCCATCATCAAGCAGGTCGAAGACCTCACGCGCCAGGCGCTGGGCCAGTACGAGCTCCTCGAGTTCGACGCGGCGAAGAAGCTCCTCGCCGACGCCGACAACCTCGTGCAGAAGAACTACCTCACGAACCACCCGGTCGCGGCTCGCGTCGCGGTGGCCCAGGGCGTGATCCTCATCTCGGCGTTCAAGGATCGCTTCAACGGCCGGCGCGCGTTCCTGCGCGCGCTCACGGTCGATCCGGCGATCACGCTCGCGGCGGTCGCGGCCGCGATGTCGACCCCGGAGCTCGTGGACATCTTCGCGGGCGCCCAGAAGGAGATCGCCGCCACCCGCAAGGCGCCGAAGCCCGCGCCGGGGCCGAAGGCCGGGCCCGCGCCCGCGCCGCCGAAGCCGGCCACGCAGCCCGCCCCCGGACCGAAGGGCGCGCCGCCCGCGCCCGGACCCGCGGGCGCGCAGCCTGGCCCCGGCCCGACCCCGCCGCCCGCGGCCGGGCCGCCGGCCGCCGGGCCCGGCGAGGAGGGCGAGGAGGGCGAGGGCGAGCCGGAGGAGCGCGAGATCGACCCGCGTGAGGTCCGCGGCATCGTCCACACCGCCGTGCCCGAGGCGCTGCGCGGCACGCAGGTGCGGGTCAAGTGCGTCGTCGGCCCCGACGTCAACGCCTCCAAGGTGTTCGTCTTCTACCGGCCCGCCGGCCGCGAGGACTGGACGCCCGAGATGATGGGCCAGCAGAAGGGCGCGTGGGTCGCGGTCATCCCGTCCTCGGTCGTGAAGCCGCCCTACATCCACTACTACATCGAGGTGCGCGACGGCCGCGGCAAGCCGCAGATCGCCTCCGGCAACGTGATCTCGCCGCACCAGATCGTGGTCACGCTGCCCCGGGCCAAGGCGCCCGCCGTCGTGGCCGCCCGCACGCTGGTCGAGGACGAGCTCGAGGTCGCGATGCGCACGCGGCAGAAGCGGCGGGGCGGCGGCGCGGCCGGCGCGGGCCTCCCGCTGTGGGCGGCGCTCGGCGTCGGCACCGGCTTCGGCGGGGTCGCGGGCACGTCGGACACCTTCGGCAAGGGCACCTCCGGCATCGGCTCGGCCCCGCTGCACGTCGCGCCCGAGGTCGGCATGCGCCTCGGCCAGTCGTTCGGCGTCTCCATCCAGGGCCGCCTGCAGGTGCTCAGCGCCGCCGACCACGGCAACAAGTTCGGCGGCGCCGGCCTCGCGCGCGGCTACTGGTTCTTCGGCGGCGACAAGCTCACGCCCTACGCCTTCCTCGCCCTCGGCGGCGGCTACATCCTCCACACCGGCAACGTCAAGAGCGACGCGGGCGTCACCGTCTCCGACACGTTCAAGACCGGCCCGCTGCTCGTCGGCCCGGGCGCGGGCGTGACCTACAAGCTCGCCCCCAAGCTCGCGCTCGTCGGCGAGCTCGGCGTCCTGGTCGGCGCCCCGACGAACACGACCTTCAACGCCGACATCAACCTCGGCGTCGCCTTCTCGTTCTAGACAGAATCCTCCCCGCTCGTGCATCAACCACGTTGACGTCGACGTCGACGTCGACGTGGTCGTGGACATTGACGGCGACGTGGACTTGAACGTAGGCGGGCTACCTTGACGGCTCCAGCTCGCGCCAGCGGCCAGCCCGGCGTCAACGTGAGATGACCACGTTCAGGTCCACGTTCACGTCAAAGTCCACGTCAAGGTCAACGTGCACCTGACCCGCGGGGCGGCTACTGCACGAGCTTGAGGTGGGACGGGCGCTTCTTCGGCTCGGGGGCGGCGGGCTGGTTCGGCTCCGTGGCGCCGGGCTCGGACTGCATCTCCGCGGCGACCTCCGGCGGGACGTCCTCGGCGAACACCAGGCCCTGGCCGTCCTCGCCGACCACGGCGAAGACTGCCGACCACGGGATCACGCAGTGGTGCGGCACGGCCCGGAAGCTCAAGGTCGCGCGCACGCCGTCCTCGTCGATCTCCAGGTCGGTGATGGGCGGCGTGAGGCGGTGGCCGATGCGCAGCACGAGCCGGGGATCGGCGTGGAACGCGGCGGGGACGTCGACGCCCCCGCGCCGCGGGTCGAGGTGCACGAGGACCGGGCCGTCCTTGAGCATCGTGTCGACGACGGTGCGCTTGGCGGGCCGGGGCACGCCGGCCGCGCTCTGCGCCTCCTCGTCGAGCGAGGGCGGCGGGGCCACCTCCTCCGGCGGGCACCCGGCGAGGCGCTGAAACGCCTCGCGGTCGACCAGGCCGAGGTCGAACGCGTCCCGCAGCAGCGGCCGCGGCCCGTCCCGCTCCGCCCGCGCCACGCGCGCGCTCAACACGCCGGCGCGGGCCACGTGGCGCAGCGACTCGAGGTGCGGCGTGAGCGCGTCGGACTCGCCGCGCCGCCACTGGGCCAGCGCCGCCTCGACGTGGCCGAGCGACTCCTCGATCCGCCGCTCGACGAGCGCCGCGATCATCGCCCGGAGCCCCGAGTTCTCCTCCTGACCGGCCATGGGGGTAACTTATACCACGGCTCGGTCTTCGCGCCCACGACGTCAGGCCGTGCGGTGTCGACAGCCCGGATGGACGGCGGTATACGTTAGGTTGGAAGGCGACCCATGACTGGCGACGAGAGCGAGATCGAGCGCGCGGCCCTGGAGCTGGAACCCCGTTCGCGAGCGAAGCTGGCCGAGCGTCTGCTGGCCAGCCTCGACTCGCTGAGCGAGGCGGAGATCCAGGCCCTGTGGGCCGAGGAAGCCGAGCGGCGCGATGCCGAGCTCGAAGCAGGGGCCGAGGCGGCGAGACCGGCCGCCGACGTCTTCCGCGACGCCCGAGCGCGCCTCAAGTGAGTCGCTCGGCCTCGTTCCATCGCCTCGCGGAGGTCGAGCTCAACGAGACCGTAGCGTACTACGCGGTCGTGGAACCCGAGCTGGCGAGGCGGTTCCTCGATGAGGCGGAGCACGCTCGCGATCAGGTCCTGCTGTACCCGGAGGGCTCGCCGCTCGTATCCAAGAACGTCCGGCGGAAGAGCCTCCACGGCTTTCCGTACGCGCTGTTCTACAGCGTGAAAGAGCACGAGGTCCGCATTCTCGCGGTCGGGCACCACCGGCGCCGCCCCTTCTACTGGCGGGGGCGCCGGTAGCTCACGCTGCGGTCCACGGCGCTCACGCAGCCGGCAGCTCCAGCACCGCCGTCGTCCCGGCGCCGCGACGCGCTGACCCCGGCGGGTCGCATCGCGGTCAGTCGCGTGAGTGCTGGCGGGCTTTGCCTGCCGGCACTCTGCGCGGGAGGTCAAAGGGACCCTCCCAGGGTCCTTTTCCTAGTCGAAGAGCTCGGCCACCGCCGCGGCGCGCGCCGCGCGGCGGATCCACGCGTCGAGGGTCGGGACGTCCGTGCACGCCAGGACCCGGTCACGATCGACGTCGCTGAGCGCGAGCCCGCGGGTCTCGCAGATCGCGAGCAGCGCCTCGATCTTCGCGGCGATCCGGCCGACGGTCTCGCCCTTCGCCAGGAGCTCGCGGGCCTTCGTGGTCTGCTCCACCCAGGCAGGGAACATCAGCTCCTCCAGCTTCCGGCGCATCGCTTCGCCCAAGCAATCGTGGACGATCCAATAGTACTGCGCCCGCAGGTCATCGTCGAGCGACGCCAGCGTTACCGCGAGGGCCGCGAGCATCCGCTCTGCGCCGGGCTCGTCGCCGTGCGCCAGCGCGGACAGCACGACCCGCTCCGGCGTCTCAGAGTCGGGCTCGGTGACCCAGGGGATGCCGCCCCGGTCGAGGACGACCGGCGTGAAGGTGCAACCCGGCTGCCCGGTCGTGATCGGCCGGGCGGCCCAGGTCGCGACCGCCGCTGCGTCTCCGCGTCCGGCCCACCGGACGCGTCCGACATCCGGCCGGACCGCCGGCGGCGCGGCCGGTGATGGCGCCTCACGCGGCCGGCAGCTTCACCACCGCCGTCGTCCCGACGCCCTCGGTGCTCGTGAGGTCGATGCTGCCGCCGTGGTCGCTGACCAGGCGCTGCACCATCGCGAGGCCGAGGCCGGTGCCGTGCGTCTTCGTCGTGAAGAACGGCTCGAACACGCGCTCGAGGTGCTCCTGGGCGATGCCCTTGCCCTGGTCGCGCACCGTGAGCACCGCCACGCGGGCCGCCGGCGAGCCCTCCTGAGCGAGGGCGAGCGTGATCGTGCCGCCATCGGGCATGGCCTCGCTCGCGTTCTTCAGCAGGTTCCACACCACCTGGTGCACCTGGGCCGCGTCGGCGTCGACGTGCACCGGCGCGGGCGCCTCGAGCGCGACCTTGATCGCCTCCCCGCGCTCGTGCTCGAAGACCGACAGGGCCTCGCGGACGAGCGAGCACATGTCGAGGCGGGCGCGGTTCGGCTGGCGCGGGCGCGCGAAGTCGAGGAGCTCGGTGATGAGGCGGTTGAGGCGCTCCACCTCGCGCAGCACGATCTCCATCAGGCGGCGGTCCTCGTCGCCGAGCGTCGGCCCGGTACGCAGGAGCTCGACCGCGCCGGAGATGGAGGCCAGCGGGTTGCGGATCTCGTGGGCCATCGTCGCCGCGAGCTGGCCGACGGCGGCCATGCGCTCGGTCCGCTTGACCACCGCCTCCATGCGCTTGAGCTCGGAGAGGTTCTGGAAGTTGAAGATGCGGCCGACGACGTCGCCCACCCGGTTCGTGAGCGGCGAGACCGACACCCCGATGGGGACGACCGAGCCGTCCGGCCGCACGGCCGCCACCTCCGCCCGGTCGGCGTCGCCGCTGCGTCGCTCGGGCACGGCGCAGAGGGCCGGGAGCACCTCGCCCAGGGATCGGCCCACCGCCTGCGCCCGCCCGTGGCCGGTGATCTCGCTCGCGGCCTGGTTGAAGCTCAGGATCCGGCCCTGCCGGTCGGTGGTGATGAGGCCCGAGGTGAGGCAGCGGATGACGTCCTCGCTCTGCGCCTCGAGGTCCGAGAAGCGCGCCTCCTGGTGCGCGAGGCGCTCGCCGGCGCGCAGCAGCTGCGCGGCGAGGTTCGAGGCGAGCACCGCCACCGCGGTGAGCGTCGCGAGGTTGATGATGAGCGCGCGGCCGAACTCCTGGGGCGAGGTCTGCGACGGCAGCATCCGCTGGCCGAGCACCGGCGGCAGCACGCCGTAGTGACCGAGCAGGCTCACGCCGACGTAGAGGAGCGCGGCGGCGACGGTCGCCATGCGCGCCGCGTTCGCCGGCAGGACCATGCTCGCCGCGATGATCGTGATGGAGAAGAGGAACGTGAACGCGCTCTCGGCGCCGCCGGTCCCGTGGACGAGGGCCGTGATCACGCACAGGTCGACCCCGATCTGGATGGTGGCGAACCGCGCGGGGCGCCGCACCCGGCGCAGCGAGCGCGCGTAGAGCAGCGTCAGCCCGTACGTCGTGACGATGAGCCCGAGGATGAAGAGCGAGAACGGCTTCGCGAGCTCCTCGGGCGCCGGCCCCAGCGCGTTGAGGAGCACCGTCGCCAGGAGGAGCACCGACACGAGCCCCACGCGGAAGAGCATGAGGTAGGTGAGCTTCCGCAGCTCCTCGCTGCGCGGGGGCGCCGTGTCCGCCGCCGCGACCGGCGCGGGCGAGGGCCGGGGCAGGGCGTCGCTCACGGGCGTGACCCCGCGCCGGCTCCGGGGGCGACCGTGGTCATGGTCCCCCCCGCGCGCAGTTCCGCAGCGCGGCGCCGCCCGGCGATGCCGCCCCGGCGCCCCGCGAATCCACCCCCGACCCCACGGCGCGCGAGGACTGTTTGAGCACGGGGGGGACCATGACCACGGTCGCCCCCGGCCACGCTCAAGCTCCCCAACTCCATGCGACCCGTCTAGTTGGACTTGATGGCGCCGGCCATCTCGAAGATCGGCAGGTACATCGAGATGATCAGCGTGCCGACGATGCCGCCGAGGAAGACCATCATGAGCGGCTCCATCAGCGACGTGAGGGCGGCGACGGCGACGTCGACCTCCTCCTCGTAGAAGTCGGCGATCTTCTGGAGCATCGCGTCCATGGCGCCGGTCTGCTCGCCGACGCCGATCATCTGCACGACCATCGGCGGGAAGACCTTCGTCTCCATCAGCGGGCCGGCGAGGTCCTTGCCCTCCGAGATCTTCTGCCGCGAGTGCATGATCGCCTTGCTGATGATCACGTTGCCCGCGGTCTTCGCGACGATCTCGAGCGCGTCGAGGATCGGCACGCCCGAGGAGAGCAGGGTGCCCAGGGTCCGCGTGAACCGCGCGACGGCGTTCTTGCGCAACACGGGGCCGATGATGGGAAACTTCAGGATGAAGGCGTCGAAGTAGTAGCGCCCCTTCTTCGAGCGCAGCGTCAGGATGAAGCCGGTGATGAAGCCCGCGACCCCGAGGGCGATCCAGTGGATGTTCCGGATGAAGCCCTGGGACATGTTGATGACGCCCTTGGTCAGCGCCGGCAGGGAGCCCGCGCCCATGTCCTTGAACATCGACTCGAAGATCGGGATGACCTTCCAGAGCAGCAGCGTGATGACGGCGATGGCGACGATGAGGACGCCGATCGGGTACGTCATGGCGCCCTTCACCTGCCGCTTCAGCTTGACCGCCTTCTCGATGTAGACCGCGAGGCGCGTGAGGATGGTGTCGAGGATACCGCCGGCCTCACCCGCGGCGACGAGGTTGACGTAGAGCTCGTCGAAGGCCTTCGGGTGCTTGCGCAACGACTCGCTGAAGGTCGAACCCGACTCGACCTGGACCTTCACCTGGCCGAGGATCTTGGCGAACGACTTGTTCTCCGTCTGCTGTGAGAGGATCTCGAGGCACTGCACGAGCGGCAGGCCAGCGTCGATCATCGTCGCGAACTGGCGCGTGAAGACGACCAGGTCCTTCTGGGAGACGCCGCCGAAGCTGAGGGAGATCTCCTTCGATTTCTTGCGGACCTTGGTCGGGTTGATCTGCTGCCCGCGGAGGAGCGAGAGGACGGCCTCCTCGTTCGGCCCCTCGGTGGTGCCGTTGCGCACCTCTCCGGTTCGGGTGCGACCTTCCCAGACGAAGACGGGCACGCGTGCCTCCTCGGGTTACCGTTAACGCTGCGCCGTCGGCGGGCGGGATGCCGGCGGGCCCCCCATGGAGCCCATCGGCGTCCCGGCCTGCGCCAACATCGTCTTGAGCTCGTCGACGTCGGAGCTGCGGCCGAGCGCCTCCTCCAGCGTGATGATGTGGCGCTGGTAGAGGCTGAACAGGGACTGGTTGAGCGTCTGCATGCCGTGCTTCGACTGGCCGATCTGCATCTGCGAGTAGATCTGGTGGACCTTGTCCTCGCGGATGAGGTTCCGGATGGCCGGGTTCGGCACCATGATCTCCATCGCGAGCGCGCGCCCGGTCCCCGACGCCCGCGGCAGGAGCTGCTGCGAGACGACGCCCTCGAGCACGAACGAGAGCTGCGCGCGCACCTGCGACTGCTGGTACGGCGGGAAGACGTCGATGATGCGGTTGATCGTCTGCACGCAGCCGTTCGTGTGCAGGGTCGCGAAGGCGAGGTGGCCGGTCTCGGCGGTCACCAGCGCCGCCTCGATGGTCTCGAGGTCGCGCATCTCGCCGATGAGCACGACGTCGGGGTCCTGGCGCAGGATGTACTTGAGCGCGCGCTTGAAGCTCTGCGTGTCGGCGCCGATCTCGCGCTGGTTGACGACGCAGCCCTTGTGGGCGTGCAGGTACTCGATCGGGTCCTCGATCGTGATGATGTGCTCGCGCCGCTCGGTGTTGATCTTGTCGATCATCGAGGCGAGCGTGGTCGACTTGCCCGAGCCCGTCGGGCCCGTGACGAGCACCAGGCCGCGCGGCTTGTTGCACAGCTCCGAGACGACCGGCGGCAGGCCCAGGTCCTGGAACGAGAGGATCTTGTACGGGATGACGCGGAAGGCGGCGCCCACCGCGCCGCGCTGCATGAAGATGTTGGACCGGAAGCGCGCGAGGTTCTTCACGCCGAAGCTGAGGTCCAGCTCCTGGTCCTCCTCGAAGCGCAGCTTCTGCTGGTCCGTGAGCACGCTGTAGCAGAGCTGCTTCGTGTCGACGGGCGTGAGCGGCGGGACCCGCAGCGGCACGAGCTTGCCGTCGATGCGGAGCTGGGGCGGCGACCCGGTCGTGACGTGCAGGTCTGACGCCCCCTTGTCGATCATGGCCTTCAGGAGCTGGTGCAGGTTCAGTGACATGTCTCACCCGGGCCGTGGCGCCCGCAGGTTCGTGGCTCGCGTCAGTCTACAACGAGGCTCGCAGTGCTCGCCTCAGTCCGCCGCGGTGACGCGACCGACCTCCTCGATGCTCGTGACGCCCTCGAGCAGCTTCTGGATGCCCGACGCGCGCAGCGTCTTCATGCCCAGACGGATGGCCTCGGCCTTCAGCTCGCTCGTCGAGGCGCCCTGCAGCACGAGCTCCTTCAGCGGCTCGGTGAAGGGCATGACCTCGTAGAGGGCGATGCGGCCCTTGTAGCCGGTGTTGGAGCAGGTGCGGCAGCCCTGGCCCTTGAAGAGCTTCGCGTTCTTGGCGTCGTCGGGCTTCACGCCGAGATCGATGAGCGCCTGGACCGGCGTCTCGATGGGCTGCTTGCACTCGCCGCAGACCTTGCGCGCGAGGCGCTGCGCCAGGATGAGGTTCGTCGACGCGGTGACGAGGAACGGCTCGACGCCCATGTTGAGCAGGCGGTTGATCGTCGACGGCGCGTCGTTCGTGTGCAGGGTCGAGAGCACCATGTGGCCGGTGAGCGCGGCCTTGACCGCGATCTCGGCGGTCTCGAAGTCGCGGATCTCGCCGACCATGATGATGTCGGGGTCCTGGCGCAGGAAGGAGCGCAGGGCGGTCGCGAAGTTCAGGCCGATCTCGTCGTGCATCTGCACCTGGTTGATCCCGGGCAGGTTGTACTCGACCGGGTCCTCCGCGGTGGAGATGTTCTCGGTGGTCTTGTTGAGCTCCGACAGGGCGGAGTACAGCGTCGTCGTCTTGCCCGACCCGGTGGGGCCGGTGACCAGCACCATGCCGAAGGGCAAGTGGATGGCCTTCTGGAAGTTCGCGAGCGCCTGCTCCTCGAACCCGAGCTTCGTCATGTCGAGCTGCAGGTTCGACTTGTCGAGGAGGCGCATGACCACCTTCTCGCCGAAGAGCGTCGGCAGGACCGAGACGCGGAAGTCCATCTCACGGCCCTTGCCGAGCTTGAGCTTGATGCGGCCGTCCTGGGGCAGCCGGCGCTCGGCGATGTCGAGGTTCGACATGATCTTGAGCCGGCTCGTGATCGCGTTGCGCAGCTTCAGCGGCGGCGCCATCTCCTCGTAGAGCACGCCGTCGATGCGGTAGCGGACGCGGAAGTTCTTCTCGTAGGGCTCGACGTGGATGTCGCTCGCGCCCTTCTTGATGGCGTTGACGAGGATGGCGTTGACGAGCCGGACGACGGGCGCCTCCGACGAGGCCTTCTCCAGATCGAGGACGTTGATCGACTCCTCGTCGCTGCCGAAGTCGATCTCCTTCTCGTCGAAGCCCTCCATGACGTCGTCATAGGAGATGGCCTTCTCGTAGTAGCGCCCGATCGCCTCCTCGATGGCGACCTCGGACGCGACGACGACCTCGATGTTGTAGCCGGTGAGGAACTTGAGATCGTCGATGGCGTAGATGTTCGAGGGATCGCTCATGGCCACGATGAGCGACGACCCGGCCCGGTTGACCGGGATCACCATGTGCTTGCGGGCGACTTCCTTCGGGATGAGCTTGATGACTTCGATGTCGATGTCGAACTGGGCCAGGTCGATCGAGGGGACGCCGTACTGCTTGCTGAGGAAGCTGGTGAGGTCGGCCTCCGCGATATAGCCGAGCTTGATGAGGTTGTTGCCGATACGGCCCCCGGAGCGCTTGTTCTCCTCCTGGGCCTTCTGCAGCTGCTGCAGCGAGATCATGTTCTCGCGAACGAGAAGCTCACCAAGACGGCTCATTCACGCCACCCTCTGGATAGAAATAGCCCTAGTTGCAGAACCTTAGCAACCAGAGACACGGGTGTCAAATGACCTCGCACACCGGTCCCCCGGCGCTGTTCGCGGCCGCCGAGGCACTGGTGCGGGGGTGGACGCTAGTTGCCGATGCTGAGCGAGAAGTCGTAGAGGTTGGTGGAGCCGCCGGCGCCCGCCGTGACCTTGAGGTAGTACATGCCGGCCTGGAGCGTGGTCGTGATCTGCAGGCCCGCCGCGGTCGGCGCCGCCGGGGCGACGTCGTTCATGTTGGCGTCGAGCAGCGCGGCCGACAGCTCGCCCTGGTCGCGCTGGTACTGGATGGTGATGGTGACCGGCTTCTGGCCGGCCATCGTGAAGGAGTAGTAGTCGACGTCCTCGGCGGTGCAGATCTCGACGCCGAAGAGGCTCACGCCCGTCGGGTGGCTCTGCAGCGAGCTGTCGAGGGAGGTGGCGGTCCCGGGCGTGTCGTTGGGCTCGAGGTCGCTGTCGAGGCACTTGCCCGGGTTGGTGCCGCCGCCGGGCTTCTCGCAGATCCCGAGGGTCGGGTCGCCGGTGGCTGCCTCGGTGTTGCAGGTGTAGTCCGCGGGGCAGATCTTGGTGTCCTTCGAGCAGAGGAAGGGATCCTCGGGGTACGTCGGGCTGAAGCAGCCGGCGACGAGGGCCAGCGAGGCGAAGGCGATGATGGCGCGCGGCATCACGGGATCTCCTAGAACCTGAAGGCGCCGGTGATAGCGACGCCTTCGGGGGTGATGATCGGCGCGATCATCATCGCGCGGGGCCGGGGCGTCGCGGCCGCGGTGGCGCCGGGCGCCTCCTTCTGACCGCTCTCGTCGAAGTAGAAGAGCGCCGCCGAACCGGCGCCGACCACGACCGCGCCGACGAGGCTCAGGGTGCCGAGCATCATGTTCATCTTGCCCGAGGACTCGATGTCCTGGAGCTTCTTGTCGAAGACGCGGCCCGGCTGGGTGCCGTTGCGGCGCGCGGAGGCGTCCTGCAGGGCGGAGGCCTGCTTGCCGGCGTAGACGTAGGACCCGACCGAGAGGCCGACGAGACCGGCGGCGCCGCCGGCGGCCACCCACTTCCAGACGCGGTAGTTGCGCAGCGTGCCCTCACGCGGCACGACCTTCAGCTTCTTCGGGCCGACGATGAAATCGGCGCCCTGCCGGTTCTCGTCCATCTCCGAGTAGTAGTGGGGCCGGGCCGCCACCGAGATGAGCACGATGTTCGGGTTCGCGGCGGTGCCCGACTGGCCCATCATCTTGCCCTTCGAGTCGCGCGCCTCGATGTAGTACTGGATCGACTTGCCCGACATCTCGCGGGCGGGGATGCGGCCGACCATCTCGCCGAGCCGCTCCTTCATGATGACCGGCGTGAAGTTCTCCTGGCCGGCGACGCGGTAGAAGAGGGTGACGCGGACGCCCTCGATGTCGGGCACGAGGCACTGCACGTCCATGGGGAGGTCCGGCGGGACCTCGTCGACGGCCTCGTGGGTGAAGGCGTCGACGCGCTTCGCGCGGCGCTTCTTCTTGGGCGGCGGGGCCGGCTCCTCGCCGGGGTCCCGGCCGCGGACCACGCGCGGCGTGGGCGGCGTGGGCGGGGGCGGCGTCGGGTCGGCGGCGGGTTGCGGCTTCTCCGACGGCGTCGTGCCCGCGGCGCGCAGCTCCTCGATGATGGCCTTGGCCTCCTTGCGGTTCGGGTCGCTCGCCGGCGCGTCGGCCACGAACTTCTCGAAGAAGTGGAGCGCCATCGAGCCCTCGCCCAGCTTGCGGTAGACCTGGGCGATGTTGAAGAGGATGGCCGGGATGCGCTTGATCAAGTAGGCCCGCTTGAACTCCTTGATCGCATCCTGGAGCTGGTTGGCCTTGAGGTGCTCCTTGCCCTTCAGGTAGTGCGCCTTGGCCTGGGCCGTCTCGTCGGGCTGGGCGGAGGCGCGCGGCACCTGGCCGAGCAGAGCCCCGACGACGATGGCGACGCAGAGACCCCGGCGGAGCGCGAGGGCCAAGAATGGGCGGCGGTGCGGCACGGGACGTTCGTCGAGCATGAGCCTCAACCGTTCGGCTAGAAGACGTCGATGAGTTCGCCGGCGCCCTTGGTCTTCTTCTTCGGCTTCGCCGGCGCGGCGGGCTTGGCGGCGGGCTTGGCGGCCGCGGGCTTCGCGACGGCCGGCTTCGGGGCGGGCGCGGCCCGCGGCGCGGCGGGCTTCACGGCCTTCGGCTTGGCGACCACGGGCGCGACGGGCTCGGGCTTCGCGGCTGGGGCGGCGGCCGGCTCGGCGGCCGGGGCCGGCGCGGGCGCGGCGGCGGCCGTGGCGGGCGCCGCGACCGCGGGGGCCGCGACCG
>DASXVK010000198.1:0-69658 GCA_036504295.1 Polyangia bacterium
GAGCAGCGTCTCGCCGAGGGCGTGGAGCCCGCGCCCGAGGTCGGGGTGGTCGGGCGCGACCGACCCCTCGAGGACGGCGAGCGCGCCGCCTTGCTCGGCCAGCGCCTCGGCCCACCGGCCCTGGCGACGGAGCGCGTGGGCCACGCCCTCGGCCGCGAGCGCGACGTCGGGGTGCTCGGCGCCGAGCGTCGCCTGCAGGATCGCGCGGGCCTCGCGGCCGCGGGCCAGCCCCTCGTCGAGTCGCCCGGTCGCGGCCAGGCTCTCGCCCATGGTCATCAGCGCCCAGCCCGCGAGCGGGTGCTCGCGCTTGCCGACCGTCGCCTCCGTGAGCGCCAGGGCGCGGCGAGAGTTGGCGAGCGCCTGGTCGTGCCGGCCCAGCGCCGCCTGCGCGCGCGCCAGGGAGATCAGATGGTACCTCAGGCCCGGGTGCTCGGGGTCCAGCTCCTCCAGCTCGGCCCCGGCGCGCTCGAGCGTCGCGACGGCCGCCGTGAGCCGCCCCTGCGCCGCCAGGGCGTAGGCGAGCCCGTGCAGCGGCGCGTCTCGCAGCAGGCGGCGGGCCGGCGCGTCGCCCCAGAAAGCCAGCGCCCGCTCGAACTGCGCCTGCGCCTCCGGGAAGCGACCGCGATCAATCGCCAGGACGCCGAGGTGGTGCGACAGCTCGGCCGCCAGCCTGGGATGGCCGCCCAGCCGCTCGATCACCGCGGCGGCCTGGGCGCCGCACCGCTCCGCGAGATCGAGGCGCCACGGGCTGCGCCCCGTTCCCTGGGCGATCACGAACACCAGCCCGCTCCAGGCGGCCGCCCCGGCCTCGTCGTGGCCCGCGGTCTCGGCCTGCTCGGTGGCGCGCCA
This sequence comes from Polyangia bacterium, assembly GCA_036504295.1. GTDB lineage: Bacteria > Myxococcota_A > Polyangia > JACRCY01 > JACRCY01 > DASXVK01. The sequence goes on from DASXVK010000198.1 coordinate 850, forward strand.
GAGGCTGTCCTCGGCCCCCGGGTAGTCGCCCAGCTTCAGCCGGGCCGAGCCCAGCGCGACGAGCGCCTCGGCCTCGACGGCGCGGTGGTCCAGCGTTCGCGCCCGATCAGCGGCCTCGCGCGCGAACCCCAGCGCCTCGCGCGGCCGCCCGGCGTCGGCCAGCAGCGTGGCCTCGAGGACCTGCGCCCGCAGCGCGTCGAACTGCGCCCGTCGCGCGGGGTCCCGCGGCGCGCGGGGGCGCTTCGTCAGCACCGCGCCGGGGGCGCACTCATCGAGCGTGAGCGTGCGCTCTGCCGCCGCCGGCGCCTGCGTGAGCGTGCTCCCGTCGGCGTGCTCGAGCACGCTCGCGAGCGCGTCGGCCCGCGCGAGCTGCCAGTCCAGGCACTCGAGCCTGAGGTCGCGCAGCGCCTCGCTCTGCGGGCCGCGGATCGTGGCCTCGCACGCGTCCGTACGGGCGGAGCCCCACGCCACCCTCAGCGCCTCGAAGCGCTCGCGGACGCGCGCGAAGGCGGCCTGCGCCCCGCGTGAGCCGCCGCGCCGGAAGGCCGCGCGGACGAGCCGCTGCCGCGTCGGGCTCCACACCGCCGCGAAGCGGGCGGCGCTGCCCTCGCACGGGCGGCGGAGTCGCCGCGTGTGCACGTGGTGCGCCATGACGAGCCCCGCGAGCAGCGCCGTGAGCCCGGCGAGCGCGAGCGCGCGCCGCCAGCGCGACCAGGGGCTCCGCGCGAGCGCGGCGAGCAACGCGTCCATCGACGGGAAGCGCTGGTCGGGCTGGCGGCGCAAGGCCCGCTGCACCGCCCGGCGCAGGTGGGCCGCTCCGGGCCGGCGGTGCCGCGACTCGCGCCCGCGCGACTTCTCGAACGAGGTGGGCACGACGACGCAGTGTGGCGGCGCATGAGCCTGCGCGTCTTCCCCCACGCTGGTTGCCCCGCGCCGCGCTAGACTACGCCCGATGGGTCGCGCCTCCCGCCGTCGCTCGAGTCCCCCGCCGGAGGCCGCTGGCGCGGCGCCGCCGCGCCGTCCGTGGTACGCCAACCCCTGGAAGGCGGGCCTCGTCGGCGCGCTCGTCTGCGGCGGGATCGCGGCCATCCGCGTCGCCTGCGCCGTCGCCGGGCCGCGCGCCGAGGTCACGGCGCCCGCCGCCCGCGACGCCGGCCCGCTGGTGGTGGCCGAGGCGGAGCCGAACGACACGCCGGCGCAGGCGCAGGCGCTCGCCCGCCTGCCGGCGGAGGTCGCGGGCACGCTCACCGCGGGCGACCGGGACTATTACCGCGTGACCGTCGCCGCGCCCGGGACGCAGCTCGTCGACGCGTGGGTGGACGAGAGCGCGGGCGCGCGCGTGCGCGTCCTCGCGGCGGACGGCCGCGAGCTCATGGCCGCGGACGCGCCGGCGCGCATCGGGGCGCTCGGCGTGACACAGGGCGCCTACCTCGTCGCCGTCGAGGGCGGCGCGGCGGCGGTCGTGGGCGCGTACCGGCTGCACGTCGTGCTGTCGCCCTGGACCAAGGGCCTCGACTGGGAGCCGGACGACGACGCCGACCACGCCCAGACGATGGCGACGCTCGCCACGGGCAAGGGCGAGAACGCGCGCCACGGCGCCGCCGGCTGGTGGTCGCGGCCGGGCGACGTCGACTGCTTCACCGCGCCGCTCGTCGTGCCGGCCGAGGGCGCGATGCTGCGCGTCGAGCTGCGGCCGCCGCCCGGGGTGCGGCCGCGCCTGTGGGTGCTCGACGCCGGCAACGCGGAGGCGAAGGTGCCGCGGCGCACGCTCGTCGACGTGACCGCCCCGGCCGCGGGCCAGCCGGCCCTGGTGCCGGCGCTCGGCGCCCGGTCGTGGGAGGCGGCGTACGTGGTCTGCACCACCGCCGCCGAAGGCGCGAACCCTGCCGGGCGTTACCAGCTCGACGTCCGCTCCTTCACGCCCCCGGGCCCGTTCGAGTTCGAGCCCAACGGCACGCGCGAGACCGCGACGGCGCTGCCGCGCGAGGTCGCCGTCGGCGGCCATCTCACGGCCGGGGACGTCGACTGGTTCCGCGTCTCGGCGGGCGGCACGGGGCCGGTCGCGGTCACGCTGCAGGTCCCCGCCGGCGTGCAGGCGGAGCTGGCGCTGCTCGACGACCGGGGACGCACGCTCGCGCGCGGCGACGGCGCCGGCCCGGCGAGCGTGACGGTGACGTACGCGGCGCCGGCCTTCGTGCGCCTGACCGCGACGAGCGGCGAGAACCTCAAGGACACGTATCGCGTCATCGCCCGCACAGTGAAGGGAGCGCCATGACGGAAGGGAAGGGCGACTGGCTCACGCGCGGCGCGGTCCTGGCGGTGGCCGCGGTCGCGCTCGTGCGCCTCGGTCAGGCGGCCGCGGGCGCCATCCCCGGCACCCGGGCCGCCGGCGAGCTCGGCATCCTCCTCGCCACGCTCACGGTCGCCCTGCTCGCGCACGTCGTCGCGCGCAGCGCCGGCGCGCTCGGCTGGACCCTGCTCGGCGCCATGCTCGTCGTGTGGAGCGCCGCGGTGCTGGTGCCGCTCGGTCTGCTGGCGTACCCGCGGGCCGCGCTCTACGACGGGCGGCTCGGGGGCGCCACGCGCGAGGTGAGCACGGCGCCCGCCGGGCGGCCGGGCCGCCACGTGATCGAGGTCACGCGCCCCAAGGAGCGCTCCGGGCAGTCGCTGCCCCAGGGGGCGTACGTCCTCCACGTGGGCGCGGGCACGGTCTCGCGCACGCTGACCGGCGGCGTCGACGCGCCGCTGGACACGGCCGAGATCCCGCTCGCGCGCGGGCAGGCCGCGCGCCTCTTCCTCGAGCGGAGCGAGGTGCCCGTGCTCGAGGTCCGCGTGCGGCCAGTGCCGCTGCCCTGGACCTTCGTCCAGGTCGCGGGGCTCGTGGCGGTGCTGCTCGCCGCGATCGCGGACGTGGCCCTGCTCGCCGCCCGCCGGCGCCTGCGGGGCCTGCTCGCGGCGGTGGTCGCGGCGTCGGTGATCTACGTCGCCCTGCTCAACCCCGAGGCCGCGCCGTCGGGCCGGCACGCGCTCGGCGCGGCGGGGATCGCCATCGTCGCGGGCGGGCTGCTGGGGGCGATCCTCGGGCCCGTGGGGGCATGGCTGCGAGGGCGGTGGGGGGCACGGGCCCACTGACCCGCGGCGCGCTCCCGGTTGAATCACGGCGGGCCGCTCGCGCGCAGAGGGCCGAAGCCGGGGTCCACCGGCGCGGGCGGGGTCACGCGGTACTGGACGGGACGCCGAGGAGGGTGCCGCCGACCGCGCGCCGCATGGCGCCATCGAAGTCGTCGACTCCGTCGATGGCGTTGGTCACGTCGATGTGCAGCCCCGCGTCGGGTCCAATGCGCACGCCGGTGCCGGGCGTGGCGAAATCGTAGGGCGCCGCGAAGGGAGCCGCGAACTCACGAATCGCCCGCGCGACCCGGGGGGCGTTGCTACGCGTCGGCGCCACGAGGACGTCGAGATCGAGCGTCGCGCGCACCCTGCCGTGGAAGATGACGGCCTGGCCGCCGATGACGAGGAAGCGGGCGCCCGCGGCGGAAAGAAGCCGGAGAAACTCCTCGAAGTCCTTCGTCAATGGGCGTGCCATTCTCTCGACTCACCCGGGCGCAGAGTGCGAGGAGCTCCCACCCCAGAGCCTGTCGCTCCTCGGGCGTGAGCCGCGCCTCGGCGGCCTCCTCGGCCCGGTCCCCGTCGGCGAGCTTCAGCCAGCGAACGCGCCGATCCATGACGGTCATCATAGCATGCGCCTCCGTCGCCTGCCCGATGACGCGGCCCGCGCAGCGCGGCGTGCCCGACGCGAACCCCGGCTGCGCCGCCGACGCGGAGTGCCCCGCGGGGCACTCCTGCATCCAGTACTGCGGCAACGGCTGGTGCCACGGCGCGTGCCTGTAGCGCCCCGCCGCGCCGCCCCCTTCAGCTCACGTCCGCAGCACCGCCACCAGATCGCGCACCGCCTCGGGGTCCTCGCGCCGCGGCCGCTCCCCCGCGCGGAGGAGGTCGACGAGCTCGCGGGCGCGGCAGTCGGCGGTGTGCTCGGCCAGCACGCGCTCGCGTCCCGCCGCGCCGATCCGCGCCAGCTCGTGCGCCGGCAGGGCCAGCGCGTCACAGACCTCGGCGGTCGTGCGCGCGACCAGGATCTCCTCGCCCGGCACGAAGAAGGCCTCGAGCCACGGCCACGGCTCAGAGAGCACGGGCACGCCGCAGGCGGCGGTCTCGAGCAGCTCGGGCGAAGGGCAGAACCCCAGCGCCCCGATCGCGCCGCGCGTGACGTGCAGCGAGAGGCGCGCCGAGCAGGAGAACGCGGCGAAGTCGGCCCGCCGGACGCGCTCGTACGCGACGTTGCCCGGCACGGTGGGGTCCGTGGCCGGCGCGGGGCCGCCGATCAGGAACCGGTGCTGCGGGAGCCGCAGCGCCGCGGCGAAGCAGAGGGGCTCCAGCGCGCGTGCGTCCTGCGGCCCGGCGGGCACGAGGCACGCCAGGTCGGCGCGGAAGCGCGGATCGGCCGGCACCGGGCGATGCTCGTCCGGGTCCACCCACGGGTACAGCGGCGCCACCCGCCGCGCCCCCAGGCGGGACCGGAGCCGCTCGAGCGCCTCGCCGCCGGTGACGCTGAGCACGAGGTCGAACCGCGGCAGCGCGAGGCTCCGCACGAAGCTCGTCTGCCGCGCCCCGGCCTGCCGCAGGGTCGCCGCCGTGTCCAGGTCGTAGAACACGCGGCGGGGCGCGCGCGATTCGAGGAGCGCCTCCGCGGCCGGGAGCCCATCGGGGCACTGCGAGGTCACGATGCCGGCGTCGGCCCGCGCGAGCTCCCGGCGCGCGGCGGGGAGCGCCTCGTCCCAGCTCTCGTACGGCCGGAGGTCGCAGCCCGGGATGGGCCGGAGGTCGCGGGCGCCGGAGCCGACGCGGCGCTCGAAGAACGTGACCCGGTGCCCGAGCTGCCCCAGCGCGCGGCCGAGCGCGCGCCACGCCTCCGGGCGGGTGTCACCCCGCGCCGGACTGATCGGCGCCCCGAAGACGACCAGCTTCATGCGCCATGGGATGCAGGGGGCGCATGCGCCCTACCAGGTTTCTGCGCCACGCGCACGGCCCCGGAGCGCGCGCACCACCACTGGACCGCGAGGACGCCGCTACTCCTCGTCGGCCTCGGGCTCCGGCGGGAGCCAGAGCAGCGACAGGTCGAGCTCGACAGCGTCGAACGGCTCCGCGCGCACGCGCACGTCGCCGGCGTGGGTGGCGCAGAGCAGCCACCCGGCGGCCTCGAGCCGATAGACCTCGAGCGTGCGGGCGTCGGGAGAGATGAGCCAGACGTGACCCACCTTGGCGCGGGCATAGAGCGGCAGCTTGACGGCGCGATCCTCGGCCTCGGTGGACAGCGAGAGGACCTCGCAGATCCAGTCGGGGACCACCGTCAGCGGCCCCTTCCGCGGTGGCGTGCCCCAGCGCTCCTTGCGCCAGCCGCCCAGGTCCGGGACGCGGATCTCCTCGCCGAAGCGGATGCGCGGCTCGTCCCGGATGATCCAGCCGCCGGGGCCGCCGATGCCCAAGCGGAACGGCGCGCCCAGCAGGACGCCCAGGTCCGAGGTCGCGTGGGCGTGAGGCTCGTCGGGCCGCGGGGTGACGACGATCTCGCCGGCCACGATCTCGCCGACGTAGCCCTCCGGGACCCCCTCCAGGTCGTCCCAGGTGGCGGGCCGGCCTCGTGGGCGGGCGGGGAATCTCGGGTGCCGGGACATCACCACTACTGTAGAGCGCCCGACGGGGCGTCACAAGGTGGCTACCGCCGCTCGTGCAGCCCGGCGAGGATCTTCTCGGGGAGGAAGGGCGAGCGCAGCAGGCGCACGCCGACGGCGTCGTAGATGGCGTTCGAGAGCGCCGGCAGCGGGCCGTTGATGCTGATCTCGGACACGCTCTTCGCGCCGTACGGGCCGGTGGGCTCGTAGGAGGGCACGAGGATGGTCACCATCTCGGGCAGGTCCCGCGTCGACCAGATCTTGTAGTGCCGGAAGCTCGGGTTGCGGCAGCGGCCGTGGTGGTCGAAGATCATCTCCTCGGTGAGCGCGTAGCTGAGGCCGTTGAGCACCGCGCCCTCGGTCTGGCCCTCGGCGAGCCGCGGGTTGATCGCGGTGCCGCAGTCGACCGCGGCGACGTACTTCACCACGCGGCAGAGGCCGGTCTCGCTGTCGACCTCGACCTCGGCGAAGTGCGCGGCGAAGGGCGGGGGCGACGCGCTGGTGATGTGCGAGGCGTGGCTCGCGATCTGGTGCTGGTCGGTCTCGTAGAGCGTGCGCAGCCCGATCTGCGCGAACGACACCGTGCGCCCGTCCGGCGCGACGACGTGCCGGTCGACGGTGGCGAGCGTCGCGGCGTCGCCCGGCGGCAGGCCGAGCACCTCGGCGCCGACCTGCAGGATCTGCTCGCGCACGAGCACCGCCGCCTTGCGCACCGCCTCGCCCGAGAGGTACGTCGTCGACGAGGCATACGCGCCGACGTCGAACGGCGTGAGATCGGTGTCCGACGAGTACGTGATGACGTGATCGAGCGGCACCCCGAGCGCCTCGGCCGCGATCTGGGCGAGCACGGTGTCCGACCCGGTGCCGAGGTCGGTGGCGCCGACGAGCAGGTTGAAGGAGCCGTCGTCGTTCATCTTCAGCGACGCGGCGCCCATGTCGATCTGGGGGATGGACGAGCCCTGCATCAGCGCGCACATGCCGACGCCGCGCCGGTAGCGGCCCGTCTCCTTCCGCCCGACGCCGCGCTTCGCCGTCCAGCCGATGGCCTCGGCCCCGGCGGTGAGGCACGCGTCGAGCTCGCAGGAGCCGATCTTCTGCTCGACGCCCGCCGTGCCCTCGCCGAGCGCGCGGAAGACCGCCGAGCCCTGGCCCTCGCGGACGTGGATCTTGCGCCGGAGCTCGACCGGGTCCAGGCCGAGCTTCTCCGCCGCCATGTCCATCGCGATCTCGACGGCGAAGGCGGCCTGGGTGGCGCCGTAGCCGCGGTAGGCGCCGCCCACCGGCAGGTTCGTGTACACCGAGTCGGCGCGGAAGCCGACGTTCGGGCACGGGTAGAGCGGCAGGGTCTTCGAGCCGCAGTTGCAGGCCACGGTGAGCGCGTGCGACCCGTACGCCCCGGTGTTCGTGAGCACGTCGAGATCGAGGGCCGTCGGCGTGCCGTCCTGCGCCAGGCCGAGGCGGAAGCGCACGCGGCCCGGGTGGCGCGTCCGCGCGGAGACGAACTCCTCGTCGCGGGTGTACTCGTGCTTCACCGGCCGCCCGCTGCGCAGGCACAGCATCGCGACGAGGTCCTCGAGCACCTCCTGCTTGGCGCCGAACCCGCCGCCGATGCGCGGCTTGATGACGCGGATCTTGCGCACCGGCACGCCGCAGGACTGGGCGACGATGCGGCGGACGTGGAACGGCACCTGGGTGGAGGTGCGGATGACGAGACGGTTCCGCTCGTCGAGCCAGCAGATGGTGACGTGCGGCTCGATCGGCGTGTGCTGGCCGTACTGGGTGACGGTGGTGACGTCGACGGTGACCGCGGCCCCCTCGAGGCCCTCCTCGGGGTCGCCGATCTGCATGTCGACGTGGCCGGCGAGGTTGCGCGCCGGGTCGTAGGGCACCGGGATGATGGCCCTGCAGTCGGGCTCGTCGTGGATGACTGGCGCCCCCGGGTCCATCGCCCGCTCGAAATCGAGGACCGCGGGCAGCTCCTCGTACTCGACCTTGATGAGGCGCACGGCCTGCTCGGCGATGGCGCGCGTCTCGGCGGCCACCGCCGCCACGCGGTCGCCGACGTAGCGCACCTTGCGGTCGAGCATCGGCGTGTCGTACGGCGACGGCTCGGGGAAGCCCTGGCCGGCGGTGGTGTGCAGGTTGCGCGGCACGTCCTCGTGGGTGAGGACGCAGACGACGCCGGGCAGCGCGCGGGCGCGGCTCGCGTCGATGCGCGTGATGCGGGCGTGGGCGATCGGGCTCCACAGGAACTTCGCGTGGAGGAGGCCGGGGATCTGCAGGTCGTCGACGAAGACCGGAGCCCCGGCGGCGAGGCCGAGGGCGTCGACCTTGCGCTCGCTCGTGGCGACCGTCGTGAAGGGCGGCCCGGCGTGCTTCTGGCTCATGGCTGCCTCGCGTCGTCGGGCGTCTTCGTCCCGGCGGCGCGCAGCACCGCGGCGGCGCGCAGGACGGCCTCGATCTGCTTGACGTACCCGGTGCACCGGCACAGGTGCCCGTCGAGCGCCGCCTTCACCTCCGCCTCCGTCGGCGCGGGGTTCTCGTCGAGCAGCGCCTTGGCCGACAGGAGCATGCCCGGCGTGCAGAAGCCGCACTGCACCGCGCCCGCGTCGGCGAAGGCGAGCTGCAGCGGGTGCGGCTGGTCGACGGTGCCGAGCGCCTCGACGGTGGTCACGGCGCGGCCCTCCGCCTGGGCGGCGAAGAGCAGGCACGACTCGACGGGCACGCCGTCGAGGAGGACGGTGCACGCGCCGCAGTCGCCGGTCTCGCAGCCGCGCTTGACGCTGAGGCAGCCGGCATCGCGCAGGACGTCGATGAGGAGGTCGCGGGCGGCGATCTCGATCGCGCGGGCCGCGCCGTTGATGGTCACGTGGAGCTTCATTGCGGCCTCGCGGTGGCGCCCGCGACGGCGCCCGTGGCCCGGGCCACGGCGGCTTCGAGCGCGCGCCGGACGAGCACCTCCGCCAGCTCGCGGCGGTACTCGCGGGTGGTGCGGTAGTCGCTGGCGATCTGCGCCTCGTCGCGGCCCGCGCGGGCCGCCACGGCGAACGCGGCCGCGCCGGCCTCCTTGCCGAGCAGCGCCGACTCGGCGGTCTTGAGGCGCTGGGGCAGGGGCCGCAGCGCGCCGACCGCGATGCGGACCGCGCAGATCTCGCGGCCGCGCAGCTCGACGTAGGCCGCGGCGTCGCACAGCGCGCAGTCGACGGCGGTGCGGCCGAACTTGACGAACGCCGACCCGGCCTCGGCCGGGGCGCGCGGCACCAGGACCTCCGTGAGGATCTCCGCCGAGCCGATGAGCTTCGACGGGTGCCGGACGAAGAGCTCGGCGGCGGCGACGTCGCGCGTGCGGCTGACGCCCCGCACGCGGCAGGTCGCGCCCAGCGCGAGCAGCATCGGCGGCAGGTCGGCCCAGGGCACCACGCCGACGACGTTCCCGCCCACGGTGATCTGGTTCTGCAGCAGGCGCGAGCCGGCCGCGCCCGCGGCCTCGGCGAGGCCGGCGAGCCCCGCCTCGACCACCGCGCGCGAGCGCGCCACCTGGCGGGCGGTCGCCATCGCCCCCAGGCGCAGGTTGCCGCCGGAGAGCGAGATCGTGTTCAGGCCGGTGCGCGACAGGTCGACGAGCGCCTGGACCTTCGGGTCCGCGAGGAACACGAGGCTCGTGCCGCCCGCGAGCGGCCGGGCGCGGCCGCCGCCCTCGGCGAGCAGCGCCAGCGCCTCCTCGACCGAGCGGGGGTGATGGACATCAGCGAGGTTCCTCATCTAGCCTCCGCCGACTGGCAGCAGGATCTCGACCCGGGCGCCGTCCGCGACCGTCGCGCCGGTCGCGGCCCGGGTGCCGTCGAGCAGCACCGTCAGGCGTGCGCCCTCGGCGGGGGAGTAGCCGAGCTGGGCGAGCAGCGCCGCCACCGCGGTTTGGGCCGGGACCTCGAGGCTGAGCCGCCGCTCGGCGCACGGGCGGCGCACGGGTCCCACGAACTCGACGACGATGTGGGCCACGCGCGGACGTTACCACAACGGACGCGCGGCGTTGACTCAGGTCTCGAGCCGCCCGAGCGCGCGCAGGATCTTCTCGGCGCTGAAGGGCCAGCTGCGGATCCAGACGCCGACCGCGTCGTGGATGGCGGCGGCGATGGCGGGCGAGGCGCCGTTGCACGCGATCTCCGAGATCGACTTGGCGCCGAACGGACCGAAGGGATCCAGGACCTCGACCAGCTCGGCCTTGAAGACCTCGGGGACGTCCCCGATCATGGGGACCTTGTAGTCCTGGAAGCTCGGGTTCAGGCAGCGCCCCGACTCGTCGTAGATCATCTCCTCGTACAGGGAGTGACCGATGGTCTTGAGCACACCGCCGTACATCTGGCCGAGCGCCAGGTCGGGGTTGACCGGCGTGCCGCAGTCCTGCAGCGCATAGTACTTCTGGACCGTGACCTGCCCCGTGCGCGTGTTGACCGCCGCCTGCACGAAGTGCGCGCCGTAGGGGATCGAGGCCTTGTCGCTGGCGAAGTGGCCGGTGGCGGTGAGCTGGCCGCAGCCGGTCCCGGTCTCGGCGAAGTGGGCGATCTCCGCGAAGGAGACGGACCGGTCCCGGCCGACGACCGTCGCCGGGTAGGCGAGCCGCAGGTCCCCCCGGGCCTCGCCGGTGAGCTGCGCCGCCACGTCGAGGATCCGCTCCTTGAGCGCGTTGGCCGCGCCCAGCGCCGCGCCGCCCGAGAAATAGGTGCCCTTGGAGGCGTAGGCGCCGCAGTCGAAGGGGGTGAAGTCGGTGTCGGCGGAGAGCACCGAAACCCGCTCGAGGTCGACGCAGAGCGCCTCGGCCACGAACTTGGCGGTCACCGTGTCGAGCCCGGTGCCGAGGTCGGCGCCGCCCGACAGGAGCATGAAGGTGCCGTCGGAGAGCATCTTGACCTCGGCGTTGGCCGAGTCGAGGCCGGGGAGCCCGGAGCCCTGCATGATGATCGCGAAGCCCTTGCCGATCTTCACGTCGGGATCGCCGCTCGCCGCCGGCGTGCCCCAGCCGATGAGCTCGGCGCCGCGGCTCATGGCCGGCCCGAGGCCGCAGCTCCCCGCGCGCTCCGCCTTCCCCTCGCGCCCCTCGCCGAGGCACTTGAGGATCTCCAGCATCGCCCCCTCGCGCACGCGGTTCTTCTCGACGAGCGCGTAGTGGTCCATGCCGAGCTCCTCGGCGAGCTCGGCCATGGCGAGCTGCAGCGCGAACGAGCCCTTGGGCGCGCCATAGCCCTGGTAGGCGCCGGTGGGCGCGATGTTCGAGTAGTAGCTCGTGACGTTGAAGCCGATGTTGTCGCAGAGAAAGAGGGGCAGCGACTTGGAGCAGGCGTTCATCGGTACGGTCAGGCAGTGCGAGCCGTAGGGGCCGGTGTTGGCCTCGAGGTCCATCGAGACGGCGGTCAACGTGCCGTCCCGCTTCGCCCCCAGCCTGACGCGCATCTTCATCACGTGGCGGGTGCGGCAGGCGACGAACTCCTCCTCGCGGGTGAAGCGCTGGTAGATCGGCCGGCCGGTGATCCACGTCAGGTAGGCCGGCACCTCCTCGAGGACGATGTCCTGCTTGGCGCCGAAGCCGCCGCCGACGCGCTCCTTGATGACGCGGATGTTGTTCTCGCTCGTGCCGATGATGGCGGCCACGATGCGGCGCAGGTGGAACGGGACCTGGGTGGAGGCGTGGATGACCAGGCGCTCGCCGTCCATGCGCGTGTAGACGACGTGCGTCTCGTTCGGCGTGCACTGCACCTGACTGCTCTCGTACTCCCGGTCGATGACGACGTCGGCCGCCTGGAGCCCCGCCTCGACGTCGCCGATGTGGCCGTGGACCGAGGCCGCGACGTTGCGGCGCGGATCGGCGTGGATCGGGAACTGATAAACGATGCGCCCGTCGCGCGGATCGGCGCGGCGGTTGTCGTCCGCGAGGCCGTCGGGCGCGCCGACCACGTACTCGAGCCGGCTGTTGTGCACGAGCGGCGCGCCCGGCGCGGCCGCCTGCTCCATCGTGAGCACCGGCGTCAGCACCTCGTAGTCGACCTCGATGAGGGCCGCGGCCTCCTCGGCCGCCGCCCAGGTCTCGGCCACGATGGCCGCGACGCGGTCGCCCACGTGCCGGACCTTCTCGCTGATGAGCTTGCGGTCGTAGGGCGACGGCTCGGGGAAGCCCTGGCCGGCCTGGTTGTAGTAGACGTCCGGGCAGTTCTTGTGGGTGAGGATGTAGACCACCCCCGGCACCCGCTCCGCCGCCGCGGTGTCGATGCGCGTGACGTACGCGTGGGCGTGCGGCGAGCGCACCATCTTGAGCACGCACGCGTCCGCCGGGACCATGTCCTCGACGTAGGCGGGGAAGCCGCGCACGAGCTTGGGGCCGTCGATCTTGCGCCGGTTCTTGCCCACCACGCGCAGCTCGTCCATGAACTCCGGCGCGGGCGGCGGCACGTAGGTGGGGTCCTTGAGCCGGCGCGCCGCGAGCTCGACGGCCGCGTAGTACTGCTCGTAGCCCGTGCAGCGGCAGAGGACGCCCGAGAGCGCATCCGTGACGTCGGCCCGCGTCGGCGCCGCCGTGCGCCCGAGGAGGCTCTCGATGGCGAGCACCATCGCGGGCGTGCAGTAGCCGCACTGCACCGCCCCCGCGTCGAGGAGCGCCGCCTGCACCACCGTCAGCGTGCGCTGCTTCTTGTAGTGGTCGACGGTGATGACGCTCTTCCCGTCGAGCTGCGCCGCGAGGAGGAGGCACGAGTTGACGAGCTTCCCGTCGAGCAGCACCGAGCAGATGCCGCACTGGCCGCCGCCGTTGCAGCCGTCGCGGACGACCAGCAGCCCGTGGCGGCGCAGGACCGTGTTCGCGCGCTCGCCGGGCAGCATCTCGAGCTGGCGGGGGGCGCCGTTGAGGGTGACCGTGATCTTCATCGGTTATGTCCGAGCGCGTCGCGCAGGGCGTCGCTGACGAGGGCGGCGGCGAGCTGGCGCTTGAAGGCCGCGCTGCCACGCAGATCCGTGACCGGGTCGACCGCGGCCTTGACCAGGGCGTCGATCTCGCCGCGCGGCGGCAGCGGCTGCCCCGCGAGCCGGTCCTCGAGGGCGCGCAGCCGCGTCGCGCGGGGCACCGCGCCGTTGACGGCGACGAGCGGCCGCTCGAGGCGGGCCGCGTCGCCCGCGAGGCTCACCGCGGCCGAGACGATCGCCACGTCGGTGGCGGTGCGGCCATGCTTGCGCGCCGCCCCGCGCCGGCGCTCCCACCCCGCGGGGACGAGGAAGCCCGTGATGAGCGCGCGCGGGTCGTGCTGCGCGACGTAGCTGGCGTACGCCACGGTGCGCTCGCCCGCGGCGTCGCAGAGGCTCACCTGCGCGTCGAGGCAGAGGAGCGCCGGCGCGAGGCTGGACCAGGCGCCGTTGCTCCCCGCGTTGCCGCCGAGGGTCGCCATGGTGCGGACGTTGCGGTTGGCGAACTCGCGCGCCGCGGCCGCGAGGAGCGGGGGCACGCCCGGCCCATCGACGAGCTCCTGGATGGTGATCCCCGCCCCGATGGCAAATCCCGCCGGGGTTGGCTCGAGCCGCCGCAGCGGCAGCCGATCGAGCATGATCGCCGCGGTGGGCTCCCCGGTCGCGTGCCACGGCCAGGTCCGGGAGTTGATCTCGGTGCCACCGGCGTAGTAGCAGCTCGCCGGGGTGCCCTGCCGCAGCGCAACGGCCTCGGCCACGCTGCGCGGGTGGTGGATGTCCTGGATCATGGCGCCCTCCGCCCTTGGCCCCGGCGCGACGGCCGAGCTCGCACTCGAATTCTTCCTGCCGACGAGTGAACTGTCAACCTGGGAGGCCGCCAGCGGGCGTCAGCGAACAACGGCTGGTGGTCATTCTCCTATCGACCTCGGCCTGCCTCGAGAAGAACGCAAGGTATTGCGATGAAGAGGTCCACTGCGAGGACCCGCGGTGGCCCTACTGCGTCCTCGAGCGGCGCCAGTGCAACCCGTGGCCCGACGGGGGGCCGCCCCTCAGTGACGCCTCGAGCGATGGCCTGAGAGGCGGCGACGCGGCCGATGCCCCGGCCGGGGACGCCGATGCGGCTCCGGACGCACCCTCGGGGGCTGACGCCGCACGCGATTCGGCGACTCCTGACGGCACCGCACATGACGCGGCCGCCGATGTCGGGCAAGACGCCACGGCCCCAGTGGACGCCGCCGACGGCGGATCGGCGTCAGCCGCCACGGTAGTGGAGCTCACATCCGGCGGCGGAGTCGGGGCCGCCGGCGCGTTTCGCCTCTGGCTGAGCGTTGGCGGGCCGCAGCCGCACGGGCGAGGATCGAGTGCCGACTACAACCTGAGCCTCGGGCCCGGCTCGGGACGTTAGCTGTCGGGCCGCGGAGGAACGCATGACTACTCGGACGACCAACCTGCTGATCGCCGTGGCGATCATCCTCGGGAGCCACGCGCGGGCTCACGCCGCCGCACCTGCGCTGCTCCCGGTGCAAGGTCTACTCACCGACGGCGCCGGCGCACCGCTCGACGGTGCGCACGACCTCAAGTTCGCGCTCTTCGACGCCGCCAGCGTGGGCAATCTGCTGTTCACGCAGAGCGACGCTGGCGTGCAGATCGATCGCGGTCGCTTCATCATCTACCTCGGGCAGGGTGGGACGGCGCTGGATCTCGCGCTGTTCCGCGATCACGCGGCGCTGTGGCTGGAGGTCACGATCGACGGGACGCAAGTGGTCCAGCCCCGGTTCCGCCTCGCGACGGTGCCCTACGCGTCCTTCGCGCAGTTCTGCGGCGACGCCGCCACCGTGGGCGGGAACGGCGCAACCGCATTTGCAGCCTCCGGACACAGCCACGCCTGGAACCAGATCACGGGCATCCCGGCGAGCCTGCTCGATGGCGATCAGGACACTCTCGCCACCCTCGTGTGCGGCGCCGGCCAGGCGGTGAAGTGGGGTGGATCTGCGTGGGGCTGCGGTGATTTCGCTGCGGCCAGTCACCTTCATCCCTGGAGCCAGCTCACCGGCGTTCCGCCGAACCTCGAGGATCTCGCCCTCCTTGCTTGCTCGCTCGACCAGGTGCCGAAGTGGAACGGGACGGGCTGGGCCTGTGGCGCCGACGCGGACTCCGGCGGCGACATCACGGGCGTCACGGCCGGCACCGGGCTGTCGGGCGGCGGCCAGGCCGGGAGCGTCACGGTGAGCTTGGATCGGGCGTACACCGACGGGCTCTACTGGAAGCTCGGCGGGAACGGCGGCACGACCGCGGGCACGCACTTCATCGGCACGACTGACGGCCAAGCGCTCGAGCTCAAGGTCAACTCGGCGCGGATGTTGCGGCTGGAGCCGGGCACCAACTCCATCACCGGCGTCGCGCAGAACTCGGTCACCGCCGGGGTCGCGATGGCGACCATCGCGGGCGGCGGCATGGCCAGCGCCCCGAACCGGGTCACGGATGATGGCGGCTTCGTGGCGGGAGGCAGAGGCAATCAGGCGGGCGACAATGCCGGCACGACCGTCGACAAGGCGTTTGCGACGGTGGGCGGGGGCGCCGGCAACACCGCCAGCGGGCTCCTCGCGACCATTCCGGGAGGCTCGCAGAACGTGGCCGCCGGTGACTACAGCTTCGCGGCCGGGAACCGCGCCAAGGCGAACAGCGCCGGCTGCTTCGTCTGGAGTGACTCGCAGGCCTCCGATGTGACCTGCGCCAACCCGGATCGCTGGGTGGCCCGAGCGAGCGGCGGCGTCTACTTCTACACGAACAGCGCCCTCTCGGCTGGGTCCTACCTGGCCGCGGGATCCGGAACCTGGAGCTCCGTGAGCGATCGCGAGCAGAAAAGCGGAATCGTCGCCACCGACCCGGAACAGGTCCTGGCGGCGCTGGAACAGGTGCCGGTGTCGACCTGGAGCTACAAGACCGAGCCTGGCGGAGTCCGCCACATGGGTCCCATGGCGCAGGATTTCCACGGTGCCTTCGGGCTCGGCGACAGCGAGCGACATATCGCCCAGATCGACGCCGATGGAGTCGCGCTCGCTGCCATCCAGGGGCTGCTCCGCGTAACACGCAGGCAAGACGCCCGCCTCGCGGCGCTCGGCAGCGAGAACGCCACGCTCGCCGAGCAGAACGCGGCGTTCGCCCGGCGGCTGGAGCGACTCGAGAGCGCGGCCGGGAGCGGCCCCGCATCAGGAGGCGGTTGGCTCTGGGGCGCTCTCGGCGTGGGCGCCATGGGCGTGCTCGTCGTGAGGCGGGGCCGCCGGAGCACGAGCTCGAAGCACGAGGAGGGCGGTCGATGATGCGGCGCCGAGGCATGCTGGGTCTGCTGGTCATTGCGCTCGCGCTTCCGGGAACGTCGCAGGCCGCGAGCCCGGCGCTCCTCCCGGTCCGGGGCTTCCTGAGCGATGCCGCAGGCGTCCCCGTCGATGGCAATCACGACTTGCGCTTCGTGATCTACGACGGGGTCGCCAGCGGGACGGCGCTCTTCACCGAGAACCACGCGGCGCTCGCGGTCAGCCACGGTGAGTTCGTGGCCTACCTCGGCCAGGTGACCGGGAGCCTCGACCTCACGCTCTTCCGGGACAAGGGCGCGCTGTGGCTGGAGGTGACGATCGACGGCACGCAGGCGATCCAGCCCCGGTTCCGCCTGGCGACGGCACCCTACGCGGCCTTCGCCCAGTACTGCGGCGATGCCGTCACGCTGGGCGGGAGCCCGGTGACGGCGTTCGCTCAGTCGGTGCACACCCACCAGTGGACGGACCTCACGGGCGTGCCGGCCACCTTGCTGGATGGTGATCAGGACACGTTGGCGTCGTTGAGCTGTGCCAGCGGGCAGGTCGCCAAGTGGAACGCGAGCGCGTGGAATTGCGCCGATGATGCGAACTCCGGCGGGACCATCACTGGCGTCACCGCCGGCACGGGGCTCTCGGGTGGCGGCGCGTCCGGCGGGATCTCGGTCGCGCTCGACACCGCGTACACCGACGGCCGCTACTGGACGCTCGGCGGGAACGCCGGCACGACCCCCGGGACGCAGTACATCGGCACGAGCGACAACGTGGCGCTGGAGCTGCGAGTGAACAACACGCGCGCGCTCCGCATCGAGCCGATGAACGGCGGCGCGAACATCATCGCGGGACACCCGGCCAACTGGATTACGGCCGGAATCAAGTCTGCGACCATTGCCGGCGGCGGCAACGCGGTGTGGCCGAACCGCGTGACGGATGATGAGTCCACCGTGGGTGGCGGGGTCGGCAATCAAGCGGGAAACGCGTCGGGAAGTGCGCAAGATGGATATCGGGCGACGGTCGCGGGTGGGACCCTGAACACCGCATCGGGGCAGGGCTCGTTCATTGGCGGCGGGGAGTGGAACAGCGCGCGGGGGAGCGATGCGGCGATCGGGGGCGGCGGCTCTAATGACGCTTCTGGGGGGAACTCCGCCATCCTGGGTGGCTACCTCAACGCCGCGTCCGGAACATGGTCGACCGTTGCAGGAGGGCAATACAACACCGCGAGCGGGCAAGGTGCTGCTGTGCCGGGGGGAGCACAGAACGCAGCCTCGGGTTCCAACAGCTTCGCCGCCGGGTACCGCGCCAAGGCCAACACCGACGGTTGCTTCGTGTGGGGGGACTCGTCGAACAGCGACGTGACCTGCACAACCGCGGACCGCTGGGTCGCGCGCGCTAGCGGCGGCGTCTACTTCTACTCGAACTCCGGCCTCACGGCCGGCTCCTACCTCGCGGCCGGCTCGGGAACCTGGTCCTCCGTCAGTGATCGCAACGAGAAGGCGGACATCGCTCCGGTGGAGCCTCGCCGCGTCCTGGAGGCCCTCGCTCGTGTGCCGGTCTCAACCTGGCGCTATCGGAGTGAGCGCCCCGGAGTCCGGCACATGGGCCCCATGGCGCAGGACTTCCACGCGGCATTCGGCGTCGGCGACAGCGAGCGGCACATCACCACGATCGACGCGGATGGTGTGGCCCTGGCAGCGGTCAAGGGGCTCCATGAAGTGGCGGCGGAGTCAAAGCGGGAGATCGTCGAGCTCCGGCGTGAGAACGGCGCGCTGCGCGCGCGGCTGGATCGCCTGGAGCAGCGGACGCTTCCCTGGACATCTGGCGCGGGCTATTTCTGGCCCGGAGCGGGCCTTCTGGGCATTGGTCTTGTTGTTGCTCGTCGGACGAAGGCGCGGCGAGGGCCAGCCGTCTTCGGGGCTACGGCCAGGAGACGGTGACGAGGTCGCTCGGGCTGCGGCTCGACCAGGCGTCGGGGAAGTAGTCGTGCACCGTCGTCCCGGTGCCGTCGGCCTGGGCCCCGAATCGCGCCTGGCCCGGCAGCGTGAGCCCCGTCATGTCCGCGAGCGCGATGCGGAAGACGAGCGCCGCGGTGAGGCCGCTGACCGGGTCGACCGCGAGCGACGCGGGCGTCGTCGCCACGTCAACCCAGCCGGTTGATTCCAGCGTGGCCGCGCTGAGCACGCCCGCATCCCAGCGCAGCCGGAAGGTCTTGCCGGAGCCGCCAGCGGGCTCCGCCACGATGAGGCTCACCTGCGCCAGCGCGGCGTCGAAGGCGGTCCAGCCGACAACGCGCCCGCGGAGCACCCCGTCGGCGACGTGGACGTAGAGCTGTCGGAGATCGACCACCGCGGCGCCGTCGTCGCCCAGCGGATCGGTCCCCGCGACCTGCGCGTAGATCGGCAGCACGATCTTGCGCACCCACGTGGTCGTCCCGTCGGAGAGGGTGAGGTTCAGGACGATCGTCTGATGGGCCAACGCGCCCGCGCCGACCTGGATGCGGAAGAACGTGCTCGAGCCGATCGCCTGACTGCCGGCGGGGATGGCGCCGCTGCCGAAGGTCGCGTGGGTGAAGGCGAGCGTGACTGACGCCGTGTTCTCGGCGGCCAACGTCAGGTCGCCCGTGACCACGCCCGCGGTCGGGCCGGAGCCGCTGTTCTGCACGTCGACCGTGAAATCGACCGTCTCACCAGGGTCCGGCAGGAAGTTGCCGTTGTCCGTGGCGGTCATGTTGACCGACTCGACCGACACCCCCGGCCACGGCACCGGCACCGCGACGTCGAGCAGCCACGTGGCCGTGCCGTCGGTGAGGGTGAGGACGAAGCTCAGCGGCTTGCCGTCGTTGAACGCGGTCGCGACGTCGAAGGTCCACGGGTCGCCGGCGATCTTCTGGCCCGTGACGAGAGGGCCGGCGCCGAAGGCGTGCGGCGTCGTCTGGTTGAGGCTGGCGCCGATCGCGGCGGCGGTGGCCGCGTCCTTGGGCGCGAGCGTGCCGGTGAGCGCCGCGGTCGTCGCGGCGCCGTCGTTGCGCAGCGTGACCGTGAGCGCGGCGCCCGTCGTGCCGGGCGCGAGGGTGGCCGGGGTGGTGACGATGCCGTCCACCTTCAGGTTCGGCGGCATCGGGAGCTGGATGTAGCTGGTCTTGTCGCCGGGCGCCGAGAAGGGGATGCCCTGCGCCTTGTAGCTGTTCGTACCGTAGAAGATGGTGAAGTCGTCGATCACGCAGCTCCCGCTGTAGTTGTGGTCGATCCGCAGGAACCACGGGTTCGTCACCGACGGCGGCAGGTGGGCCATCTGCGCCGAGATGTCGATGTCGTAGGTCCAGGAGCCGCTCGTGCCGGCGTTGCCGTTGAACCGGGTGCCGTTCCAGGTCGGGTTGACCGGATCGGCGCCGTAGCCGAGGAAGAGGTCGACGTCGCTCTCCCACGTGAGGGCCGAGGTCGTCATCTTCACGTGCGCCGTCGCGCGCGCCCCGATGTAGAGGTCGATCGGGATGTCGACGTTGAGCTCGTTGACGTGCACCTTGAGCGCGACCGAGGTCTGGCTGTGCGAGCCGTCGACGGTGAGGCGGAACTGGTTCGCCGCGGTCTCGCCGCCCGCGGGGCACGCCGGGAAGCTGCCCGTGTCGGTCGTGATGGTGATCTTGGGGTCGGTGGTGGGCATGCTGAGGACGCCGGTGAGCGCCGGGCCGGTCTTGTCGCCGACGTTGCGCAGCTTGACCGTGAGCGCCACGTCGGTGTTGGTGCCGGCGGTGCCGCTCGGGACGATCGGGTTCGGCGTGGTCTCGATGGCGGCGAACTCCATGACCGGCTGCGGCGGGCGGATCTGGATCTCGTCGACCGTCCAGCGGTCCGCGCTCGAGCCGATGTAACGCAGCGCGAGGTACACCTTGGCGTGGCCCATGATGGGCGAGGTCGGCGGGATGAGGACGCTGCGGTGCACCCAGCCGGCGGCCTGCTCCACGGGCAGCGTGGGCGTGAACGCGACGTACCCCGGCGTCTGCGACGGGTCGGGGTTGTCGAACGCGTACTCGAGGGTGTGGCTCTGGGCCGCCGAGGCGTCCTCCTCGTACTGCCACCAGTCGAAGACGAGGCCCTCGGCCGGCGCGGTCGTCAGGTCGAGGCACGGCAGCACGAGGACGTCGTTGCAGTTGCCGCTCCAGCCGTGCTGGACGCCGTAGGAGCCGTCGTGCGGCCGGGCGGTGGAGACGGTCCAGCCGCAGCCGGTGACGCCGGAGTGGTACTCGCGCCACCACCCGGGCAGGATGCCGCCCTCGAAGCTCTCGCGGGCGATGGGGGGCACGACGCAGGTCTCGGGCGCGGTCGTGAAGGTGTGGAAGCCCGTCGGGGCGTCGGCCGGATGGGTCGCGATGTTGCCCATCGGCGCGCTGTCCTTCGCCTCGATGTAGTAGTCGACGCCGGCGGTCGTGACCGCGCTGGCCGGGATCGTCTGCACCCACGGCGAGCTGGTGTTCGCCTGCGTCATCGTGAGCGAGGTCCAGTCGGTGCCGCCGGCGACGCGGTAGTAGAGCTTCACGCCGTTCGCGGCGATGCCGGTCTGGTCGTCGACCGTCGCGGTGACGGGCACGGGCCGGCTCTCGGGCTGGCCGTTGCCGACGGGCGTGTGCGTGATGACGGGCGGCTGATCGTCGCCGGGGCTGACGGTGAAGCTGAAGGCGGTGTCGGGCGCGTTCTTCGGCAGGGTCGAGGTGTGCGGCGTCGGCGAGTCCAGGTCGACCGCCTCGAGCCAGTACTCGACCGACGGCGGCACGACCGCGCCGTTCGGCAGGCTCGCCTCGTAGGTGCCGTTCGTGCCGGAGGCGGCGAGGGGCAGGTCCTCCCACGCGGCCGCGCCGGGGGCGCGGTAGTGACACACGACGCTCGCGACGCCGCTGGCGTCGTTGACGGTGGCCCGGATCTGCACCGGCGTCCCGAGCACGCGATCGTTCGCGACCGGCACGTGCGAGATGACCGGGCCCTCGGTGTCGCCGGTCTCGCCGGTGACGGTGAAGCTGAACGCCTCGGTCGGCGCCGCGACGGGCAGGGTCGCGGTCGCGCCCTTGCGATCGGTGGCCGCGAAGTAGTAGCTGATGCTCGGCGCCACGACCCCGGCCGCGGGGATCTCGCCCGTGTACGTGGTCGAGCGGACGCCGGCCTCCTGCAGGCTCACGGTCTGCCAGGCCGACGCGTGCGCCACCTGGTAGAAGACCGTGACCGACGCCACGCCGTCGGGGTCCTCGACCGTCGCGGTGAGCGTCACGGCCTGGCCCGCGGGCTGCGGGGTGGTGAGCGCGGTGTGGGTCACCACCGGCCCCTGGTTGGCGCTGGTGCTCGGGTTGGTGCACGAGGCGAGGCAGGCGCTGAGCAGCAGCGCGCAGCCGAGCCGAGACGAGATGCTGCCGGAGACTCGAATCATGTTCATCTCATTCCCCTGACCGTCGCGGGGGACTACACCACACGGGGCCGGCCGGAGTCAACGTGGGGGCGCCGGCCAGGGGCCCGAGCCCCCGGGTGCGACCGGCCGCGCGCCGCAGTTGGGCTGCGGCGCCCTGGTCGGCTACCATTGACCTCCTGCATGCTGCACCCCCTCGTCTCCGTCTTGCTGCCGGTCCGCGACGCCGCGGCGACCCTCGCCGCCGCGCTGGACTCGGTGCAGGCGCAGACGCTCCGGGAGCACGAGGTGGTCGTCGTCCTCGACGGCTGCGCCGACGCGAGCGCCGACATCGTCGCCGCGCGCGCCCGCGCCGACGCGCGCGTGCGGCCGCTGCACCAGCCGGCGCACGGCCTGGTCGCGGCGCTGAACGCCGGC
This sequence comes from Polyangia bacterium, assembly GCA_036504295.1. Lineage (GTDB taxonomy): Bacteria > Myxococcota_A > Polyangia > JACRCY01 > JACRCY01 > DASXVK01. The sequence goes on from DASXVK010000198.1 coordinate 22,637, forward strand.
CTCGTCGCCGCCCGGGCGCCCCTGGTGGCGCGCCACGACGCCGACGACCGCATGCGGCCGGAGCGGCTCGCGGCCCAGGCGGCCGCGCTCGACTCGCACCCGGAGTGGGACGCCGTGACCTGCGGCGTGGCCTACGCGGCGCCGCCCGGCGCGCCCGCCGGGCCGGGGATGGCGCGCTTCGTCGCGTGGCTGAACGGGCTCGCCACGCCGGCCGCGATCCGCGCCGCCCGCTTCATCGACGCGCCGGTGGCGCACCCCGCGGTGATGTACCGGCGGCACGCGATCCTCGAGGCCGGCGGCTACCACGACGGCCCCTTCCCCGAGGACACCGAGCTGTGGCTGCGGCTCCTCGCCGCGCGGCCCGTGATCGGGCGCGTCCCCGACGTGCTCATGGAGTGGCAGGACCGGCCCGACCGCCTGACCCGCGTCGACGCGCGGTACGCGCGGGCGGCCGCGCAGGCGCTCATGCACCGCTTCCTCCTCGCCGGCCCGCTCGCCGGCGGGCGCCGGTGCCGCGTCTGGGGGGCGGGCCCATACGGCCGGCGCCACGCCCGCGACCTCGGCCGCGCCGGCGCGCTCATCGACGACCTCATCGACATCGACCCGCGCAAGATCGGCCGCCGCGTCGCCGGGGGCCGGCCCGTGCGGGGCGTCGAGTCGGTCGGCCCGCCCGACGGCCGCCTGATCCTCGTCGCCGTCGCCGCCGCCGGGGCGCGCGCGCAGGTCGCGGCCTGGCTCGAGGAGCGCGGCCACCGCCTCGAGGAGGACTACCTCCCGGTGCAGTAGTCGACCGGCCTCCTACCAGCCGGCCTCGCCGGCGAGGAAGCGCGCGATGGCGGGGACGACCACGTCCGGCCGCTCGAGCAGGGCGAAGTGGCCCGCGCGCCACAGCCGCAGGTGCCGCGCGCGCGGCATGCGCCGCGCCATCTGCAGCGACTGGCGCGCCGGCGTCAGCGGGTCGAGCGCGCCGCTCACGATGAGCGTCGGCGTGTCGATCTCGCGCAGCAGGTGGTAGGCCGAGTGCGCGTCGAGCTCCTGGAACAGCCGCAGGTAGGTCGTGAAGCTCGGCCCGAGCACGTCGGCGAAGTACTGGCGCAGCATCGGCCTGAGCTCCTTCACGCGCCGCCCGGCCGTGAGGAGGAAGATCCCCATGGTCGGGATCTCGGTCGTGCGCGCCAGCCGCGCGAGCCAGCCGGCGAGGGAGGGGTGGTCGCGCAGGAACTCGAGGATCGCGTGCAGCCGCGGCGGCAGGCCGGGCAGCGAGAAGATCGGCTGGAAGCCGTGGCTCAGCACGTGGCCGTAGGTGCCGTTGACGAGCGCGAGCCCGGCGACCCGTCCCGGCTCCGCCGCGGCGAACTCGAGCGCCACCTGCACGCCCATCGACCAGCCGACGAACGCGGCGCGCGCGACCCCCTCGGCGTCGAGGATCGCGCGGGCGTCCTCGACGTGGTGGGCGAGGGCGAGGCGGCGCAGCGATCGGGGGCTGTCCGACTCGAAGAGGCCGCGGTAGTCCCACGTGATGAAGCGGTACCGCTCCCACAGAGCGGTGACCAGCGGGCGCCACGAGTAGAGGCGCCCGCCGAGGCCGTTCGCGAGCATGACCGTGTGGGGGCCGGTGCCGACGACGTCGTAGTGCAGGCCCACGCCGTCGGCGGCGAGGACGCGGCCGGGCCGGTGCGTGGGGGCCCAGGGGGTGTCGCGCACGCTCGGCTCGGGCGCCTGGCTCACGGGACCAGCGTAGACGAGGCGCGCGGCCGTGCCAAGCGGCGGGGGCGGCGCTTGCGCCGGCCGCCGCGATCGCGGAGCATGGCGCCATGGAGCCGCTGCGTCCCTCCCGGGCCCCCTGGCGCGCTGTCATCGTGATCCTCGGCGGCGTCCTCGCCGCGTGCGCCGGCGAGGGGCGCGCCCCGGGGCCCGCGCCGCAGGCGGCGATGGCGTCGCCCGCGCGTTCGGCCGAGGCCGCTCCACCCGCCGCGGCCGGCGCCGCGACCACCATCGAGGGCGTCGCTCGCAACGCGAAGGCGGGCGCCGTCGTGCTCACCGCCGGCGGCGAGCCCGTCTACGTGCAGGGCCTCGACGCCTGGCCCAGGGACGTGGACGGCAAGACCGTGGTCGCCACCGGGCGCCTCGTCGACAAGAAGCTCATCCCCGATCCCGTCGGCCCCGACGGCGAGCTGCGGCAGGGCGCCGTGGGGACGCAGCGCGTCCTCGAGCAGCCCGCGTGGCGGGTGAAGCCGTAGCCCATGCATCCCACCCTTCGTCTCCTCGCCGTCGCCGGCGTCGTGCTCGCCCTCGGGGCCGGGCTCGCGGTGGCGGGCGCGCCCGGCGGGCAGCCCATGGACAAGGACGGTCGCTTCACCAATCTGGACGGCACGACCCCGCAGAGCTTCGGCTCCGTCCTGCGCTGGGGGGTGTGGGACCGCCTCACCCGCAAGCGGCGCCGCAGCCCCGACCGGGCGCCGGTGCCGCGGGTGCAGCCCGACCTCGGCCTCCTCGCGCGGCCGCCGGCGAAGGGGGAGGGCGCGCGCCTCACCTGGCTGGGGCACGCGAGCTGGCTCGTGCAACTCGACGGGGTCTCGCTGCTCGTCGACCCGGTGCTGTCGCCGTCGATCCAGGGCGTGGTCGCGCGCAACGCACCCGCCGCCCTCGCCGCCGCCGACCTGCCGCCGGTGGCCGCGCAGCTCGTCAGCCACAACCACTTCGACCACCTCGATCTGGCGACGCTGCGGCGCGTGCGCGCGCCGGTCGTCGCCGGCCTGGGCCTGAAGTCCTTCTTCCGGCGCGAGGGCCTGCCCGCGACCGAGCTGGGCTGGTGGGGGCAGACGAAGGTCGGCCCGGTGACGATCACGTTCGTGCCGGCCCAGCACTGGAGCCGCCGCGGCGTGTTCGACGCGAACAAGACGCTGTGGGGCGGCTTCGTCATCGAGGGCTCGTCGGCGCGCCTCTACCACACCGGCGACACCGCGTACTTCCCCGGCTTCGCCGAGGTCGGCCGGCGCTTCCCGCGCCTCGACGCCGCGCTCGTGCCGATCGGCGCCTACGATCCCGCCTGGTTCATGCAGCGCCAGCACATGAGCCCGGAGCAGGCGGTGCAGGCGGCGCTCGACTGCGGCGCGAAGGCCGCGCTGCCCATGCACTGGGGCGCGTTCAAGCTCTCCGACGAGCCGCTCGACGAGCCGCCCCGCCGCTTCACCGCCGAGTGGCGCCGCCGCGGCCTCGCCGCCGAGCGGATGCGGGTGCTGGCGATCGGCGAGTCGGTGATGGTGCGGTCCCGGTAGCGCGCCCGCCGCCGTTGCCGCCGGCGCCGCGCGAACCGATAATGAACGGAGAGCGGAGCGTGCGGAGCGATGACGAGCTCATGGCGCTGACCGGCGTCATCCGGGCGCTCACGCGGGTGCCCGGCGCGCTCGCCTACGTCAACCCGAGCGGCGAGACGTTGCTGCTCCCGGCCAACCTCGACGAGACCGTGGCGTTCGCCGGGCAGCACGGCCGCCTGCCGCTCGAGGTCTGGACCAACGTGCGGATGATGAAGCTCACCGGTCTCGCGGACGGCTGGATGCTCATGGACACGGTCGGCCTCGGGCAGCTCGATCTGCCGGACCACGAGGCCGTGTTCCACGAGGGGGACTTCGACCCGAACGAGGTCGCCCGCTTCCTGCGCAACGTGAGCCTCTACGTGACCGGTGCCGGCGACGTCATCCAGGAGGGGCACACCCTCGATGGCAAGGGCGGCATGAACTGGCGGGCGCAGCGCTTCGAGGACGGGGTGAGCGGCCCGCCCCGACCGACGGTGCGGCTGTTCCCCACCCGTGGCTCCGCGATCCCGGGCCAGCTCCGTTCGCCGATGGCGCAAGGGTAGTGCTCGACCCATGTGCTTCAAAACCGTCGGGAGGCGATGCTCTATCCCTGGATGCCCGGTCATGTCGGCCAGCACCGTCGTCTCGCGACGGTTTCGCGCGGGATGGGTGAGCCCCGTCAGTCGCGCCGGGCGAGGTAGTCGATGCCGGTCCGCGCGTGCGCCCGCGCGACCATGCCGTCCGCGAGGCGCTGGGCGCGCTGGCTCAGCGCCTGCTCGTCCGCGGTGACGAGGCGGCGGCCGCTCACGACCACGCGGCCGTTGACGAGCACCGTCTCCGCCCGCGTGCTCGTGCCGCCCATGAGCAGGCCGTCGAGCGGGTCGTGGACCCCGGCGAAGCCGAGCTCGCCGAGGTCGAAGACCGCGAGGTCGGCGGCCTTGCCCGGGGCGATGCGGCCGATGTCGTCGCGCCCGAGGACGCTGGCGCTGCCGCGCGTCGCGAGCTCGAGGGCGCGCATGGTCGGCATCGCGGTGATGCCCGTGCCCACGCGGTGGACGAGGAGCGCCTGCTTGACCTCGCCGAGCATGCTGGAGCTGTCGTTCGAGGCGCTGCCGTCGACGGCGAGGCCGACGGGCACGCCCGCCGCCATCAGCGCGGGCACGCGCGCGATGCCCGACCCGAGGCGCAGGTTCGACGTGGGGCAGTGCGCGACGCCGGTCCGCGTGCGGCCGAGCAGCGCGATCTCCTGGTCGTCGAAGTGGATGCCGTGCGCGTACCACACGTCGTCGCCCACCCAGTCGCACTGCTCCATGAACGCGAGCGGCCGGACGCCGTAGATCTTCAGGCAGTAGTCGTTCTCGTCGAACGTCTCGGCCACGTGCGTGTGCAGCCGGACCCCGCGCCGGCGCGCGAGCGCGGCCGTGCGCTTCAGCAGCTCGGGGGTGACCGAGAAGGGCGAGCAGGGCGCGAGGGCGACGCGGCACATCGACAGCTCGCCGGGATCGTGGAACGCGTCGATGACGCGCTCGGAGTCGCGCAGGATGACGTCCTCGTCCTGCACGACCTCGTCGGGCGGCAGGCCGCCCTTTGAGCGGCCGCGCGACATCGAGCCGCGCGTCGGGTGGAAGCGGATGCCGAGCTCGGCGGCCGCGGCGATCTGGCCGTCGAGGAGCGTCATCGGCTGGCCCGCGGGGAAGACGTAGTGGTGGTCCGCCGCCGTCGTGCAGCCCGTCAGCAGCAGCTCGCCGAGGCCGACCATGGCGCCGACGCGCGCCGATTCGACGTCGAGCTCGCGCCACACCTCGTACAGCGTCACCAGCCACTCGAACAGCGGGGCGCTCGAGACCGCCGGCACCGCCCGCGTCAGCGTCTGGTAGAGGTGGTGGTGCGTGTTGATGAGCCCCGGCACGACCACCTTGCCGCGGCAGTCGAGGACCTCGCAGCCCTCGGCCGGGAGGCCGGCGCCGACGGCGGCGATGCGCGGCCCGCGCACGAGGACGTCGCCGTTCGCGACCACGGTGCGCGCGTCGTCCATGGTGACGACCGCGCGCGCGCCCCGGAGGAGGATGTCTGGCATGGCAGGGGCATTGTACCGCAAGGCTTGAGGCTTGAGGCTTCCTCAAGCCTTCTTCGGGTCCGGGGGCTCCGTGACCGGCTCGGGGACCGCCGTGTCGCGGCGGGCGGCGTCGGGCCGCGGCGGGGCCACGACGGCGCGGCCGAGGGCGGTGCGGCTGCCGGGCGCGCGCACGCCCGGGGGGCGCGGGGCCGCGGCGGCGCCGGGCGGCGGCGCGGCCGGGTACGGGCCGACCGGCGCCACGCGCGCCGCGGCCGGTCCGGGCGCCGTCGCCGGAGGCGTCGTGCGCCGCGGCCCGGGCGCGGCCGCCGCGGGCGTCGCCCGCCGGGCGCGGCCGCCGAAGAGGTCCTTCTCGGCGTCGGGCGCGAGCGGCGTCGGCGGCGGGGCCGGCCGCCGCACCCGCGACGACAGCTCCGACGCCAGGATCGGCTCGACCTGCTCGACCACGACCTCGGCGGTCGACGCGACCGCCTCGACCACGACGGGCGCCGGCGCCGCGCTGTCGGGCTGCAGCAGCTGCTGCAGCTCCTCCGTCAGGCGCTTGCGCCGCGGGGGCGGCGCGCTCGCGGGCGGCGCCCCGGGCTCCGGCGCGCCGCCGAGCAGGTCGTGCAGCTCCTCGGTGAGCCGCTTCTTGCGCAGCCGGCTCGGCCCGCCGCCCTCGCCGGGCGCGCGGTCCCAGGACCCGCGCGGCTCGAGCCCCGCCAGCCCATGCGCATCGCGGCGGTAGCGCACGTCGCCGAAGCAGGTCTGCAGCTCGGCCCCCAGCAGGGCCATCGACTGGGGCCGGCGCGCCGGGTCCTTGTCCAGGCAGCGCATGATGAGCCGCTCCGCCGCGGCCGACACCTCGGCCCCGGGCGGCGCCAGCGCGGAGGGCGGCCGCGGCTGCTCGCGGATCTGCATCGCGAGGGTGTCGATCGGGCTCTGCCCGTCGAAGGGCACCTGCCCGGTGAGCATCTCGTAGAAGACGATGCCGAGCGCGTACACGTCGGCGCGGTGGTCGACGGCCTGGCCGCGGGCCTGCTCGGGCGCGATGTACTGGGGGGTGCCGAAGACGGTGCCGGCGAGCGTGCCCGCGCGCGCGGGCTCGTCGATCTCGCGCACCTTCGCCACGCCGAAGTCGAGCACCTTGACGAAGTCGAAGGCCTGCTCCGGCTGAACGACGAAGCTCTCCGCCGCCGGCGGCCGGTACACCAGCTCGCGCCGGCCCGGCCGCGCGATGACGATCACGTTCTCGGGCTTGAGGTCGCGGTGGATGATGCCCTTCTCGTGCGCGGCCCCGAGCGCGAGCGCGATCTGGTTCGTGATGTTGATCGCGCGCAGCAGCGGCAGCGGCGCGGCCTCCTGGATGAGGTGATCCAGGGAGTGCCCGTCGAGGTACTCCATCACGAAGAAGACGCCGCCGTCGGGCAGCACGCCGAAGTCGGTGACGTCGACGATGTTCGGGTGCGTGATCAGCGTCGCGGCGCGCGCCTCGCGCAGGAACCGCTCCACCGCGTCTTCGTGGCGCGCGAACCGGTCGTGGAGGATCTTCACCGCGACGGGCTTGTCGATGTAGACGTGCGCGGCGCGGTAGACGACGCCCATGCCGCCGCGGCCGAGGAGCCCGAGGATACGATAGTTGCCGATGACGGTGCCGCAGCGGTCGTCGAGCTCCAGGAGCCCGGCGCCGTCCCGCGGGCACGTGGGCCGGCCGTCGTCGGGGTACGGCGTCTGGCAGGTGGGACAGACGAGCACTGTCCCCCATTATTGCGCGAAGGGGCGACCGCACGCAACGCAACGAAACGCCGGGGGTTCTGGGGCATATGCCCCACCGTTGCGGCATATGTCGCACCTGAGTGGCGCCGCGGGTGGCAGGGATCCGTGATCTATGCTCAACTTTCCAGGAGTTGGGCGCCTCGGGACCGGCACTGTTCTTGCTAGAGCCGGGACCGGAGGCGATCGGTGACGTCCATTGGGGACGCGACATACGAAGCGGCGACGCCCGTCGAGGCGGCCGGCGGGGACGCCGGGCCGACCGCCGGCGCGTGCCTCGCGAGGCCGCCGATGGGTCGCCTGAGCCAGCACCTCGGGCACCGGCTCATCGTCAGCCTGCGGACCCGCTTCCTCATCGGCGTCCTCGCGACCGGCGCGCTCGCCCTGGGCGGCACCGCCCTCTTCGCCGGCCGCAGCGCCCGCAACGACGTCGAGTCGCTCGCGCGCGACCGCGGCCGCGTCATCGCGAACTCGGTGTCGGCGAACCTCTCGTCGATGATGGTGCACGGCAGCGGGCACCAGATGCAGCTCTTCCTGTCGAGCGTGAAGCAGAACGCGCTCGTCTCCGACGTGCACATCTTCAGCCGCAAGGGCGTGGTCCTCGCCTCCTCGGCGGGCGGCGTGGGCCAGCCGACGAACCCGCGGCACTTCGCGCTCACGCGCGAGGGGCGCATGGCGGCGACGACCGAGGAGGGCCCGCACGGGACGAACATGGTCTTCGTGCAGGAGATCGAGAACGGCCCCTTCTGCCGCAACTGCCACGGGCAGGAGGAGTCGCCGATCGGCTACCTCGACGTCTCGGTCCCCCTCGACCGCTACGAGCGCCACGTACGCACGACGCTCGTGCGCAGCGGCGTCCTCAACGGCATCGCCCTCGTGCTCCTCATCCTCGGCAGCAGCCTGGTCGTGTCGGTGCTGGTGCTGCGGCCGGTGGCGCGCCTCGCCCAGGCGGTGCGGCGCACCGCCGACGGCGACCTCGACGTCCGGGTGCCGGTCGAGCGCGAGGACGAGCTCGGCCGCCTCGCGAAGGACTTCAACGCGATGGCGGAGAAGCTGCGGGGCGCCCAGGAGCAGGTCCAGCAGTCGCACCACGAGAACATGGAGCGCGCCGAGCGCATGGCGTCGCTCGGCGAGCTCGCCGCCAGCCTCGCGCACGAGGTCCGCAACCCGCTCGGCGGCCTCTCCGGCGCGGTCCAGGTCCTCGCCGAGCACTTCGCCGACGACCCCAAGCACCGCGAGGTCGTCGAGGAGATGGGCAGCCTGATCCAGCGGCTCGACAAGGCGGTGAACGACCTGCTGTCGTTCGCGCGGCCGTCCCGCCCGTCGCTCAAGCTGCTCGACCTCAACGTGAGCGTCGGCGAGGTCGTGTCGCTCATGCGCAAGCACGCCGCCCGCAGCAAGGTCGAGGTCGTCTTCCACCCCTGCACCGACCACGGCTACGTGTTTGCCGACGGCGACCAGGTCCGGCACGTCTGGGTCAACCTCATCCTCAACGCGTACCAGGCGATGCCGGCGGGCGGCACGCTCGACGTGCGCGTGGCGGTCGCCGGCGACGGCGTGCAGGTCTCCTTCCTCGACACGGGCACCGGCATCCCGGAGGACCTGCGGGAGAAGATCTTCCGGCCGTTCTTCACGACGAAGCACACCGGCACCGGCCTCGGCCTGGCGATCTGCGACCGCATCGTGCGCGATCATGGCGGCGACATCGAGGTCGTCAGCTCGCCCGGCGAGGGCACCTGCTTCACCGTGACGCTCCCGCGCCGGGGCGCGATCGTGCATCGCGCCGCCGACGGGGGCGGGAGCGCGCCGTGACGGACGTCCTGCCGGCCATGACCATGACCACGCCCGCGCCCAAGCCCGAGCCCGCCGCGAGGCCCCCGGGGCGCCTGGCGCGGGTGCTGGTGATCGACGACGAGCGCCTCATCCGCTGGTCCTTCAAGGAGAAGCTCGAGCGCGAGGGCTACGAGGTCGCCACCGCGGCGAGCGCCGAGGAGGGGCTCGCGGTGATCGAGCGGGAGCGGCCCGACGTCGTCTTCCTCGACGTGCGCCTGCCGGGCATGTCGGGCCTCGACGCCCTCCGGCGGCTGCGCGAGATCGACGACACCTGCGTCGTCATCATGATGACCGCCTACGCCTCGGTCGACGACGCCGTGCTGGCGATGAAGCAGGGCGCGCAGGACTTCATCAAGAAGCCCTTCGACCTCCTGGAGGTGGAGGCGCTGCTGCGCAAGACCGCCGAGTCGGCGCGCCTGCGCCGCGAGGTCGAGCGCCTGCGCTGGGAGACCGGCCGCAACCCGCTCGTCGGCCGCTCGCGCCCGGTGCGCAAGCTGCTCGAGCTCAGCGCCTCGGTGCAGCACTCGGACACGACCATCCTCATCGAGGGCGAGAGCGGCAGCGGCAAGGGCCTGCTCGCGCGCGTCATCCACGACTCCAGCTCCCGCGCCAGCGGCCCACTCGTCGAGGTGAATTGCACCTCGATCCCCCACACCCTCGTCGAGAGCGAGCTGATGGGGCACGAGCGCGGCGCCTTCACCGACGCCCGCACGACGAAGCGCGGGCTCCACGAGCTGGCCGACGGCGGCACCCTCGTCCTCGACGAGATCGGCGAGATCCCGCTGCACGTCCAGGTCAAGCTGCTGCGCTGCCTCGAGGACAAGCGGTTCCGGCGCGTCGGCGGCCTGCGCGACCTCGAGGTGGACGTCCGCGTCGTGGCGATCACGAACCGCGACCTCAAGCTGGCCGTCGCCGAGGGGCGCTTCCGCGAGGATCTCTACTTCCGCCTGAAGGTCTTCCCGCTGTACCTGCCGCCGCTGCGGCAGCGCCGCGAGGACATCCCGCTGCTCGCCGCCCATTTCGTCGAGCAGATGAACGCGCGCTTCTCCAAGGCCCTCACGGGCGTGTCGGCGGCGGCGCTGCAGCTCATGCTGGCGTACGACTGGCCGGGGAACGTCCGCGAGCTGCGCAACCTGATCGAGCGCGCGGTCCTCCTGGCGCACGAGACGGAGATCCTGCCGTCCCACCTCGGCCCGGAGCTGCACGCGGCGCACGGGGCGGACAAGCAGGACGGCGCCGGCGGCGGCCTGGCGCTCGCCCCGGTGGAGAAGAAGCTCATCCAGGAGGCGCTCGCCGCCTGCGACGGCAACCAGGTGCGCGCCGCCCGCATGCTGCACGTGTCGCGCGACACGCTGCGCTACCGGATGAAGAAGCACGGCCTGATGTGAGCCGGCCGGCCTCTGGGTGAAATCCCCCATCCTGTGGCGTTTCGCTCACGGCGTTTGCAGGACCGCCACACTCGGGCGCGGCGCGGTGGCGATCTTCGCGGGGTTGGATGGGGCCGGGCCGCCTCCGGACGAGGCACGGCGATTGCAAACACGCTGAGCTGACGGTGGGGGTAACGGCCCAGGCGCGAGCTCGTGGGCACGCAGCGGACCTGAGAACGAGGAGAGAACCAATGAAGAAATGGCTGATTGCCGGCATCACGATGGTCACCTTCGCCATGGGCGGCGCCGCGCTCGCGACCAAGGACATGGGCGCTGACGTCGGGGTCAAGAGCTGCAAGACCTGCCACGAGGGCTCCCCGAAGGACAAGAAGCTGACGCCCAAGATGGCGGGGCACCTCAAGGACTGCAAGGCCAAGCAGCCCAGCGAGACCTGCAAGAGCTGCCACGCGGGCGCCTCCAAGGGCACCAAGAAGTGCAAGTAGTCTAGCCGGTAGCACGATCCCGTCGACGGCCTGGTCGGCTCCTTCCGCCTCCTCGGAGGCGAAGGACCGGCCGGGCCGTTTGACTTTCTAGCAAAGGGACCCTGGGAGGGTCCCTTTGACCCCCCGCGCAGAGTGCTGGCAGGCAAAGCCCGCCAGCACTCACGCGACAGTCCGCTCTGGCGCCACGCCTGAATGGCGATACAATCCGCCGCGAGCGGCTCTCGCCGCCTGAGCGTGAACGGCATGGTCGAGGGCACGCGCGCCATCCGCGTCCTCGTAATCGACGACGAAAAGCTCATCCGCTGGTCCTTCCAGGAGAAGCTCGCCCCCGAGGGGTACGAGGTGCTCACGGCGGGAACCGCGGAGGAGGGGCTCGCGCTCGTCGAGCGCGAGGGGCCCGACCTCGTGTTCCTCGACATCCGGCTGCCGGGCATGAACGGCCTGGAGGCCCTGCGCAAGCTGCGCGCGATCGACGACACCTGCACGGTGATCATGATCACCGCCTACGCGACGGTCGATGACGCGGTCGAGGCGATGAAGCAGGGCGCGCGCGACTTCATCAAGAAGCCCTTCGATCTCAACGAGGTGCGCGCGCTCCTCGCCAAGGTGGTCGAGGACATCAACCTGCGCCGCGAGGTCGACCGCCTGCGCCGCCGGCGCGGCGAGCCCGAGGGCCTCGGGTCGGTCATCGGCCGGGCGCCGACGCTGCGCTCCATCCTCGACATGGCCGAGACGCTGGCGCGGTCGGAGACCACCACCGTCCTCATCGAGGGGGAGAGCGGCACCGGCAAGGGCCTGCTCGCGCGCGCGCTGCACCACCAGAGCGCCCGAGCCCAGGCGCCGCTCATCGAGATCAACTGCACGTCGCTCCCCGAGAACCTCGTCGAGAGCGAGATCATGGGGCACGAGCGCGGCGCCTTCACCGACGCCCACTCGACCAAGCGCGGGCTCCTCGAGCTGGCCGACGGCGGCACCGTGGTGCTCGACGAGATCGGTGAGATCCCGCTCGCCGTCCAGGTCAAGCTGCTGCGCTGCATCGAGGAGAAGCGGTTCCGGCGCGTCGGCGGCCTGCGCGACTTCGAGGTCGACGTCCGCATCATCGCGACCACGAACCGCGACCTCAAGGGCGCGGTGGCGGCGGGCCGCTTCCGCGAGGACCTGTACTTCCGGCTCAAGGTCTTCCCGCTGCTGCTCCCGTCGCTGCGGCAGCGGCGCGAGGACATCCCGCTCCTCTCGGCCCACTTCGTCGAGCAGATGAACCAGCGGTTCACGAAGTCGCTCAAGGGCATCTCGCCCGCGGCGCTGCAGCTCATGCTCTCCTACGAGTGGCCCGGCAACGTCCGCGAGCTGCGCAACGTCATCGAACGCGGCGTGCTCCTCGCCCAGGGCGACCAGATCCTGCCGACGCACCTGCCGGCCGAGCTGCAGCAGCACGCGCAGGACGCGGCCGCCGACGGGCACGGCCAGACCATGAGCCTGCCGCCCGGCGGCGTGGCGCTGGCGGACGTCGAGCGGCGTCTCATCGAGGAGGCGCTCACGGCCGCCCAGGGGAACCAGGTGCGGGCCGCGAAGATGCTCAAGATCAGCCGCGACACGCTCCGTTACCGGATGAAGAAGTTCGGCCTGTAACGGGGACAAGGAGGGGCCGTGATGAACCTTTCGACCGTCCGCCTCGACAAGCCCGATGAGGTCAACCTGATCCTCGGCCAGGCGCACTTCATCCGCACCGTCGAGGACCTGCACGAGGCCATCGCGACCTCGGTGCCCGGGGCGAAGTTCGGGCTCGCGTTCTGCGAGTCGTCGGGGCCGCGGCTCATCCGCCACGGCGGCACCGACGCGGCGCTCGAGGACCTGGCGGTGAAGAACCTCCAGGCCGTCGCGGCCGGCCACGTCTTCCTCGTGCTGCTCGGCAACCTCTTCCCGATCCACTGCCTGCGCGCGATCCGCGAGGTCCCCGAGGTGTGCCGCATCTTCTGCGCCACCGCGAACCCCGTCGAGGTGGTGATCGCCGAGACGGCGCAGGGCCGCGGCGTGCTCGGCGTCATCGACGGCGGCACGCCGCTCGGGGTGGAGGGGCCGCAGGAGACGGCGCAGCGCACGGCGTTCCTGCGGACGATCGGGCTGAAGCTGGGGTAGCACGGCCTCGCGTTGCCCCTCGGTGTGTACGTGGCGGCGGTGCGGTGCTCGCTTGACCGCGTATCTCACTCTCGAGCGAGTGATGCTCGCGCTGGACGCACGCGACGATCCTGTGGCCGATCACTTACGCGACGCGATGGATCCCATTTGGTATTCGCTCCGCGAAGAGGATCGCGCACAGCTCGACGCTGGGGTGACCCTGGCGCCTCGAGCAACCTTGGCGCAAGGTGTCGAGCCCAACCTGACGCAGCGGGCTGACGCCGCCGCGGTGCCGCTCGGGCCGCTGCCCGGCCGCGAGCCCGAGCGCCCCAAGTTTCTTACGGGTTCTCTCGAAGGTCGTCCGCGCGGCGCTGCCGATCGGCGGCCGACCGAAACATGGGCGGTCATTGCGGGCTTGCCGTTTGCGACCTGAGGGGGAACGACTGTGCCTCGATGCTACCTGTTCGCGATCGCCCACCTGTCATCAGTAGATCGCGAGACGGACAACTTCTCCCTGTATCAGATCATCGAGAGGATTGGCGTCGAGAGCCTCCCCGCATTGCTGCCGCTACAGGCTCACGTATTCTTTGCCTTCGAGCCCGATGAGTACGATCGCGACTACGAGCTTAGATTCGTCTTCGCGGCCCCGTCTGCGCCCGAGATCGAAGGCATGGTTGCGCGCTTTCGCTCGCCATCAGGTCCCCGCTTCAGGGTGCGAACGCCTGCCTTCCCGCTGCCGGGGCCTGGCGTGTTCGCCATCTACCCCGAGTGGCGGGAGGTCGGAGCGGAAGTGTGGACGCGCGCGGTCACCGGATGGCCGCTTGACGTGCGACTCCTCGGATCCGATGAGACTGGGTCGGAGCCGGCGCGCGTTCCGCCACCGCCCTCCTCGGCAGCCCCGTAGCTCACCGGCGGTGAGGCGGCCGCGTCCGCATCAAGAGATCCCGCATCCGGAGTGTGGCCTAATCGCACGCGCCGGCTGGGCACCAGGAATGCGGCCAGCGCGATTGCGGCCCCAAACGCCGTGATCGCGATCCCTGCGGCACTGCCCTCCAGGCCCCACTCGCCGCCGGACCGCCACGGATTGGCATGTCTGGTGAGGTCCCAGAAGCGAGCGGACGTCAGCAGGGACTGCGTGAAGTTCCACCCCACATGGAGCCCGATCGGCACCAGGATGTTTCGCGATGCCAGCATCGAGTAGCTGAGGAAGAAGCCCGCCAGGGCCACCGAGGCAATCGCTGCGACCGTCCAGTTCGGGTTGAAGAGGTGCGCCAGGCCGAAGGTAGTCCCGAGGCCAATCGCAGTGGCATGCGGACCGAGAGCTTTGGCACAGGCAGAAAACGCCCACCCTCGAAACGTGTACTCTTCCCAGGCCGCGTTCAGGACAGTTGCCACGAGCACGGCAACGAGAGTGCCCGCGAGATCGAGGAGGCCGACAGGTCGCCACCGCACGGCGATCCCGCCAGTCGCCATCACCAGGGCGAATACGACCGTGAAGATCAGAATCCCCCCAAGCAAGCCCCCGATCGCGACGCGGGCGCTCATGAGGCCTAGGCTGGGAAGCAGGATCAAGTCGCGGCCATGCATGCTGGGGCGCCGTCTCTGGGCCAGGACGGTCATCGTGACCACCAGTCCCAGCGCCGCGACGCCGGCCACGGTGCTCCGAACGACAGACTTCTCGCTCAGGAATGACAGGCCCCCCCACGCCAGCAGCTTGCAGGCCATGCTCACGCCAACGAAGCCCAGCGCCAAGGCTACGGTCTTCAGGCGCGACACGGCCGGCCGGCTTGCTGATGTCTCGTCCACCGGCTGCCGCCGCCCTACCGCGCCCGCCGCCACCGCACCTGGTAGATCTGCCCGGGCTCGCCGCCCGGGGACTGCACCGTGGCCTCGCCGACGAAGATGTCGCCCTCCGGCCGCATGTCGTAGGTGACGCGGTAGCCGGTCTCGCGCACCCGGAGCCGGAGGCGCAGCGTGCGGCAGTCGTAGCGCAGCTCCTCGAAGTCGTACGCCTTGCCGTCGTTGCAGTCGGTGCCGCGGATCGCGAGCGCGCCGTTCTCGACGGTGAACTCGTAGGTGTCGGAGCAGCCGGAGCGGCCGACGAACTCCTCCAGCCACCGTCCGGCCATGACCGCCTGGCACGACGGCGGCGCGGCGGCCACGGCGGGCGCCGCGGGGCAGGGGCAGGGGCACGGTGCGGAGCGGGCCGCCGCGCCGCAGCCGGCGGCGGCGAGCGTGACGGCCAGGAGCAGGCGCGCGGCCATCAGCGGACCGAGACGCGCAGGATGTGCGCCGGCAGCTCCGGCGCGAGCCGGACGTAGTTGCGCTCGCCCCAGTCGTAGCGCGCACCGGTCAGCAGGTCCTCGACCTGGTACCGGCCGCCGGGCGCGATCCCGAGGTCGGCGAGCGGCACCTGCACCATGCCGTCGTGCCAGCGCGTGGGGTCGAGGTTGACCGCGACGAGGATGACGTTGGTCCGGTCGGTCGTGGCCTTGCCGTAGCAGAGGATGTGCTCGCTCTCCGACGGGTAGAAGCGCAGGTTCGTGAGCTCCTGCAGGGCCGGGTTCTCGCGCCGGATGGCGTTCAGGCGCCTCACCGTCGCCTTGATGTTGCCGGGCGCGTCCCAGTCGCGGACCCGGATCTCGTACTTCTCGGAGTCGAGGTACTCCTCGCTGCCCGGTCGCACGGCCACGTTCTCGCACAGCTCGAAGCCGCTGTAGATGCCGTAGGTCGGTCCGAGGGTCCCGGCGAGGATGAGGCGGATGAGGAACGCGGGCGGGCCGCCGTGCTGCAGGAACTCGTGCAGGATGTCCGGCGTGTTGGCGAAGAAGTTGGGCCGGTAGAAGTCGGCCATCTCCGGCCGGGTCAGCTCGGTGAGGTACTCGGTGAGCTCGGCCTTGGTGTTGCGCCAGGTGAAGTAGGTGTACGACTGGGTGAAGCCGATCTTCGCCAGCATCTGCATCACCGGCGGGCGGGTGAAGGCCTCGGCGAGGAACAGCACCTCCGGGTGCTGCGCCTGGATGTCATCGATGATCCAGCGCCAGAACGCGATCGGCTTGGTGTGCGGGTTGTCGACGCGGAAGATGGTGACGCCGTGCTGGATCCAGTGCTCCATGATGCGCCGGATCTCGGCGAAGAGCGCCTCCCGCGCCGGCGAGTCGAAGTTGAGCGGGTAGATGTCCTCGTACTTCTTGGGCGGGTTCTCGGCGTACTTGATGGTGCCGTCGGGCCGCAGGTAGAACCACTCCGGGTGCTGCTTGACCCAGGGGTGGTCCGGCGAGCACTGCACCGCGAAGTCGATGGCGATCTCGAGCCCCTTCGCGCGCGCCGCGGCGACGAAGTGGTCGAAGTCCGCGAGCGTCCCGAGGCCGGGGTCGATGGCATCGTGGCCGCCGTGCTCGTTGCCGATGGCCCACGGGCTGCCGGGGTCGTTCGGGCCGGCGACGAGGCTGTTGTTGCGCCCCTTGCGGTGGGCGTGGCCGATGGGATGGATCGGCGTGAGGTAGAGGACGTCGAAGCCCATCGCGGCGATCGCGGGCAGCCGCCGCTCGGCCTCGCGCAGGGTGGCGCCGCGGCCCGGGACGGTGCCCTGCGAGCGGGGGAAGATCTCGTACCACGAGCCGAAGACGGCGCGCGGCCGGTCGACGATGATCTCGAGCTCCGGCTCGAGGATGACGGCGCCGTGGCGCTCCTGCAGCCGGATCATCGCCTCCTCGACCTCGGGTCGGGCCACGACGGCGAGGGCCGCGGCGGGGTCGGCCTTGAGCGCCTCCATGCGCTCGGTGACGCGGCCGAGCAGCGCCTTGTCGGCGGGGAGCTGCGCCCGGCCCAGCGCGGCGTCGGCGATGGCGAGGCCCTCGGTGATCTCGCTCGCGAGGTCGGTGCGGCCGCCGTGCACCTTGCGCTCGAGCTCGCTGCGCCAGGTGGCGAAGACGTCCGTCCAGGCCTCGACGGTGAAGAGGACGCGGCCGTTGGCCTCGAGGGGGAAGCTGCCGTGCCACAGGTCGAGCCCGCGGTTCGCGTAGGTGAGGGGCGCCTCCGACGCGCCGCGCTGGCCCTTGAGGTGCCAGCGCACCACGGCGCGCAGGACGTCGGGCCCGTCGCGGAAGATGGTGGCCTCGACCTCGCAGCGCTGGCCGACGACGCGCTTGACCGCGTAGTGGCCGCAGCCGATCTGCGGCTTGACCGACTCGATGACGATGTGCCGGTCGCGCGTCACGAGCGGCGCCCCTTGTGCTCGTCGATCACCTCGCGGTACAGCTCCGCGACCTGGGCCGCGATCGAGGTCCACGAGAAGTACCGCTCGACGCGCCGGCGGCCGTGCTCGCCGAAGTCCTCGGCCATCTTGCGGTTGCGCAGCAGGGTGTTGATGGCGTCGGCGATGGCCTTCGGGTTCTGCGGCTCGACCAGCAACCCGGTCTCGCCGTCGACGACGGTCTCGAGGATGCCGCCGACCCGGCTCGCGACGATCGGCGTCTTGCAGGCCATGGCCTCGAGGTTGATGATGCCGAAGGGCTCGTACACCGAGGGGCAGGCGAAGACGCGGGCGTGGCTGTACAGCTCCACGTACTGCTCCTCGCGGAGCAGCGAGTTGATCCAGAGGACGCGCGGCTCCGCCTTGATCTTCGCGGCGATCTCCTCCTCGATCTCCTTGGTGTCCGGCGCGCTCGTGCAGCAGACGCACCGCACGCCCGGGTCGACGTGCTTCATCGCGTCGATGAGGTGGACCATGCCCTTCTGCCGCGACGTGCGGCCGACGAAGAGGACGTAGTCACCCTCGATCTCGAAGGCCTTGCGGGTCGCGTCGGCGTCGATCGGGCGGTAGAGGGCGAGGTCGATGCCGTTGTGGATGATGCGCACCTTCTCGGGCGCGATGTCGAAGTTCTTGAGCACGTCCTCGCGAGCGCCCTTGGACACGGCGATGACCCGGTCCGCGCGCTCGAGCGCCAGCTTCTCGCTCCAGGTGGAGAGGTGGTAGCTGCGGCCGAGCTGCTCCTCCTTCCACGGGCGCAGCGGCTCCAGGCTGTGCGTCGTGCACACGAGGGGCACGTCGTAGAGCACCTTGCCCATGTAGCCGGCGAGGCAGGCGTACCAGGTGTGCGCGTGGATGATGTCGCCGTCGATGCGGTCGCGCACCATCGCCAGGTCGATCGAGAACGTGCCGAGCGTCGAGTTGAACCGCCGCTCGTCGCCCTCCCACATCCGGTCCCAGGCCTGGTAGCCGCGGACCTTCAGGTTCGGCTGATCGAGCTTCTGCTCGCCGAAGCAGCGGACCTCGACGTGCATGGTCTTCGCCAGCTCGCGGGTGAGGAACTTCACGTGCACGCCCGCGCCGCCGTAGACGTGCGGAGGATACTCGTTCGTGATGATCGTGGCCTTCATCGTCGCCTCAGAATGGATGCGGCCTCGGCTAAGCCTGCGGCCGCATACCTCGCTCGCTTCGCTCGCTCGCCATCTACCTAGCGCGTCGGCATGCGGACCGTGCTGCCCGACGGCACGGGCCCCTCGGCGAGCACCTCGGGCCCGGCCTTGGGGTAGATGATGACGTTGCGGCCGACCGTGAGCGCCGGCGGCACCTCCACGTCCATGCCGAGGATCGTGACGCCGCTCGTCAGCGACCCGGGCTGCTCGTCGTTGGGCGGGGCCTCGTCGGCGAGGCCGGCGCCGACCCGCGCGCCGGCGCCGATGACGCAGCGCTTGTCGCAGATGACGCGGTCGACGACGGCGTTGTCGCCGACGACGCACTTGTCCCACAGGATGGAGTTGCGCACGACGGCGCCGGGCCCGACGACCACGTCGGGGGACAAGATCGAGTGCTCGACGCGGCCGTGGATCTGGCAGCCGCCCGCGATGAGCGACTCGACCACCTCGGCGCGCGCGTACGTGCGCGTGGGCGGCGGGGGCGCGGCGCGGCGCATCATCGGGTTCGTGCGCACGTCCCAGCTGTTGAGGTCGATCTTCGGCTCGGGCCCGAGCAGCTCCTGGTGGGCGGCGTAGTAGGCGTCGAGGGTGCGGGCGTACTCCCACGGGCCGTAGTGGATCCAGCCGAACGCGCGCCGGTGCTGCATCATGTGGGGCAGGATCTCGTCGTAGATCTGGTAGGTCTTGCGCCCCTCGGGGGGCATCTCGGCGTGGCGCCGGAGCTCCTCGACGAGCACCTCGCGCTTGAAGACGTACACCGTCATCGACGCGAGGTTCGTGCGCGGGTACTTCGGCTTCTCCATGTAGCTCATGATCCGCCCCTCGGCGTTCAGCTCGGCGATGCCGAAGCGCGAGGGGTTGACCTCGACGGGCGTGAAGGCGAGCGTCACGTCGGCGTCGCGCTCCCGGTGGAAGCGGAGCAGGGGCGTGTAGTCCATGCTGTAGGCGTGGTCGCCCGAGACGATGAGCACGTCGTCGGGGCGGTGCAGCGTGAGGAAGTCGAGGTTCTGGTAGAGCGCGTCGGCGGTGCCGCGGTACCAGTCGGCGTGATCGGGGCCGATGTGCGGCGGCAGGAAGCGGATGCCGCGCTGGTTGCCGACGAAGTCCCAGGGCAGCCCGATGCCGACGTGGTCCATGAGCGACGACGGCCGGTACTGCGACAGGATGCCGACGTGGTTGATCCCCGCGGTGCGGGCGAGGTTCGTGAGGGCGAAGTCGATCATCCGGTAGGTGCCGCCGAAGATGACGGCGCTCTTGGGCCGCCAGAACGTGAGGACGGACATCTCCTCGGCGCGACCACCGGCGAAGACGATGGCTACGGTCGACCGCATGTCGGCAACTCCTCTCACATGGCCGGCGCCGAGTGTAGCGGCGCGGCGGGGCGACATGCAACAAGGTACCGCGGGGCAGGGGGGGCGCAAGCCGGCGCGGGCGGGGTGGCGGGGCGCCTACGGCAGCTCGCCGCCCGGCGGCGCGCCCACCGGCTCCGTCCACGCCGCGAGCGCGCCCACGGCGGCGGCCAGCCGCGCCGCGTCCACCGGCTTCGCGAGGTGCAGCTGGAACCCGGCCTGCAGCGCCCGGCGCCGGTCCTCGTCGCTCGCCAGCGCCGTGAGCGCGGCCGCGGGGACCGCGCCGCCCTGCTCCGGCGCGCGGCGCCGCACCTTGCGGATGAAGCCGTAGCCATCCTCGCCGGGCATCGCGATGTCGCAGAGGATCACCTGCGGCGGGGACGCCGCGAAGGCGGCCAGGCCGGCGGCGGCCGAGGGGGCGGCCGTGACCCGGGCGCCGAGTTGCTCCAGCATCAGCACGAAGGACTCGCGCGCGTCGTCCTCATCCTCGACGACGAGCACGCGCACGCCGGTGATGTCGCGCGCGACCAGCCGGGGCGCGCCGCGCACCCGCGTCCGCGCGGCCGCGCCGAGCGGCAGCGTGACGCGGAAGGTCGCGCCCTGCCCCTCACCCGGGCTCTCGGCCTGGACCTCGCCGCCATGCACCTCCACGAGGTGGCGCACGATCGACAGCCCGAGGCCCAGGCCGCCGTGGGTCCGCGTCACCGAGCTGTCGGCCTGGACGAACTGCGAGAAGATCTGCGGCAGCACCTCGGGGCGGATGCCCATGCCGGAGTCCGCGACCGTGATCTGCGCCCGCTCGCCCTGGCGCTCGAGGCGCAGCGCGACCCGGCCGCCGTGGGGGGTGAACTTGATGGCGTTGGTGAGCAGGTTGCCCACCACCTGATGCAGGCGGGTGGCGTCGCCGTAGACGGTCTCGACGGCGTCGTCCAGCGCGACCTCGAACGTGATGGACTTGGCCTCCGCGGCCGGCCGGGCCACGTCGGCGGCGCTCTGGACGGTCTCCTTGAGATCGACCGCGCCCAGGTCGAGCAGGAGCTTGCCCGAGACGATGCGCGACACGTCCAGCAGGTCCTCGATCAGCTTGGCCTGGGTGGTGGCCGAGCGCTCGATCGCGGCGCTCGCCCGCGCGAGGCGCGGATCCTCGACCGCTAGCCGCCTGAGGATCTGCGACTGGATCACCATGGTGCTGAGCGGCGTGCGCAGCTCGTGGGAGAGGGTCGCGAGAAAGAGGTCCTTCGCGCGATTGGCCCGCTCGGCCTCGAGGCGCGCCTGCGTCTCGGACGCGAGCAGCTGCACCCGCTCCGCTTCGAGCGCGCGGAGCGCCGTGACGTCATCGATGGCGAGCAGGAACATCGGGGCGCCCCCGCTCCACAGGATCGGGCGGCCGGTCAATGCCAGGACCTTGCGCCCGGCGCGCGGCAGCTCGACCGTGAGCTCGAGCGCCGCGAGCCGCGCGGGCCCGGTCACCGCCTCCGTCAGCGCGCTCCGCGCGGCGGGCTGGTCCAGCACGCCCGCGCCGACCGCGAAGAGGCTCACGCCCGCGGGGGCCTCCGGCGCCAGTGCGAGCGTCTCGTCGAAGGCGTGGTTCGCCGTCACGACCCGCAGGTCGGAGTCGAGCACGACCAGCGCCGTCGTCACCGTCTCCACGATGCTCCGCGCGTAGTCGCGGGCACCCTCGGCGTCGTTCAGCGCGTGCTTGAGCAGGTCGATGTCGACGAACGACAGGACGGCGCCGTCGAGCCGGTTGTCGGCGGTGCGGTACGGCCGGATCTGCAGGCGGAACCAGCGGTCCTCCGGCCCCTGGATCTCCCACTCCTTCGGCGTGACGGTGGTCACGACCTCGCGGACGCGGTCGGCCAGGTCGTCCACCTTGACCTTGAGCTTGAGATCGCCGATCGGCCGGCCCACGTCCCCGGGGATGAAGCTCGCGATCTCGCGCACCGTCGGGGTGAACCGGCGCACCCGCAGCTCCAGGTCGACGATGATCACGGGGATCTCGACGCTGGCGAGGACGTTCACGAGGTCGTTGGCGAGCCGGTCGAGCTCCGCGTTGCGGCTCCGCAGCTCGTCGTTGACCGTGCCCAGCTCCTCGTTCGTGGACTGCAGCTCCTCCTTGGCGCTCTGCAGCTCCTCGTTCGCACTCTGGAGCTCCTCGTTCGCGGCGATCAGCTCCTCGTTCGTGGCGGCGAGCTCGTCGGTCGCGCTCTGATGCTCGCCGATGAGCGCCTGGAGGTAGTCCTTGGTCGCGACGAGCTCGGCCTTGTGCCGGCGCGCCTCCTCGCCCTCCTCCGGTGGCGGCGCGGGCGCGGCCGCCGGGGCCGCGACCACGGCGGGGCGCGGCTCCGGCTCCTCGAAGAGGATGAGGAAGAAGCGCTCCGTCGCGCCCGCGACCCCCGCCAGCGGCACGACCTCGAGGTCCACGCTGCGCTGGCCGGCCGCCGTCTGCACCCGGACGCCGTCCCGGCGCACCGTGACCGACTCGGCCCGGGCGCGCTCGAGCGCCTCGTGCAGGTGGGCCGCGAGCCCCTCGCGCGCCAGCCGCAGCACGTGGGCCTCGGGCTGGCCGGGCGGCGACTCCAGGTACGCGCCGGTGCGCCCGCGATACTGGATCACCTCCAGCCGCTCGTTCACGACCACCCCGGGCGGGGCAAACCGGGTCAGGAGCAGGTGGTCGGCCTGGCGCTGCGCCTCGCGGGCGGGCTGGCGCCGGTCGACGGGGACCGCCGGCGACAGGTTGACCTCCACCTCGCGGCCCGCCGCGAGCGGGTACACGAAGCGCGTGCTCTCGCCCGTCTTGACGAAGATCCGCTGGCCCTTGTCCACCGGCGCGAAGAGGTCGCTGAAGCCGGTGAGCGCCTCGCTGCGGCCGAGGAACAGGTAGCCCGGCGTGTCCAGGCAGTAGTGCAGCAGGGGGATCACCCGGCGCTGCAGCTCCGCGTCGAAGTAGATGAGCACGTTGCGGCAGCTGATGAGGTCGAGCCGGGCGAAGGGCGGGTCGCGCGTGAGGTCGTGCTTCACGAAGACGCAGAGGTCGCGGACGCGCTGGCCGACGCGGTACCCGCCCTCGGCGCGCTCGAAGAACCGCGCCAGCCGCTCCGGCGACACCGCGGCCAGGGCCGCCTCCGGGTAGCGGCCGAGCCGCGCCGTCGCGATGGCGGCGTCGCTCAGGTCCGAGCCGAAGAGCTTGATGGCGAAACGGTCCGCCTGGTCGGCGAGGGCCTCGAGCAGGCAGATGGCGATGGCGTAGGCCTCCTCGCCGGTCGCGCAGCCCGGCACCCAGATGCGGATCGCGGCGCCATCGCGCTTGCGCTCCGCCAGCGGCCGGAGGACGTGCTGCGTGAGCGCCTCGAACGCGGCCGGGTCGCGGAAGAACGAGGTGACATGGATGAGCATGTCCTGCGCCAGGGCCCGGACCTCGCCCGGGTCATCGTGCAGGACGCGCGCGTACTCGCCGAGCCGGGCCACGCGGCGGAGCGCCATGCGCCGCTCGATGCGCCGCAGCACCGTGGTCTGCTTGTAGCCGCTGAAGTCGACGCCCGCGTGCTGGCGCACCAGCGCGAGCAGCGCCGCCAGCTCGCTCTCCTCGTCCGGCGCAGGCTCCGCCGCGCCCCCCTCGGCGCGGCCGGCGTCGGCCAGGTAGGCATGCCGGCTCAGCCGGGCGAGCTCCGCGGCGATCGCGGCGGGCGGGCCCCGGAAATCGACCACCCCGGCGCCGATCGCGCTCTCGGGCATGCTGGTGAACTCCGCCGTCTCCGGGGCCTGCGCCAGGGCGATGCCCCCCTCGGCCTTGATGGCCCGCAGCCCCTCGGTCCCGTCGGCGCCCGAGCCCGACAGCACGACGCCGATGGCGCGGCTGTGCAGCTCCCCGGCCAGCGCGCGGAAGAAGGCGTCGATCGGCAGGTGGAGCTGGCCGGTGCGCTGCCGCGGCACGAGCGTGAGGACGCCGTCGTGCACGCCGAGATCGGCGCCCGCCGGGATGACGTGGACCCGATCCGGCGCCGGCCGCATCCCGCTCTCCACCTCCACGACCGGGAGCCGGGTCACCCCGCGCAGGACCTGCGTCAGCATGCTCGGCCGGTCCGGATCCAGGTGCTGGATCACGACGTAGGCCATGCCGGAGTCGGCCGGCAGGTGGGCAAAGAGCTGCCGCAGCGCCTCGAGCCCGCCCGCGGAGGCGCCGAGCCCGACGATGGGGAAGGGCGCCGTGGCGTCGTGGCTGGCGGTCGTTGGCGTGTGCTCGATCTCGTCCACTGGGCCCCCGCTCTGCGCGTCTCGGTCTGGGCCCCGGATGGCACAGCGCTCTGTGCTATGCGCCCCGGCGCACGCTGACGCAAGCGTCTCGGTGCATCGTGTTGGATGCGGTCGGCGGGGGCGCGCGCACGGATGGAGCTGCGGCGCTCGGCGGGCGCTCGACACGCCGCGGCTGATCGCGGCATCTCACGCGAGCCCACGCCTGGCTCGGCGCTTGCTTGTTCGCGAGCGGGGCCTCTGCGCAGAAGGGAACGACGATCATGGCGCGCCAGGCAGTGGCAGCGGAGCTCAAGCAGGTCCGGTTCACCCAGCGGGAGCGCGAGTTCGTCTACGGGGTCGCGCTCAAGTACGTCCGGAACGAGGACGACGCCCACGACGTCGCCCAGGAGGCCATGATCCTCGCGTTCCGCTGCCAGGGCTCGTTCCGGGGCGACAGCCGCTTCACCACCTGGCTCTACCGCATCGCGGCCACGACCGCGCTCATGCACCTGCGCCGGCAGCGGCGCCGCCAGCCGGTCACGGGGGCCTCGCTCGACGACCTCGACCGCGCCGAGGCCGAGCCCGCGGCGCGCGATAGCTCCCCCGAGGAGCGGGCGGCGGCGAACGAGGAGGTGCGCGGCTGCCACGCCCGCCTCGACCAGATGGGCGCGCGGTACCAAGAGGTGTTCCGCCTGCGCTTCATCGAGGGCCACAGCGAGAGCGAGATCGCCAGCCGCCTCGGGTTGACCGCCGCGAACGTGAAGACCCGCGCCTACCGCGCCCGCACCTTCCTCCGCGGGCGCACCACGCCGCCGACGCCGCGTCGCTGCGCTGCGGGCCTCGAGCCGGCATGCAGCTCGCGTCGATGATCGCTCACCTCAGGGGGGCAGCACACGTCAGTGGAAGGGACAGACAGCAGCCATGGGAACCAAGCTCTACGTCGGGAATCTCTCCTACAATGCCAACGAGGACTCGCTCCGCGCCGCCTTTGCGGCCGACGGCCGCACGGTCGCGGAGGTCAAGATCATCACCGACCGTGACACCGGCCAGCCGCGCGGGTTCGCCTTCGTCACGATGGCCACGCCCGCCGACGCCAACGCGGCGATCACCGCGCTCGATGGTCGTGAGGTCGACGGTCGCGCGCTCAAGGTGAGCGAGGCCCAGGAGCGCGGCGCCAACAACGGCGGCGGGGGGCGCGGCGGCTTCGGGCGCCGGTAGACGACCTCCGCCCTCGCTCACCCCCCCGCCTGACGCTCCAGCGCCCGGAACGCGACCACGAGCTCGTTCCAGGCGCGCGCGATGCCGCCGCCGAAGCGCCGCCATTTCCAGCTGCCCGCCGCGCGGAGCTCGTCGAGCCGCGCCTGCGCCGCCGCCCGCTTCGCCTTCAGCTCGTCGATGCGCTGGCGTTGGTCGCCCACGACCCGCGCGCCCGAGCTCGCCGCCCGGGCCACGAGCTCGTCGATCTTGACGCTCCACCGCTGGAGCTGCGCGTCGATCTTCTCCAGGTTCCTCTCGGTCGCTACCATGACGCACTTCCTTTCGCTCGCTGCGGATCTTCACGCCGCCCGGCGCTCGCGCGCCCGCGCCGGCTTCAGGCCGAGCAGGACCAGCACCGTCTCACGCAGACGCGTGAGCGACGTGTCGCACGCGTAGTACGCGTCGGCCCCAGCGGCGATGGCTCGGCGGGCGAGCTCCCCGTCGCTGGTCGGGAGAACCGCGATGACGGGAGCTCCACGCGCGCGTTCCCGCGCGACGGCGAGGCGCAGGATCACATGCCCGCGCTCGACGGCGACCAGGAGGACGTCGGGCGGGGGCTCCTCCAGCAGCGCGACCCCCAGGCGGAAGCCCAGACCCCGGAGCACCTGCGCCAGGATGCCCGAGCACGGCTCGTCCCCGTCAGCCACCCACGCAGCCTGGCGCTCGTCGCGCATGACACACCTCGCTCATGCAAGGTCGGCGCCAGGCGAGGACCACCTGCGGAGCAGCGCTGCCGCGACCTCGATGGGGGAAATTTGCCGCGCCGGTGCGCGTATCGTCTGAGCCCGCACCGTTGCAGATCGCCAGACCGGAGCCGCAGTCCGCCACGGTGCCCGGCGCCGGGCGTTGCCCCGTCGCTGCACGCCCGCGCTCAGGCGGGGAGCGAGTGGCGCAGGATTCGCTTCACCACGCCCGTGAACTGCGCGCCGAAGCTGCCGGTGTTGTAGGGCACGTCGTGCTTCTCGCAGATCGCGCGCACCTGCGGCGCCAGCTCGCGGTACCGCCACGCGGGGAGGTGGGGGAACAGGTGGTGCTCGATCTGATAATTGAGGTGGCCGCTCATGAGGCTGAGCAGCTGGCTCCCCTCGAAATCGCTGCTCCCCAGCACCTGCCGGAGATACCACGAGTCGGTGCCGTGCTCCGCCGCCTCCTCCGCCGAGAAGGTGTGGGCCCGCGCGGTGAAATGGCCGCAGTAGATCACGCTGGCCGCAAACACGTTGCGGATGACGGCGGCGAGCAGGTTCCCGAGGAGGATCTTCGGCGCCAGGACGCCCCCCGCCGCCGGGTACAGCAGGTAGTTCTTGCACGCGAGCGGCACTGATTTCCTGACGAACGGTCGCAGGCGCCGCACGGCCGACCTGAGCCACCCCGGGCCGGCGGCGGCGCGGGCGCTGGTCAGGATGCCGGTCACGAAGAGCCCGATCGAGGCGTCGAACGCGAGGAACGTCGCCGCCACGCCCGCGATCTGCGCGACGTGCAGGGGCGACCAGGCGTCCTCGGCGGTCATGCGGAACCCGCCGTAGCCGAGGTCGGGGTCCTGGCCCCGGATGTTGGTGTAGCGATGGTGCAACCCGTTGTGCTCGTCACGCCATTGCGCTTCGTCGACGGCGAAGTCCCACCGGTACGTCTTGGACGCGAACTTCGGGTCGCGCATCCAATCGTACTGTCCGTGCAACACGTTGTGCCCCAGCTCCATGTTGTCGAGCACGTTGTGCGCGGCGAGCAGCAGCACGCCCGTCGACCAGCTCAGCGGCTCGAGGCTCGCGTGGATGAGGACGCGGCCGAGGAGCTCGCAGAGGCGTGAGACGCGCGCGGTGCCGCGGATGTGATCGCCGTCGGCCGCGCCGAGCCGGGCCGTCGCGGCCGTGCGCAGCGCGTCGAGCTCGGCGCGAAACGCGTGCAGGTTGTCGGTGCTGAGCTGCAACATCGGTCCCTCCTACGCCCCGGGATCCTTCGCTGCTGCGCCGTTGCAAACGCCGGGCCGAACGGCGCTCCGGCGGACTGACGGCGACGCCCGCGCCGGTCGCGGGGCGCCGTGGCGTTTTGCATGGCAGCGCTGGCGATCTGCGTCAGGCATGCCCGGGCCGCGGCGCCCGTCCGCGACGGGGCCGCCGCCGGCCCGGCGGTTGCACGGGCCCAGAGCCGGAGGAGTCACCGCCGATGGACATGATTGGAACGGCACACGAGGCGCGCGTGGCAGGCACTACGATCGCGTGGGGCGAGCTCGGGGCCGGCCCGCCGCTGGTGCTCCTGCATGGGCTCTGGGACTCGCACCGCACGTGGCGGCGCGCGGCGCCGCTGCTCGCCCGCGACTTCCGCGTCCTGATGCCCGACCTGCCCGGCCACGGCTGGTCGGGCCGCCCCGACGCCCCCTACACCCTGAGCTGGTACGCCCGGATGGTGGCCGCCTGGATGGACGCGATCGGGCTCGGGCGCGCCCACGTCTGCGGTCACTCCTTCGGCGGCGGCGTGGCCGAGTGGATGCTCCTGCAGGAACGGCCCCGCGTCGACCGCCTCGCGCTCGTCGCGGCCGGCGGGCTCGGCCGCGAGGTGGGTATCTGGATGCGGCTCGGGACCTTCCCCGTGATCGGGCCGGCGTTCACGCCGGCGGTCATGTTCGTCGCCCTCCCCCTGGCCCTGCGGCTCGCACCCGCGATGTTCGGCCACATCGAACCGGCGGAGGCCACCCGCGCCATCCACATGAACCGGCTCCCGGGGACCGCCGAGGCCTTCCGCCGCACCCTCGCGGGGATCATCAACATCTGCGGCCAGTACATGAGCATGATCGACCGCGTCCACGAGATCGCCGGGCTCCCGCCCCTGGCCGCCTACTGGGGGACCAGCGATCCGATCATTCCCGTGCACCACGGCCAGCGCCTCCTGCAGCGCTTGACCGGCGTGACCCTCAGCACGTATACGGGCTGCGGCCACTACCCGCACCTCGACGCCGCGGCGAGGTTCGCCGGCGACCTGCGGGAGTTCCTGCGCGACCCGGTGCGCCCTCCCGCCGGCCTGCGCCGTGTGCAGGCGGACCGTCCCCTGCCGGCCCCCCCGGTGCGCCAGCTGGTGCCGACGCGGATCGCGCAGTACGCCGCCGCGCTCTACTCGGGGAACCGCCGCGTGTAGCCCGGGGGTGGTAAGTCGGCGCTTGAAATACCCGCGGCCCTCGCATAGCCTGCAATGGTCCATGGCCTCTCCGTCCGCCAGCTCCGCGTCGCGCCCGCTCGGGCCGCGCCTCGCGCTCGTCGCCGGCGTCGTCGTCCTGGGCGTCCTCGTGGGGCTGCTCCTCGAGGGCCTCTACCGGACGCGCCCCGTCGACGAGGCGAAGGCCGCGGCCGCGCCGCAGGCGGCCGGGCCCGCCGCGGCCCCGGCGCCGCGCCCGCCCGCGGCCGGCCCCGCGCTGACCGGAGCGGCCGCGGTGACCCCGGAGAAGCAGATCCCGCCCTGGGAAGCGACCCCCGCGAACACGCCGCCGCCGCCGCCGGGGCACATCCCGGCCTGGGTCGTGAAGCCTCCCCGCCCCGAGCCGAGCGCGCCCCCGGCGCCCCCCGTGGAGCCGCCCGACCCGGCGACCCACCGTCCCCCGATGCACAACCCCGGCGGGGTGAATGGGGACCGTCCGCCGCGCCCGGTCCCCGGGCTGGCGCCGCCGTAGCCGGATGGGCAAGCAGGCACGCACCCGCCGCGACCGGCAGGGGGAGCCCGCGCCGGCGACCCAGGCGCCCCGCCCGTTCTGGCGGCGGCCGCTCAACCTGGCGCTCGCCGGGATCGTCGCCCTCGGCGCCGCCGGTGTCGCGACCTGGCAGGCCCGCCGGCCGGGACGCGGGCCGGCGGCCGATGCGGGCGGCGCGCTCCCGCCGGTGACCGCGGGGCCGCGCGTCCTCGCCGAGGCCGAGCCGAACGACTCCCCGGCCCAGGCGCAGCGGCTGGGCGCGACGCCCGTGATCGTGGACGGGGCCCTGGGCGCCGGCGACCGCGATCACTACCTCATCGCGATCACCGAGGCGGCGGGGCACCTGGTCGACGCGTGGGTCGAGGGGCTCGACGGCGCGCGGCTGCGCGTGCTCCGGCCCGACGGCGCCGAGGCGGCCGCCGTGACCGCGCCGGCGCGCATCGGCGCGCTCGGCGCCGGCAGCGGCGATCTGATCGTCGTGCTCGAGCCCGGCGTGCCGGCGGCGACCGGCCGCTACCGGCTGCACGTCACCGTGTCGCCGTGGGTCAAGGGGTCCGACTGGGAGCCCAACGACGATCCCGCGCACGCCCAGCCCATGGCCACGTACCCGGCCGCCAAGGGGACCCTGGCCCGGCACCGCGCCTCCGGGTGGTGGTCGCGGCCCGGTGACGTGGACTGCTTCGACGTGCCCCTCAGCGTGCCGCCCGAGGGGGCGATGGTGCGCCTCGAGCTCACCCCGCCGCCCGGCGTGCGCGGACAGCTCACGGTCCTCGACGTGGGGAACCAGGAAGCGAAGATCCCGCCCCGGGCGCTGGTCGAGCTGGCCGGCGACGGGCCGGGGCAGCCGCTCGTGATCCCGGCGCTCGGCGGCCGCTCCTGGGAGTCGCTCTACCACGTGTGCACGCGCGCGGCGCAGGGCGAGAACTACGCGCAGCCGTGGCGCCTCGACGTGCGCGTCTTCACGCCGTCGGGCGCCTTCGAGTTCGAGCCCAACGGCACGCGCGAGACGGCCTCGGCGCTGCCGCTCGGCGTGCCGGTTGGCGGGTTCCTCACGGCCGGCGACGTCGACTGGTTCCGGATCTCGGCGGGGGCCAAGGGCCCGGTGCGCGTCCACGTCACGCCGCCGGCGGACGTGGCCGCCGAGGTGGTGCTCCTCGGCCAGTCCGGGCAGGAGCTCGCGCCGGCGACCGGGGCACCCGGGCAGCGGGTGTCGGCGACGGCCCCCGGCGCCGTGTTCGCCCGCGTCCGCGCCCTGCGCGGCGGGAGCACCACCACCCAGTACGAGATCATCGCGGTCGACGCGAAGATCCTCCCTCCGGATGGGGGCCCGCCATGACCGACGGCCTCCGGCGCTGGCTCCCCCGGGGCGCGCTCGCGGCCACGGCGCTCCTCGTCGTCGTGCGCCTCGCGCAAGGGCTCGCCGGCGCGGTGCCGGCGATGCGCGTCGCCGGCGAGCTGGGGCTCGTCCTCTCGGCGGCCGGGGTCGCGCTCGTGCTCCCGGCCGTGTTGCGCCGCGCCAGCACGGTGGCGCTCGCGCTGACGGCGATCTTCGTGCTCGCGTGGGGCGCCGGCGTGGCGCTCCCGCTCTACCGCATGGCGCGACCGGCGTCGGCGCTCTACGACGGCCAGCTCGGCGGGGCGAGGCGCGAGGTCGAGAGCACGCCCGCGCCGAGCACCGGACGCTACGAGGTGCGCGTGAAGCCGCTCGGGGAGCACCGCGCCCAGCCCGAGGCGGGCTTCCTCCTGCAGGTGCGCGCCGAGCGTGACACGCGGATCGCCGCGGGGGCGGACGGCCTGGCGATCCCGGTCGAGGTGCGCCTCGCCGCCGGGACGCGCGCCCGGCTCTTCCTCGAGCGGGGCCACGGCCAGGTCGAGGTGCTCGTGCGCGCGGTGCCGTTCCCGCGCACCTTCGTGCTCCTCGCCGCGGCGCTCGCGCTCCTCCTGGCGCTGGTCGCCGACGCCGCGGCGTTGCGTGAGACGCCGCGCCTGCGCGGGGTGCTCGTGGCCGTGGTCGCCGCGTCCGTGACCTTCCTCGCGCTCGTCGATCCCGCGGTCACCTCGTCGGGGCGCGCGGCGCTGGGCGCCGCGGGCCTCGCGGTGCTCGGGGGCGGCCTCCTGGGCGGCGTGTGGGGCCTCGTCGCGGGGCGCCTCGGGCGCCGCGCCCGCTGAGCCGCCCCCGCCGCCGCTGAGGGACCCGTGGTACGCTGGATCCGGCGCCCGCGCGCCCGGAGTCCAGGTCATGCCCCCGGCCCCGCTCCTCGCCCGTCCGCTGGCCGCCCTCCTCGCGGCGGCCGTGCTGCTCGCCGGCTGCGGCGGCGACGAGTGCAGCGGCGCCGAGACCCGCTGCAGCGACGACGGCCTGACGCTGCGCACCTGCGCCGGCGGCCGCTGGCGCGCGACCGCCTGCATGGCGGAGCAGGGCCAGCTCTGCGAGGGCGGCGCGTGCGTGGATCCGTGGCGCTACGGCGCGCCCGCGTGGAGCCGCTGCGACGGCGAGCCGCTCGCGACGCCCGAGTCCCTGGGCGACAAGGCCCGCGCCTACGACGAGCGCGCCCGCCGGCTGCACCTGCACCCGGCGCTGCGCTGGGTGACGCCGGTCACGTTGCCCTGCCGCGTCGACCCGTGCCCGCCCGGCGGCACGCCGCCGTGCTACGACTGCACGGCGCCCGCGGTGGCCGAGACCGAGGCCACGTGGACGGACGTCGAGACCTTCCACACCGGCGAGAACGACGGGCTCTGGAGCGCGCTCTTCCTCGCCGCGGAGGCCTACCGGTACGGCGTGACGCGCGACCCCGCCGCGCTCGAGGTCATCCGCGTCCTCCTCGCCGGTGAGGTCGACCGCATGCGCATCACGGGCGTGCCCGGGCTCTTCACCCGGCAGCTCATCCCGCCGGGCGTCGCGGGCATCGGCTGCCCGGCGGACCCCACGCAGTACGTCCCCTCCGCCGACAAGAAGGACAACCGCTGGGTCCGCGTCGGCGACGACGGCTGCGTCGCCACCGTCGATCCCGCCACCGGCGCCTGGGTCGCCTCGACGCACTGCGGGCTCGACGACTACCGGGGCTGGTGCTGGCTCGACAACGTGAGCAAGGACGAGTACGCGGGCCACATGTTCGCGCTCGGCGCGCTCCTCGCGCTGGTCGACGACGCCGCGGTGCAGACCGTGACCCGCGACCTCCTCGGGCAGGTCGGCCGCCACCTCGCGCAGCACCGCCTGACGCTCGTCGACTGGGACGGCCGCGTCACCGAGCACGGCCGCTTCTACGCCTACGCGATGGACGACTGGCCGAGCTTCAACGCCGCCATGGCGCTCGCGTTCATGAGGCTCGCGGCGACGGCGACCGGCGACCCGGAGCTCGTCGACTGGTACGACAACTGCCTGCTGCAGCAGGGCGGCCCGCGCGACTGCCTCGAGCAGCCGCTCGAGTCGCCGCGGCCCTACGTCGATCACCTCAGCCCGCAGTGGACGCTCTACATCGGCGCGGCGAGCTGCCAGAGCAACTGGAACAACTTCTCGATGCACGCCCTGTCGCTGCACGACCTCCTCTGGTTCGAGCACGACCCGGCCGTGCGCGCTCCCGTGCAGCGCCACCTGCAAGACGACTTCTTCGCGCCCAAAGGCAAGGCCCGCCCGCTCTCGGCCCAGCACAACAGCCTCTTCGACTTCATCTTCGCCGCGGGCAAGGCGCTCGGGCCGGGGAGCGACGGCCCGGCGCTCGCGGCCGTCGCCGACGGCGTCTGCATGCTCCGCCAGTTCCCGGCCGAGAAGCACGCCCGCGCGGTCACCTGCCCGCCCGAGAAGTGCGTGCTCGCGAGCTGCACCGACCGCTTCGACGGCCCCATGCTCGACTACGCGCGGCCCGTGGCCGAGCGCTGCCTCGGCACGTTCGTCTGGTGGGGCTCGCCCTACGACCCCGGCGACTGCGCCGCGGACCTGCGCGTCGTCGATCCGCCGACGGACTACCTGCTCGCGTACTGGATGGCGCGGTACTACGGCTTCGTCGGCGAAGACGAGTAGCGGCCCGGGCGGCGGCGAGCCCGCGCCCGTCGCTTGACACGCCGTATGATGGCTGTAATATCATAATCATCATACGGAGTGGAGCATGCCCCGGAGCATCCAGAAGGCCGCGTCCCACGAAGCCATCGTCACCGTCGCCGCCGATCTGATCCGCCGCTACGGCATCGCGGCGGCGTCGGTCGCGCGCGTGATGCAGGGCGCGGGGCTGACCGTGGGCGGCTTCTACGCCCATTTCGCGACCAAGAGCCACCTGGCCGGCGCGGCGCTGCGCCGGGCCTTCGCCGACAACATGAGCGCGCTCTTCACCGGGCTCGAGGGGGCCTCGCGCGCGCAGCGCTACGACCAGGCCGTTCGGCGCTACCTGTCACGCCAGCACCGGGACATGGAGCGGCAGATCTGCCCCGTGCCGGCGTGCCTGTCGGAGATCGATCCCCGGGACGCGCCGGTGCGCGACGCCCTCGTGGACGGGGTCGACGATCTGGTGGGGCGCCTCACGCCGCTGCTCGACGCCCGCCCCGGGCTCACCGCCCGGCAGCGCGCGCTCGGCACGGCGGCGACGCTCATCGGCGCCCTGGCGCTGGCCCGCGCGAGCCGCGGCACGGCCTGGTCGGACGAGGTCCTGCTCGCGGCCCGCAAGCTGCTGTTCGCCCTGGAAGGAGACCACCGATGAACGGACTCGGCGCGATGCACGCAATCGTCTCGAGGCAGGTGCCCCCGCCCCCCATCGCGGAGCTGATCGGCCTGGAGCTGGTGGAGGTGCGGCCGGGCGAGGCGGTCTTCGCGCTGCAGGCCGACCGGCGCCACGCCAACCCCATGGGCACGCTGCACGGCGGCGTCCTGTGCGACCTGGGCGACGCGGCCATGGGGTGCGCCGTCGCGACGACGCTCGCGGAGGGCGAGAGTTACACCACGCTCGAGCTGAAGATCAACTTCTTCAAGCCGGTCTGGCAGCAGCGGCTCAGGGCCACGGGCAAGGTCGTGAAGCGCACGCGCAAGCTCGCCTACACCGAGGCCGACGTCGTCGACGAGACGGGCAGCCTCGTCGCGAAGCTCAACGGCAGCTGCCTCGTGCTGAGCGGCGGCGACGCCCAGGGGCGGTGACGCCGGCGGCAGGCTACCGGTCCCCTCGGATCGCCGCAACCGCGGCCGGCACGGCCGCCAGGATGAACGCCGCGAACATCCCGACCAGGGGCCACTGCCCACGCTGGGCGAAGTAGCCCGGGCTGACGATCGCGGTGTAGACGAACGCCCCGAGCGCGAAGAGGTAGAGCCCGCGCGCCCACCGCGTCCGGCGCATGAGGCCGATGGCCGCGGCGATGAGCGAGAGGGCGGTGACGACCTCGCCCGCCAGGTGGAACCCGAGCGCGATCGGCGCCGAGCGGACCTCCGGCACGCCGGCGGTGACGAAGAACATCGCCCACATGCCGAGCATGCCCAGGCCCATGACCAGCGCGAAGCCGATGGCGTACCTCGTCATCGCCCGGAGCTTCGCGCGCGCGCCCGGGGACGTCAATCGTCCCGCGCCGAACCGCGCGCCGAACCGCGCCGTGGCGCATCCCACGGGTACCAGCGGAGGCAGGCATGCAGCGGAGCTCGACCAGCGTCAATCCATCGGAAGAGCTCATCACGATCGGCCCGCTCGGCATCCGGTTCCTCCTGACGGGCGGCGACTCCGGCGGCAGCGTGTCCGTGTTCGAGGTCCTCGTCCCCGCCGGGCAGCGGCTGGCCGCGCCGGCGCACCGGAACGACGCCTACGAAGAGGTGCTCTACGGTGTCGCGGGCGTCCTCACCTGGACGGTCGACGGCACGCCGATCGAGGTCGGACCCGGGCAGGCGCTGTGCATCCCCCGCGGCGCGGTGCACCGCTTCGACAACTTCGGCAGCACGGACGCCAAGCAGCTCGCCGTCATCAGCCCCGCGGTCATGGGGCCCGCCTACTTCCGCGAGGCCGCCGAGCTCGTCGGTGCCGCCGCCGGCGGCCCGCCCGACCGCGCGAAGATGGTGGAGGTCTTCCGGCGTCACGGCATGACGATCGCCGAGACCCCGCCGGCGAAGTGACGCCGGCGCTGTCCCGCTCAGTCGCCGGCGCGCGCGCCGAGCTTGCGGCCGTGCAACAGGAGGAGCGTCGGGGCCGTCTGCGGGCCGTCCTGGCGATAGAAGACCTGGGCGCCGCCCACGGTGGCCTGCCGGTACGTGATCATGACTGAGTCTCCCTTCCCGCAGCTGGATCGGCCCGCCGCTCACGGCGCCGTCCAGTCGCGGTTTCGGTCCACGCGATCAGATGCGCCGGGCGCGCACCCGGCCGCTCGTGGCGCGCGCCTCGACGGAGCCGCCCAAAATTTGACCACTGGTTGACCCCGTGGTGTAGTCGCTCCCAGTCGCGGCGCCTCCCGACGGCGCGCGCGCAACCTGGGGCGATGACAAACCTAAGAACCTGCGCTTGCGCCTGCGTCGTCGCGCTCTGCGCGCTCGGCGGCAGCCGGGGCGCCGCCGCGCCGCAGCGCACGGCCGCGCTCCTCAACGTCAGCTTCTCCGGCGACTTCACCGCGCGCGAGCGCGCGGAGCTGCCGCTCGCGGTCCGGCGCGCCCTGGTCGCGGCCGGTCTGACGGTGTTCGAGCCCGAGCAGCTCGACCTCGCGTTCGGCACCCGGCCCAAGGGCAGCTGTCCCGACGACCGCTGCCGCGTGGACGTGGCGCGCTCCCTGGGCGCCCAGCGCCTGGTCGACGCCCACTTCCGGCGCGACGCCGGCGGCACCGGCGTGACGCTGGTCGTCTTCGACGCCGAGGTGAGCGCGCCCGCCGGCACCACGACCCGCTTCTGCGCGCGCTGCGACACGGCCGGGATGCGCAAGACCGTCGTCGAGGCGGCGCGCGCCGTCGTGGCGGGCGACACGGCCGTGCCCGCGGGCCGGCTCGTCGTGCGCACCATCCCCGGGGCCGCCACCGTCACCGTCGACGGCCGCGTGCTCGGCGAGACCGACACCGACCTGCCGCTCGCCGCGGGGTCGCACCTGGTGGTGCTCGAGCGGGCCGGCGCCACGCGCGTCGAGAGCCGGGTCGAGGTGAAGGCCGGCGCGGTGACCAGGATCGAGCTGGCGCTCGCCGCCGTGGGCCTGCCCTCGGCCGAGCCGGGCGCCGGCGGCGTGACCCAGCCCGCGCGCCGCTCCCTGCGGCCGTGGGCCTACGTGCTCCTCGGGGCCGGGGTCGTCGGCCTCGTCGCCGGCGGCACCTTGTACGGCCTCGGCTGTGAGGCCGAAGGCGAGGCCCGGCGCTGCCCGCGGCTGCCGAGCGTGCGCACCGGCGGCCTCGCCCTCCTCGCCACCGGCGGCGCGCTCGTCGCCGGCGGCATCGTGCTCTGGGCCTTCGACGGGCGGCGGGAGCGCGCCCGGATCGCCGCGGGGCCCGGCACCCTCACCCTGAGCCTCGACTGGCGCTAGGAGCGGTTGCGATGCGAAGAGTCTCCCTGCTCGCGTGGGTCGCCGCGGTGAGCGTCGGCGCGTGCGCCGACCCGCGGTACTGCGACGAGAATACGCCCTGCACCGATCCGGCCTACCCGGTGTGCGCGGTGACGTGGCACGAGTGCGAGGCGTTCACCGGCGACGCCGGCGTCGACGGGCCCGTGGCCGTGCCCGACGGCGGCTGCGCGGTCGGCCGCCACCGCTGCGGCGAGACCTGCGTGGCGGACGACGATGCCCAGAGCTGCGGCGCGGTGTGCGTCGCGTGCGGCGGCGGCACGCCCGCGTGCGTGGGCGGCACCTGCGCGTGCACCGCGAGCTCGTGCGCGACCGGCGAGGTGTGCGCCGGAGGCGCGTGCGTGAGCGGCACCTGCACGACCGCGGCCGACTGCCAGAACCCGCCGCCGTGCCGCGTGGCCGCGGGGGCGGTCTGCAACGCGAGCCACCTGTGCGAGTACCCGCTCGCCGCGACCGGCGCCACGTGCTCCACCGGCCACTGCTGCGCGGGCACGTGCGTGCCCAACGATCCGGCGCACTGCGGCGCGAGCTGCGCGCCGTGCGGCGCGGTCACCGGCGGGAGCGCCACCTGCGACGGGACCGCGTGCGGCTACGCCTGCGGCGGCGGCTACTACGACAGCGGCACCGCCTGCGCCGCGTGCGACGTCCCCGACCACTGCGGCGCGAGCTGCCAGTCCTGCCCGGCGGTGGCCGACGCCGACCGCACCTGCGCCGCGGCGTGCGGCTACGAGTGCCACGGCGGCTTCTACGACACCGGCGCCACGTGCGCCGCCTGCGCGATCGACACCCACTGCGGGCCGAGCTGCGTGGCGTGCGCCGGCACGACGCCGACGTGCCTCGGTACGCGCTGCGGCTGCACGGCGGCCTCCTGCGGCACCGGCGCGACGCCGATCTGCGACGACGCGAGCAAGGCCTGCCGCGGCTGCGTGGCCCACGGCGAGTGCGCGAGCGGCGCCTGCGACTTCACGTCGGGCGCGTGCGTCGCGGCCGCGGACGTCATCTATGTGGACAAAGGGGCGAGCTGCCCCGGCACCGGCGCCGCCGCGACGCCCTACTGCGACTTCCCCCCGGCGCTCGCGACGGTGACCGCGGGCGCGACGAGGTGGCGCATCGTGATGCAGCCGGGCATCTACGCGTACAGCGGCGCGCAGATCGTGCAGGACCGCAAGGTGATGGTGATCGGCGCGGGGACGGGCGCGACGGAGCTGGTGCAGAACCTGGGGAACACCCCGGTGCTTCAGGTGCTCGGCACCGGCGAGTTGAGCCTGTATCACGTCGTCCTCCGTGGCGCCAGCGGCGGCTCAGGCGACGGCGTGCTCTGCGGCGGGATCGCCTCGACGGCGACCCTTACGATCTCGGACGCTACCCTCGGGCCCAACAGCGGGCTCGGGATCAACGGCACGAAATGCGCGGCGACAGTGACTGAGACCAGGCTCAGCGGGAACGTGAGCGGGGGGCTCTCGCTGACGAACTCCAGCTACACCGTGGTGAACTGCCTGTTCGTGAAGAACGGGTCGAGCTCGAGCAGCGTCGGCGGGGCGAGCCTGTTCCAGACGCCCCTGAGCGCGACCGCCCTCTTCGTGAACAACACCGTCGCCGAAAACGCGGCGTCCGGCGGCGCCGTAGGCGGCGTCTATTGCTTCCCGGCGGGCCCGCCGGTGGTGAACTCGATCCTCTGGGGCAACGGCGGCAGCGGCCAGCAGAGCGGCTGTACCGTCACCTACTCGGACGTGCAAGGCGGCCTGAACGGCACCGGCAACATCAACGCTGACCCGAAGTTCGTCGACACGGCGAACAACAACTACCACCTCGTCACCGCCGCCCCCGCCTCGCCCTGCATCGACGCCGGCATCACCGCCGGCGCCCCGATCGGCGACCTCGACGGCAACCGCCGCACGACCGCCCCCGACCTCGGCTGCTACGAAGCGCAGTAGGATCGCCGCGGCCTCACTTCGGCGTGAACCACCGCGGCACCGCGGGCGGGGGCGCCTCGTCCGGGGCGGGCTCGGCCTTGGGCGGCGTCCGCTGCACGAGCGCCGCCTCGGCGACGGTCGCGTGGCGGTCCGGGCCGTCGCGTCGCGGGGCCGAGGTTCACGAAGTCGAAGCGCGCGTCGACGTGCGCGATGGGCCGCTCGCCGCCGCGCGCCCGGTCGAAGAACGGGATGATGCGCACCTCCTCGGCCGCCATGCGCACCGCCGCGTGCCGGCGCGGGACCACCGTCTGGAGCCGGCTGTGGGCGTCCACCACGACCTCGACCGAGCCGTCGTCCGCGCGAGCGGAGGCGGTGAGGAGCAGGGCGGCGGCAGCGACGAGCACCGGGCGCATGCGGCGGTTGTAGCACCCGGCCGTCGCGGGCGTCCACCGGCGGCGCCGGCGCGGGTGCCTACCCGGAAAGGGGTCCTCCCTGGCGCGCCACAGTGGGCTAACGGCTGGTCGGGCGGGCGGCGGCGCCGCGTGGCGCGCACCTGCATTCCCAGTGCGCACCCGCGACGCCCAGCGGCGGCCTGCCCGCGAGGCGGACCGGAGCGAGCCCCGGGGCGTGTTGCGTGCCGACCGCACGGGCGCGGCGGCCTGCCCGCGAGGCGGACCCGGAACGAGCCCCGGGGCGTGTTGCGTGCCGACCGCACCGGCGCCGCGGCCTGCGCGAAGCGGACCCGGAACGAGCCCCGGGGCGTGTTGCGTGCCGACCGCACCGGCGCGGCGGCCTGCGCGAGGCGGACCCGGAACGACGTGGGCTCATGCCGGCCCGGGTCGGCGGGGCGAGCAAATCGCCTCCGCGGGCGGC
Source organism: Polyangia bacterium (assembly GCA_036504295.1). Classification (GTDB taxonomy): domain Bacteria; phylum Myxococcota_A; class Polyangia; order JACRCY01; family JACRCY01; genus DASXVK01. Next base: position 61,787 of record DASXVK010000198.1, read on the forward strand.
CGGCCCGCCGCGAGCGCCTGTGGACCGCGCGTGCGTGCCGGGGCGCCACGCCGGTGCCGCGGCCCGGCCCGGCCGGCGCCCGCTCCGGCGCGGTCGTCGGTGGGCCGGGCCGCGCGCCGGGGCCCGGCGGGGCCCGCGCAGGCACCCCGCCGGCGCACGCGAGCCGCGGCGCGGCCCGCGCTGTCGCGCGGGGAGCCGACCGGTGTACGATGCGGCATGCGCCGGACGACGGTCTCCCGTAGCTCACGGCTCCTCCTCCTCGCGCTCCCGGTCGTGGCCCTCGCGGCCGCCCTCACGCGGTCGCCGCCGACGCGCGGCGCGCCGCCGCCGGCCGACGCGATGCCCGGGGTGGCCGCGCTGCCGGCGGACGTGCCGCCGGTGCGCGCCGAGCCCAGCCCCGGCGAGAGCCCGCGCCTGCCCCTCACGGCCGACGCGCGGGACCTCGGGAAGAAGATCGACAGCTACTTCGAGGAGCGGCCGGGGCGGCGCGTCTACGTGCAGGTGGACCGGCCGCTGTACCGGCCCGGCGAGACGGTGTGGGTCAAGAGCTGGGACCTGCGCGTGCGGGACCTGGGCGCGGCGGCCGACGCCGGCGCGCCCGGGGCGGCGGCCTGCGAGCTCGTGAGCCCCCGGGGCGCGGTCGTCACGCGCCGCGAGGTGAGCGCCGAGGGCGGCTTCGCCGCGACCGAGCTCGACCTCGCGGCCGACCTCCCGGGCGGCGAGTACACCATCCGGGTCCACGCGGCCGGCGGGGAGCGCGGCGAGCGCACCCTGATCGTCGCCGGCTACGAGCAGCCGCGCATGAAGATGAAGCTCGAGCTCACGCGCAAGGCCTACGGGGCCGGCGACCCGGTCGAGGCCGCCTTCGAGCTCCGGCGCCCCACGGGCCAGGCGCTGCCCGGGCACCCGGTGCGCGCGGTCGCCCGCGTCGACGGGGTCGAGCTGCCCACGGTGAAGGTCACGACCGACGCGCGGGGCGACGCCAAGGTGCGCTTCCGGCTGCCCGCGGCGATCAGCAGCGGCGACGCGCTCCTCACGGTCCTCGTGGACGACGGGGGCACGACGGAGTCGATCTCCCGGCGCATCCCGGTCGTGGTCAAGGCGCTCGACCTGGCGCTCCGGCCCGAGGGGGGCGAGCTCGTCGAGGAGGTCCCGTCGCGGGTCTACTTCGAGGCCCAGGATCCGTTCGGCAAGCCCGCCGACGTCGAGGGCCACGTCGAGGACGATCGCGGCGAGGTGGTGGCGCGGTTCCGCAGCCACAAGAACGGTCTCGGCCGCTTCGTGCTGCGGCCCGTGCGCGACCGGCGCTACGCGGCCGTGGTCACCGCCCCTGTCGAGGCCCGGAGCCGTCACGCGCTGCCCGCGGCGCGCGGCGAGGGCTGCGTGCTGCGCGCCTACGACGACCTCGACGGCGAGGTCGCCGCCCTGCGCGTGGGCGTGCGCTGCAGCCGCCCGCGCGCGGTGACCGTCGTGGCCGTGCAGCGCGACCAGCTCATCGACGCCGCCCGGGTGGCCGTCGCGGTCGGCGCCGAGGCGGTCGTCCACCTGCGCGCGCGGGGCGCGGCGGCCGGCCTGTCGCGCGCTCAGGGGGTCGCGCGGATCACCGTCTTCGGCGAGCAGCTCGAGCCGCTCGCCGAGCGCCTCGTCTACCGCAACCGCCGCCAGCGCCTCACGATCGGCCTCCACCCCGACCGCCCGAGCTACGGGCCGCGGGACGGCGTGGCCCTGACGGTGCGCACCACCGGTCCCGACGGCCGGCCGGTCGCGGCGGAGGTGGCGCTCTCGGTCGTCGACGACACCGTCATCGCCTACGCCGACGACAAGCAGGGCCACCTCCTCTCCCAGCTGCTGCTCGAGCCGGAGCTCGCGGGCCGCGTCGAGGAGCCGAACGTCTACCTCGACCTGACGAAGCCCGAGTCCGCGCTGGCGCTGGACCTGCTGCTCGGGACCCGCGGGTGGCGGCGCTTCGAGTGGCAGCCGGTGATGGCCCACGATCCCGTCGCGCGCGCCGCGGAGCTGCGGCGCCAGGCCGAGGAGCGCCGCCGCGAGGAGCTCGCCCAGCGCCGCGAGGAGGCGGAGCGCCGCCGCGAGGAGATCCGGGCGGCGCGCGAGGAGCGCGAGCACCGGCGCATGCCCAAGGCCAAGGCGGGCGCGATCTTGCGGCTCCTGGGCGGCGCCGCCGGCGCGGGCCGGGCGGACGGTGACCGCCTGGGTCTCGGGGGTGGCGCCATCGCGGAGGGCCGGATGGGCGGCGCCGGTCTGGGCGCGGGCCGCGGCGCGCCGCGCCCCGAGCGGGTGGGCGCGCTCGCGCCGAAGGAGCCCCGGCGACCGGCGGCCGCGCCGCGGTTGCCGCCCGCGCCCGGGCCCGCGCAGCAGGCCCTGGGGCCGCGCGCGGCGGAGCGTCCGGTCGCGGACGCGGACGCGGCCGCGGCCGCGAAGGAGCTGCTCCCGCGGGCCCGGCGCCTCGTGCGCGTGCAGGCCGCGCACATCCAGATCCTCGACAAGGTGTACTTCGCGTCGAAGAGCGCCGCCATCCGTCCGGCGTCGTACCCGATCCTCGACGCGGTCGCCGCCGTCCTGCGCGACCACCCGCAGATCCGCCTCCTCGAGGTGCAGGGCCACGGCGACGCCGTCGAGGCGAAGGACGCGCCGACCCTGGCCGCGCGGCGCGCGCACGCCGTCGTGGCCTACCTGGTCCGCAAGGGGGTGCCGCGCGAGCGGCTCCGGCCGCGCGGGTACGGCGCGCACCGGCCGATCGCGAGCAACGCCACGGTCGCCGGGCGCGACCGCAACCGCCGCGTCGAGTGGCTGATCCAGCAGCGCGACGAGCCGGGCCTCGCGGTCGCGCGCGTCTTCCCGGTGCCGGACTACCGCGGCCAGCCGTCGGGGCCCCGGACCGACTTCCGCGACACGGTGTACTGGGCGCCGCGCGTGCGGACCGGCGCCGACGGCCGCGCGCAGGTGCGCTTCACCCTCTCCGACGCGGTCACCTCGTTCCGCGTGGTCGCCGAGGGCGTCGCCACCCGCGCCTGGCGCCACGGCCTCGTGGGCCGCGGCGAGAAGGTGTTCCGCTCGGACCGGCCCCTCAGCCTGAGCGCGCGGCTGCCGCTCGAGGTGTCGGCGGGCGACGAGGTCCTCGTGCCCGTCACGCTCACCAACGAGCGCGGCGAGCCCGTCGAGGCTCGGCTGCAGGTCGAGCACGACCAGCTCCTCGCGGCCGCGGGCGCGCTGCCGGCCGAGCGGCGGCGCCTCGCGCCGCGCGCCCGCGACACCACCTACGTCCCGCTCCGGGTCGTGGGCCAGCGCGGCCAGGCCCACCTCAAGGTCAGCGCCAGCGCCGGCGGCTACGCCGACGAGGTCGCCCGCGAGCTGGCGGTGACGCCGGTCGGCTTCCCCCTGGTCGCGTCCCGCGCCGGCAACGTCGGCGGGCGCGGCGGCGTGCCCGTGCGGGAGGCCGTCGATGTGGGCCAGGTCGTGCCCGGCTCCGTGCTCGCCCAGGTCCAGCTCTACCCGAGCCCGGTCGCGACCATGGTCGGCGGGCTCGAGGGGCTGCTGCGGGAGCCGAGCGGCTGCTTCGAGCAGGCCTCGTCCTCGAACTACCCGAACGTCATGATCGCCTCCTACCTGCGCCAGCACCGCGTCCACGACGAGCAGCTCCTGGGCCGGGCGAACCGTCTGCTCGACTCGGGCTACCGGCGCCTGACCGGCTTCGAGTCGCGGTCGAAGGGCTACGAGTGGTTCGGCGCCGACCCGGCCCACGAGGCGCTCACCGCCTTCGGGCTGGTCCAGTTCCTCGACATGAAGCGCGTCTACGCGGTCGACGACCCGATGGTCGCCCGCACCGTCGCGTGGCTCAAGAGCCGCCGCGACGGCCAGGGCGGCTTCCAGCGCCACACCCGCGCCCTCGACACGTTTGGCCGCGCGTCGCCCGAGGTGACCAACGCCTACATCGTCTACGCGCTGAGCGAGGCCGGCCAGCTCGACGGCGGCATGGCGCCCGAGGTCGCCGCGCAGCGCCGCCTGGCGCAGACCACGCGCGACCCCTACCTGCTCGCGCTCGCCGCCAACACCCTCCTCAACGTGCCGGCCCACCTTCAGGAGGGCGTGACGACGACCGGGCGGCTGGCGGCGCTGCAGGCCCGCGCGGGCGCCGAGGCCGGCGCCTTCCCCGGGGCGGACCACAGCATCACGCGCTCGAGCGGCACCAACCTCCTCATCGAGACCACCGCGCTGGCGCTCATCGCCATGGTCAAGGCCGGCCGCCTCGCGGAGGCCCAGGCCGCCGTCGCCTGGCTCCAGCGCAACCGCGGCGGCTTCGGCCAGTGGGGCGCGACCCAGGCCACGGTGCTCGCGCTCAAGGCGCTGACCCGCCACGCCGAGGCCACCGCCCGCGCCCCGGCCCCGGGCGCCGTCGAGGTGCGCCTCAACGGCGCGAGCCTCGGCCGGGTCGCCTTCGAGGCCGGCCGCCGGGAGCCCATCCTCTTCGCCGCCGGCGAGCACTTCCGCCCCGGCGCGAATCAGCTCGAGATCGTCGGCGAGGGCCAGGAGCCGCTGCCCTACAGCGTCGCGGTCGAGTACCGCTCGCGCCAGCCCGCCTCGAGCGCGACGGCGCCGGTCGCGCTGCGCGCGGCGCTCGCCCGCGGCGAGGCTCGGCTGGGCGACGCCGTGCGCGTGGACGTGACCGTGACCAACCGGGAGGCCAAGGGCCAGCCGATGGTGCTCGCGCGCATCGGCCTGCCGGGCGGCCTCACCTTCCAGACCTGGCAGCTCAAGGAGCTCCGCGAGCGGGGCCAGATCGCCTTCTACGAGACCCGCCCGCGCGAGGTCATCCTCTACTTCCGCCAGCTCCTGCCGCGCGAGGAGAAGCGCCTCGCCCTCGAGCTCCAGGCCACCGTGCCCGGCCGCTACACCGGCCCGGCCTCGAGCGCCTACCTCTACTACGGCGACGACCAGAAGAGCTGGGCGGCGCCGCTCGAGATCCGCATCGCGCCGTAGCCGCTACGGCGCCCCTCCGTCCGCGAGCTCGGCGCCGGCCTTGCCACGCTCGCCGATCTTGCGCGCGGGCACGCCGCCCCAGATCTCGCCGGGCCCGACCTTCGTGCCCTTCTGCAGGACGGCGTTGGCCGCGAGCACCGCGCCGTCGCCGATCTCGCAGCCCGGGAGGATGATCGACATGAGGCCGAGCGTGACCCGGCGGCCGATGCGCACGCGGGCGGTCACGAGCTCGCCGCGCTCCGCCGAGTGCGCCACCAGCGTGACGTCGCCGCCGACGACGGTGTCGTCGCCGATCTCGATCAGGTTCGAGTCGCCGATCACCGCGGTGTTGATCTGCACGCGGTGGCCGATCTTCATGCCCATCAGGCGGTGGAAGAGCCGGATGAACGGGGTCACCCGCAGGAAGTTGATGCAGGTGTAGCGCACGAGGAGGATGAGCGCGTTGTAGCTCGCCCACTGCAGCGCCTTGAACGAGTAGTAAGGATAGCGCCCCTCGGGCGTGCCCGGCGCGAGGACCCGGAAGAGGGGCGCGACGAAGATGACGGTGAGCGCGTAGCCGAAGTAGGCGAGCGCGGCGAGCACGCACCCGGCCATCACCCGCAGGATGTCCGGCCAGCCCTGCGCCGCGACCCAGCCGTAGACCGTCAGCGCACCGTACACCGCCGGCGTCATGGCCAGGCCCGCGGCGAGCGCGATCTCGACGTACATGAAGAGGGTGAGCACGACCTGGACGGGGGTCGCGAGGCGGGCGAAGAGTGACATGCGACCTGATTCGATGCCGGGAGAGTGCGGAAGGAACGCGCGCCGGCCGTGGCGCGGCGCGCGGAGGCGGGTTCGCGGGGGGAGCTACTGGATGTTCGCGGCGCCCGGGGTCAGCGTCGCGCACAACTTCCAGTCGGCGGCCGCGTCGTTGGTGTCGACGCCGTTCGGCAGGCGGCAGAGCGAGCCCTGCACCGTGTTGCTGTCGGCGACGGTCGCCGGCAGGAGGGTGCCCTCGACGAGGCTCACCGCGCCCGTGACGCTGGGGAGCGTAACGGCCGTGATCGCGCCCTCGTACGACAGGGCGTCGAGCACCGTCCCGGCCACGGTATCGACGAGCGCGAGGCCGTCCGGGGAGCCGTTCTGGAAGAACCCGCCGCTCGGGACGCTGACGGTCAGGCTCAGCACCTCCGGCGGCAGCGTCGCGGTGACGGTCGCCGCGCCGACGACGAGGTACTGGCCCGCGGCGATCGACCCGAGCGAGGTCAGGTCGATGGGCCCCGTCCACCCGGTGGGGGTGTAGACCACGTTGCCGCTGCCGTTGACGAGGAACACCTTGACCCCGACCAGGCTGATCGCGGCGCCGCCGGCGTTGTAGAGCTCGATGAACTCGGCCGTGTCGGTGCCGACCTGGTCGTAGTCGATCTCGTTGATGACGAGCCCGCCGGTGGCCGCCGCGATCGTGATGGTCGCGGTCTTCGTGACCGTGTCGAGCGTCGCGGTGACGCTCGCGCTGGCCACGAGGTTCGCGTCGACGTAGTCGAAGGTCGCCGCGAGCTGGTGCGCGGGCACGGTCACGGTGGGCGGGAGGATGCCGGCGTTGGCGGGGGTGAGCCCGAGCGTCACGATGGTGCCGCCGGCCGGGGCCGGGATGTCGAGCGTGACAGTGAACGTGACGGTCGCGCCCGGCGCGGCCGTGGCGGCGCCCGGCGAGAGGTCGGCCAGGACCGGTAGCTCGGTGAAGTCGAGCACGCGCACGTTCGCGTTCTTGGTCACGGCGGCGAGGGTGGCGGTGAGCTGCACGCTCGCGGCCTGCGCCAGGCCGTTCACGAGCACCGGCGCGCTCGTCTGCCCGGCGGTGATGGTGACGCCGCCGCCGACGACGGTGAGCTTGGTCTCGTCGGCGGAGGTGATGGCGACGAAGGTGTCGGTCGCGACGGCGTTGCTGAGCTGGACCGTGAGCGGGGCGGGGTAGGTGGGGTTGCTCGCCGCGCCCACGCCGACGTAGCTCAGCGCCGGGCCGAAGCCGATGAGCGCGGCGGTGCCCGCGGCGACGTCGCCGGGGCCGCGCAGCTCGAGCTTGGAGTCGTTGTTGCGGAAGTCGAGGACGCCCGTCAGCGTCGCGTAGTTCGTGCCCACGCCCGGGAACGGGTCGACGAGGTAGAGGTAGTCATTCACGCGCAGGCTGCCCTCGACCACGAACTCGTTGTTCGGGGCGGTGTCGCCGCTGCCGAGCGCCGGCGTGATGCTGGTGACGGTCACGTTCGCGACCTGCACGAGCACCGACTCGAGCGCCGCGGCCTTCGCGCCGCCCGTGGCGACCTCGGCCGGAGTCACGACGACCGGCGCCGGGGCCGCCTCGTTCGCGGACGTGACGACCGTGGCGACCGGCGTCGTCAGCTCGATCTGGCTGTACCAGTTCGTGATCACGGCGCTCGTGATCGTGACGCGGTCGCCGGCCTTGAACGTGTTCGCGGAGTCATAGACGAAGACGCCCGACCAGTCGGTGCCGTTGTAGCCGACGTCGCCGCTCTTCTCCTGGAGGTAGTAGCCTCTCGCCGTGCGCGCGGTCACCAGCTTGTTGATGAGGGCGACCGTGCTGCCGGCGGGGGCCGTGCCCTGCTTGACGTCATAGATGGTCACCGGACAGGCCGAGCCGACATTCGGCGTGTGCGGGCACAGGTCGCAGGCGTCGCCGATGTGGTCGCCGTCCGAGTCGAGCTGGTCGTGGTTCGGGGTGTTGGGGCAGTTGTCGTCCGCGTTCGGGATGCCGTCGCCGTCGCGGTCGTTCGGATCGTACGTGGTGCACGTGGTCGTGTTGGCGTCGAGCGGGCAGGGGTCGCAGGCGTCGCCCACGCCGTCGCCGTCGAAGTCGGCCTGGACGCCGTTGTCCATCGG
>DASXVK010000199.1:0-2638 GCA_036504295.1 Polyangia bacterium
CCGCGCCCGGGTGGCGCCCCGGCGCGCGCCGGGGCGCCCGCCCCCGGCGCGTGGCGGGCAGGGGGCCCCCGCTCCGGGTAGGCACCCCTGACCAACTACCAGATGGACTCCGAGAACCGGCTGTGCCTGCTGCTGGTCGGCCAGGCGGAGCTGCGGCGCCGCCTCGGCATGGCCGTCTACGAGGCGCTCGCGCAGCGCATCGTGGTGCGCTACCACTTCACCGGCCTCGGTCGCGAGGAGCTCGGCCCGTATATCGCGCACCGGCTGCGCCTCGCCGGCACCGAGCTGCCGCTCTTCGAGCCCGCCGCGCAGGAGGCGACCTTTCAGGCCACCCAGGGCCTGGTGCGCAAGGTCAACAACCTCTGCCACCACGCGCTCCTCGCCGCCGCGCTCGGGCGCGCGAAGACCGTCACCGTCGAGCACGTGCACGCTGCCCTGCCCGAGGTCTCCTGATGCCCACCGGCATCGTCGTGCCACCCGACGCGCTCCAGACTTCGGACCACTCAATCAGGTGATTCGAGGGATCGAAACACCAGCGGCCGGGGGTCACCGGGCAAGGAGAGGCATGCGGCCGTGGCGGCTTCCAGGAGCGCCGTGATCGCGCGTCGCTCAGCAGGGGCGCCGGGACAATGCAGCGACACGGTCACGGCGTCGCTGCCGACGGTGACGGTGCCGGGGGCGGCGAAGAGCGTGGCGAGGAGCTTCTTGGCCTCGCGTGGGCGTTGCATGTGTGGCGCGAGGAGAGCCGCGAGATCGGCCTCGGCGTTCGCGCAGGCGACCCGGACGGCGTCGACGAGCAGCTTGTAGTCGGCGAGGTGAAAGACCAGCGTGTCCGCCAGCTCCGTCTGAGCCAAGGCTTGATGCTCCGGGACGTGTGGGCGCTGCGCTTCGAGCTCGTCCTGCGCCGCGAGGGCGGCGGCGAGGTCGGCTTCGGCGCGCGGCCGCTGGGGGGCGTCGGCGGCCAGGCGTGCCAACCGGCGCCGGGCGTCGCCCTCGCGGCTCCGGGCCAAGCGCAGCGCGTGGTCGAGTCGCCGGCGCGCCGGGTTCGGGATGATCGTGTCGGCCGGGTACGGCTCGACGGTGCGGGCGTCGAGCTGGTTCTGGCCCCAGCGCTGGACCGCATGGAGGAAGGCGTTCTCCTGCTTCCACCGGCCGCGCATCACGGCGATCAGCTGCGGCGCCGGCTCGTCGGAGCGCGCGAGCAGGTTGATCTGGTAGCCGTCCTGGTCGCGGACGGCAATGCGGCGGACGCGACCGCGTCCCTGGCCGAGATTCTTCTGCCGCGGCTCGCACCAGTGCACGACCTCGCCGTCAGGGCACACCAGGCGCTCCTGGAACTCGGTAGCCGACAGAACCGACGGGCGGCTTGCCGCCGAAACGAGCGCTACTGGACCCGCCCAGCGCCAGTTCAGGGCTCCCCGTACGGCACATACCGAAGGTACTGGCCCGAAGGCACCATCAAACAGGTGACCACGTACGATTACTGCGGGCGTCGTTACAGGCAGTATGACCTGAGAAGCAGTCGCCCCCACGGCGGGCCACATCAGCACAATTTCGACTACCCGTCGGGCCAACGGAGCCAGGCCCTTCCGATCTCGGAGTAGACAATGATGAAGCGAGTCGACGACAATACCATCTTCCAGTTTCGCGAGATGTTGGCTCGGATCGACTGGTCCGATGGCTTCGTCCGGGAGATGTATCTCGCGTCGCCCTCGTACGTCCTCCCTGACCTGAGCATCGTCGAGTATGCAGCGCGGCCCCACCTGGTCGCGCTCATCTCGGTCGCGGACCCCGAGGTGCCGGGGCTGGAGTTGCTCTTCCGCGGCGTGGAGGAATTGTGGCTCCCGCTCGACGCGGAATACGCGCCGCGCGTCGATCTGCGTCGAGACTCGGTCGAGTTCTGCTTTCAAGGCGAGGAGCAGGGCTACCACATCAGGGCGCGAGAGCTCTGGTACCGGGCTGTCGAGCGGGACACCTGGGGTGACCGCCTCCGCTACGCGAGCGAGGGCGCAGCTAGCCTGGTAAGGGGCAGGGGCGTGGACGAATGACCGGCGCCGTCGGCCCCCTGAATGGGTTCCTGCGGCAGATACGAGAAGAGGCGTTCCGCATCTCTGCGAAACGCCTCGTCTTCCGGTGGAGCTGAACGGGATCGAACCGTCGGCCTCCTGAATGCCATTCAGGGTGGGTTGGTCCGAACGGTCTTCCTTCTCCCTGGGTTGAAAACCGGGGCCCTGGCTGGTACCAGCCCGCCCGCGCTGGCGGGCTGAACGGCGTCGCCAGCACAGACGAGTGTGTCGGCCGTCATGGTTGAGCGCCCGGCGGTTCTGCATCCGGCTGCGTGCCCGTCCCGACCGCAGCCCGGCCGCCAAGGCGGGCTTGAAAGGCCCCATTCGTGCCCCGGCCTTCCAGTCGGGGGACGATCGAGTTCCCTCGGGGTGGCCTTCTTTCCCGCGGCCCCGAGCCGCCGCCCCCGCGACAATCGGTAGTAGCTGCTCCCCGCCGCGCGACATTCCACTTGCCTGCCCACCGTCAGGGACGCTAAAAGTACAAGCTGATTGAACGTCGGGCAGCGGGCTCAGTGGCCGGTGTGGGTTACGCCGGTCACGCGGGCAGTGCGGAGGTGGGGAGATTGAAGGAA
>DASXVK010000200.1:0-4082 GCA_036504295.1 Polyangia bacterium
GCGCGAGCCGGGCCTCGAGGACCACGAAGACGGCCGCGTTGAAGAGCACGAGCAGGAAGGTGACGGCCCACGAGCCGCAGAGCTCGGCCACCTGGATGGCCGGCCAGCAGGGCGTCAGCAGCAACGCCAGCGTCCAGGGCATCAGGAACGGGATCGCCAGCTCGGCGGCCACCATCGCGGCGGCCGCCGAGAAGAGGAGCGGCAACCGCGTCCGCGTCGTGAGCGTCTGGGTCGCCCAGGCCCACACGGCGAAGACGAGCCCCTGGTAGGCGGACACCGCGACGAGCACGAGCGCCGAGGTCCACCAGGTCATCTTGCCGAAGCGCATGAGGACCGTGATGGCCCAGTACTGGCCGGCGACGTTGCACAGGAGCCCCAGCAGCCAGCCCCAGCCGAAGGCGGCGAAGCCGGTGCGTCCGCGCAGCGCGACGAGCGCGGGCACGAGGGCGACGAGCGCGAGCGGCCAGAGCTGGGGCTTGGGGTTCGCCAGCACCATGAGCCCGGCCGACAGCAGGACGAGACCCAGGCGGACCAGCCCCGGGCGCGCTCGCTCGGGCGTCGTCACCGCGGTGGCGGCGGGCTCGGTCGCGAGCTTCAACGAGCTGCGAGAGGGCATGGTTGTGAGCGGCTCAGTACGGCGGCTTGTCGCGCTCCGGGTTCATCCGGAGCGGCGGCGGGTTGAAGGGATTGGGCGGCACGGGGTTCGCCGGCGGCGTCGCGAGCGGCTTCGTGTACATCGGGGGCCGGCTGGGGTCGCGCAGGTCCTTGGGGGGGATGCGCACGACCGGCTGAAGCTGGCGCTCGGGCGGGACCGGGAGCTCCGCTACCGCCGCCGGCTGGCTCCCCGGCACCCCGGGGCCGGGGAGCGGGTACGCCCGCTCGACGGGGGGCGGCGCCGGCACGACGACGTCGCTCGTGCGCGCGCGCGGGGGCGGCCGGTCCGGCGTGTGGCGCACCAAGAGGACCAGCCACACGCAGGCCGCGATGACGCCCGCGGTCGCGAGACCAAGGAGCAGCCTGAGGGCGGCTCGTAACCGTCTCTCCGCCACCGGCTGCGCATCGTCTGTTCGCCGACTCGCCATCGATCGTTCTCCGTGGGCCGCGGCTGGGGGGCCGGAGTGGGCGGGGGGCGTGCGTGACCCCCCTGATAGCGGAACACACACGCGGGCGCAGTTGTCGCACCGGACTCGCGCGCGCCGGCCGGGCGGGCAGCGGGCATGGAACTCAGCGCACCGCGCGGGCGAGCCAGCGGTCGATCGCGGCGCGGGCGGCCTCGTGCGGCCCCTCGGCGTGGGCCAAGCCCGCGCGCGCCTCGACGGCGAGGGCCCGGGCCCGCTCCCGGTCGCGGCCCGCGCCGGCGAGGGCCTGCGCCAGCGCGAAGCGGGTGGCGGCGAGGTCCGCCGGAGGGATCGCCGCGTGCTCGCGGATGGCGAGGGCGCGCTCGAGCGGGGCGAGCGCCTCGGCGGGCCGGCGCTGGGCGAGGAGCGTCGCGCCGATGCCGTGCAGGGCGCGCGCGCGGTCGGGGTGCTCCGGCTCCACGGTGCCCTCGAGGAGCGTGAGGGCGCGCCGGTGCTCGGCGAGCGCCGCGGCGAGCTGGCCGGTGCGGCGCAAGGCGTCGGCCAACGCGCTCCGCCGCTGCGCCAGGCGGGGGTCGCGCGGGCCGAGGGCCTTCTCCGTCACGGCGAGCGTCTCCTGCGCCAGCGCGAGGGCGTCGACGTCGCGGCCCTGCGCGGCCCGACACGCGCCCACGGCCCCCAGCGCTTCGCCCGTCAGGAGCGAGTCGCGGGTGGAGCCGCTGCGCGTCAGGGCCAGCGCGCGCTGTGCCAGGGCGAGCGCTTCGTCGGGCCGGCCTTGCGCCGTCCGTACCTCGACGAGTGCGATCAGGTATCTGGCCACGCGGGGATGCCCGGGCCCGAAATCGCGCTCGCGCCGCGCGATGGCTTGCTCCAGGATCGGTGCCGCGGCGGCCAGTTGCCCCTGCCCCGCGAGCACGAGGCCGAGGCCCTGGAGCATGGGGGCGATAGCCGGGCCGTCCGGCTCCCGCTCGAGGGCCCGGAGCCCCCGCTCGAGGTGTTGTTGCGCCTCGGCGAAGCGACCGCGCGCCCAGGCGAGCACGCCGAGGTTGTGGGCCAGGACGGCCTCGAGCCGGGGCACGTCCCCGCCGAGCCGCTCGATGGTCGCCGCCGCCAGCTGCCCGCTCTGCTCCGCTTCGCGAAGGCGCGCGGGGCTGCGCGCCGGGCTCATGCTCAACACCCAGACGAGCTGTACGAGCGCTTCCGCCTTCGCCTCGTCATGCCCGCTCGCCTCGGCCGCGGTCACCGCCTGCCGCAGGACGGCCTCGCTCTCCTCCTGCTTGTCGGTACTGATGAGCAGCTGGCCCAACGCGCGCAGCGCCTCCGCCTCGATCGCGCGGTGGCCGCTGGCGCGGGCGCTCGCGGCGGCCTGCCGGGCGCCTCCCTCCGCCTCGCGCAGCTTCCCGGCGTAGTACAGGATCATCGCCTCGGTGATCTGGACCCGGATCGCGTCGACCCGCGCCCGGAGCGCCGGATCGCGCGGTGGCCGGGGGCGTCTCGTCAGCAGCGTGGTCGAGCCGCAGTTGATGATCGGGGTCAACCGGCGCGCCACCAGCGTGGCGCGGTCGACGATCGCGGCGTCGGCGTGCTCGAGCAAGGTCCCGAGCGCGCGCACCTCCTCGAGCCGCCAGTCGAGGCACTCGAGTCGCAGGGCCGCGGCCTCGGCCGCCTGCGGCCCGCGGCGCGTCGCCTCGCACGTCCCGGTCCGGTCCGCCACCCACGCCGCCGTGTAGCGGTCCAGCTCGTCGCGCACGCGGGCCCAGGCGTCCTCCGCCCCGGGCGCGCCGGTGGCGCGGAATGCAGCCTGTCCCGCCGCGCGGCGGGGCTCGTCCCACACGCCGCGCAGCCGGGCAACCGCGTCCTGACACTGCCGCCGCGTCCGCTCGGCGTGCGTCCGGTACCCGAGCGCCCCGGCGGCGAGCAACGCGGCCAGGGTCAGGGCCGCCGCCTGCTGCAGGCGGCGCGCCCGCGGGTTGCGCCCGAGCGCCGCGAGCAGCGCCTCCATCGACGGGTAGCGGGCCGCCGGCGCGCCGCTCAGGCCGCGCCGCACCACCCGGCGCAGGCGTGCGGGCACGCGCCGATCACGGGGCGAGTCGCGTGGCTCGCCGCGGCGCCGGACGCCCCCGTCGTCGCCGCATGGCCGTTCGCCGTAGAGCGCCTCGTACAGCGCCACGCAGAAGCTGAACTGATCACTGCGCGCGTCCGCCGCCTCACCGCGGTGCTGCTCCGGCGCCATGTAGGCCGGCGTGCCGAGGCGCGCCCCGGTGCGGGTGAGCGCGCGCGGCCGCTCGTCCGGGGGCGCGGGGGCCGTCAACGTCGCTTCGGGCGCCGCCGACGCCGGCCGTGCCAGGCCGAAGTCCGCGACCCGTGCGCGGCCGTCCTTGCCGACGAGCACGTTGTCGGGCTTGAAGTCGCGGTGCACGAGCCCGGCGGAGTGCGCGGCGGCGAGGCCCGTGCCCGCCTGCACGAAGACGGCGATGACCTCGCGCCACGTGCGCCGCCGCGCGCGCAGCCAGCGCGTGAGCGTCTCCCCGTCGACGAGCTCCATGGCCACGAAGACCTCGTCGTGGAACGTGCCGGCGTCGTGGACGGCGACGACGTTGGGGTGCTGCAGCCGCGCCAGCGCCTGGGCCTCGCGGAGCAGGCGGGCGCGGATCTCGTCGGCGCGCGCGGTCGCCGCCGGGGCGGGACGCAGGAGCTTGAGGGCGATCGTGCGGTCGAGCTCGGCGTCGTAGGCCGCGTAGACGACCCCCATGCCCCCGGCGCCGATGGGGTTGAGGATGATGTAGCGCCCGACGGTGGTGCTGCGGGCGAGGGGCGCCGCCTCCCCCGCGCTCGCGGCGGCGCCGCCACCCGTCGACGGCGCCGCCGCGGGCAGGTCGCCTGCAGAGATTGTCCGGCCGACCTCGGCGAGGAAGGCGCTGCACTCGGCGCACTCGTCGAGGTGGCGCTCGACGTCGGCGGCCGGCGCGGCGGCGAGCTGGCCCTGGAGGTAGAGGAGGACTGTAT
>DASXVK010000201.1:0-5171 GCA_036504295.1 Polyangia bacterium
GCGCCCTCGGGCACGACCTCGCGGTCGGGCGCATCGAGAAGGGCGCCTCGACGATCACGCAGCAGCTCGCCAAGAACCTCTTCCTCACGCCGGCGCGCACCATCGGCCGCAAGCTCGAGGAGGCGGTGATCGCCTGGCGCCTCGAGCAGGTGCTGCCAAAGAAGCGGATCCTCGAGCTGTACCTGAACGCCATCGAGCTCGGGCCGGGCATCTACGGCGTGGCCGAGGCGGCGCAGCACTACTTCGGCAAGGATCCGGCGAAGCTCCTGCCGCTCGAGGCCGCGCACCTGGCCGCGCTGGCGCCGAACCCGAAGCTCTTCGCGCACCGGATCGAGGCGGTCCCGGGCGCGCGCGAGCGCTGGCTCGGCCACCTGCACGAGCTGCTCGCGATGATGGCCCGCAGCCACCGCCTCTCCCCCGAAGAAGCCGAAGCCGCCCGCCACCACGACCTGCACCTGCGGCCGCAGGGCTGACGACCACCGGGGGATGAACAGGGAGGCGAGGAGACGGGGAGGACTGCTCGGGTTGGGTCGCGCCGACGCGCGCCGCAGCGCCCCCGCCCGCACAGGCAGAACGCAACCCTCAAAGACTCCCCGCCTCCCCGACTCCCTGTGAAACACTCACACGGACGAGCGCCACCTCCGCGCAGCCGCGGATGCGAGACCCTGTCGTTGTGGAGCGGGGGCTATTCCTTGGTGGGTGCCATCACGAGCAGGCGGTACTTCCCGTACTCCGCTTCGCCGGCTGTGTACAGCACCTCGAGGACGAGTCGGTAGGGTGTCTTGTAGTCGGCCATCAGGGTGAGCTCGCCCTGGAACTTGTCGCCCGTGAGCTGAGCGCGCCGCTTCTCACGCTCCCCGTGGCGCTTCATCTCCTCGTAGAGCTTCGTGATCGAGTAGCCGTTCTCACCGTCACGCTTCTCGGCGGCGTCCACCTTGCCGCGCTTGACCGGGACGACCTTCTGGCCCTCGATGACGATCCAGTTCGCCGTGATCTGCACGTTGAGAGCGCCGCGCACCTCCTTCGAGGTGACCGCCTTGGGGATCTGCAGATCCTGATCGAACGAGATGTTCTCGGCGCTCGCGGTCATGCTCTTGATGAGGAAGACGAGCAGGATCGTCATCATGTCCATCATGGGCACGATGTTGAGATCCGTGTGGGTGTGCTCGTCCAGCCTGGCCCGGAAGCGGTTGAGGAGCTTGCGCGACTGCTGACGGGTCAGCTCCTGAGGTTTCATGGCGGCTCCTACTGCACCCCGGCGCCGAGCACGACGTCAGGGAAGAGCTCGCGGCCCTCCCCGTCCCGCCTGACGGCGTCCATGGTCCGGATGAGGACGTTGTAGCAGACGCCCGGGTTCGCCGTGAGGATGACCTTCTTCTCCTCCTTCGTGGCGTCGGACGCCTCCGGCCCGTACTTGAACTCACCGAGCTTCTTCGAGAGCGCCGAGTAGTCCCACTCGAGCTGGAGCTCCTCGGGGCAGTGGAGCCCCTTGCCATTCCGGCTCTCGGTGAGCCGGTCGGCCTTGAGGTTGTCCGGGAGGGGGCGCGTGTCGATCGTGGGGGTGGTGTTGGTCTTCGGGTTGACGAGCTGACCGCCCTTGGCGGCGATCGTGAAGCCGCTCTCGGTGATGAAGACGGAGAGGTTGAGGCTCTCCTTCTCTTCGGCCCCGTCGCCGCCACCGCCGGCGCTCGACGGCGCCGTGATGTTCATGTTGCCGAACGTCAGGCTGTACGTGGTCATCGACGCGAGCAAGAACATGACGATGTTCGTGACGACGTCGAGGTACGGGATGACGTTGAGCTCGCCGCCGATCTCCGCTTCTTCCTCGTGCTCCTCGCGGATGCGGCGCATCTTCGCCTTGAGCTGCGCGGTGTTCATGCTGTACTCGCCTTCGCCGCCCGCCCCGGGCGGAGTCTAGCGGGCAGCCTGCGCGGGCGCCGCGGTCGAGTGCGCGCCCTCGGCGAGGACGTTCTCGAGCTTCATGGCGAAGCCCTCGAGCTCGGTCACCTGCTTCTTCGACATGGCGCTCAGGAAGATGTGCGCGATCATGCAGAGAACGGCGATGCCGAGGCCGACGGCCGTGTTACCCATGGCCTCGGAGATGGCCGACGCCAGCATGCCCTGCCGCTCTTCCGGCTTGGCGCCCTGGATCGAGCCGAAGGCCTTGATGAGGCCCGAGACCGTGCCGAGCAGACCGATCAGGGTGGCGACGTTCGCCAGCGACCAGAGCACGTTGACGCGTTTCTTGATCTCCGGCGCGGCGTCGACGAGCGTCTCCTCCATCGCCGCGGACACCGCGGCCTCGCCCCGGTGCACGCGCGACAGGCCGGCCTTGGCCACGCGCGCCACGGGGGCCTCGGTCGCGGAGCAGAGCTTGATGGCGCGGTCGACGTTATTCGCCGCCACCAGCTTGCGGATCTGCTCGAGGAACGCCTTGGCGTTCACCGCACCCTTGCCGAGGAAGTAGATGAGGCGCTCGATGATGATCGCGAGCACGACGACCGAGACGATGCCGTTGAAGAGAATCCAAGGCATCGCCTCTTTCAGGAACTTCGCGAATCCTGCCATGTCCTCCTCCGCAGCGGGCGAGCTCAGGCTGCCAGCAGCGTGCTGCACCCGGGCCGCCCGGGAGCGACCCTGACCGAATAGTCCCGTCGACTGGCGCTTTTCATGTGAGGCGGCCCGTCGGCCAGTCCCGTGAAGACCGTATGATACGCCCTCGCGGAACCCTGTCAAGCGCGCGAAATACGCGGGGGTTCACACGCCCGAAGCGGACGCGGCGCCACGCGGCCCGCCGGCCTTCGAGTAGCAATACGCGCACCCGGAGTGGCAGATGTGCTCGACGTACGAGCCCAGGTCCTCGGAGACGACGCACGTGCACGCGCGCCGCTGGCGCGGATCCTTCGGCAAGACCGCCGAAAGGGCGCGCGGGTGGAGGCGCGCGGCGAGGCCGGCGTCGATGCACTGCGCGCGATCGATCACGCTGCCGACGAGCGGCGCCAGCGCCGGCGTCGCACAGGCCGCGAGGCGCACGCCGCAGTCCGCGGCCGCCGCCGCGAGCGCGGCCGTGAAGTCCAGCGCCGCCGCCGGCTCCCACGGCGCGAGGCCGGCGCCGGCCAGCTGCGGCCGCAGGTCGCCCTTGAGGCTGGTGGTGGCGAGGAGCGAGATGGTGCACGAGCGAACGCCGAGCGCGGCGAAGCGCGCGCACAGCGCCCGGAAGCCGTCGACGGTGTGGCGCCCCGCGAGCAGCGGATCGAAGCGCCACCGCAGCCGCTCCGGCTGGTCGCGCAGCGCCGCGAGCAGCGCCGGCAGCGCCGCGAGGACGGCGGCCGTCTCCGGCACCCGCGGCTCGAGCGGCGTGCCGCCGAGCCCGGTGACGGTGAGGCCGACGACCGGGTTCTCGACGGCGCGCAGCGCGTCCCGCAGCGGCCCGGGCCGCGTGAACGCGTGCGGGACCCGCGTCCAGAAGAAGACGGAGTGCACGGGCGTGCGCAGCCGGCCGAGGCGCGCGGCGAGCCAGTCGGGGTGCCACCCGGGGAGGTCGGTGCGACGGGAGGCGCTGATGATGCGCGCGGGGGGATCGCCCGCCACGCCTAAAACGTCCCGTCCTCGAAGACGCCGTCCTCGTCGCGGCCCGCGCGGGCGTGCTGGCGCCCGCCGTGCGCGGCGAGCGCCGTCGGCACCGTGCCGCGCCGGAACGGCACGAGCACCGAGCCCGGCGTGCCGGGCTCGGCGCGGACGCCCGTCTCGGGGCTCGCGCGGACGAAGTAGATGCCCGGCGGCACCGGGAACTCCCGCGGCGGCGTCGGTGGGTGCGCGGCGCGCATGTAGCTGAGCCAGATCGGCAGCGCCACCTGCCCGCCGGTCGTGTTGTACGCGATGGGCTTGAAGTCGTCGCGGCCGACCCACACGCCGGTGAGCAGGTCGGTCGTGTACCCGATGAACCAGGCGTCGCGGAAGCCGGTCGAGGTGCCGGTCTTGCCCGCCGCCGGCCGGCCGAGCTCGCGGGCCTGCCGCCCGGTGCCGTACTGCACGACGCCCTTCATCAGGTCGGCGACGAGGTAGGCGGTCTCGGGCGCGATCACGCGCTCGCGCGGCTGCGCGTGGCCGTGGTCCTCGAGGACGCGGCCGTCGGAGCTCACGACCGTGGTGATGAACACGGGGTTCACCTTGAGCCCGCCCGTCACCCAGGTCGAGTGGGCGAAGCACACCTCCCACAGCGACAGGTCGGGCGTGCCGAGGGCGATGGAGATGTGGCGCGGGATGGGCGAGGTGATGCCCACGCGGCGCATGAAGTCGATCACGTGGTCGACGCCCACCTTCGAGACGAGCTGCGCGGCGATGGTGTTGATGGACTTGGCGATGGCCATCTTGACCGTCATCGCGCCGTTGAAGCCGCCGTCGTAGTTGCGCGGGCTCCAGCTCCCGGTGGCGGTCTTGAAGGTGACCGGCGCGTCGTAAAGGACGCTGAGCTCGGTGTAGCCCTTCTCCATCGCGGCGCCGTAGATGAACGGCTTGATCGCCGAGCCGATCTGCCGCTTCGCCTGGGTGGCGCGGTTGAACTGGCTCTGCTGATAGTCGTAGCCGCCCACCATCGCCCGCACGTACCCGGTGTGCGGATCGACCGACAGCAGCGCCGACTGCACGCTGGGCCGCTGCGCGAGGACCGCGTGGTAGCGCACGGCGATCACCGGCCGGCGCTTCTGGACCACGCGCGCCTTGCGCTTGCCCTGGGCCGGCACGCGCACGGTCTCGCGCTTGAAGCTCCGCGTCTGGTCCTCGGCCAGGCGCACGGCGACGACGTCGCCGACCTGCAGCCGCTCGCCTTTCTCGCCCTTCCAGCGGAGCGCCCGGGCCGCGTCCACGTCCTGGAGCTTGACGCCGGTCTCGCCCACGCGCAGCTCGACGCCCTTCTTCAGCCCGGCGACGACCGCCAGGTAGGACAACTCGAGGTCGATGTCCGCCACGCGCCCGACGGTCTCCTCGGCGGCCGCGCTCGCCGGCTGGCTCGCCGTCGACATCGCGGGCGGCATGACGGCGAGGTCCTCGACGGTGACCTTGACCTGGCCGTAGTAGGGGCGGCGGGCCGCGACGAAGCGTGCCTGGGCGGGGGCGTCGAGGTGGCCGAGGGGCCCGCGGTAGGGCAGCTTGCGGTCGAGGTCCTGCAGGCC
>DASXVK010000202.1:0-20131 GCA_036504295.1 Polyangia bacterium
TGGTGAACTCGGGGTTGTGCTGCCGCGACAGCCCCTCGTTGCGGAAGTTGCGCCCGATCTCGTAGACGCGCTCGAAGCCGCCGACGACCAGCCGCTTGAGGAACAGCTCCGGCGCGATGCGCAGGTAGAGCGGCAGGTCGAGGGCGTTGTGGTGCGTGCGGAACGGGCGCGCCGCGGCGCCGCCGAGGATGCCGTGCATCATCGGCGTCTCGACCTCGAGGAAGCCGCGCCCGTCGAGGAAGCCGCGCAGGAAGCGCACGATCTGGGACCGGCGGCGGAACACCTCGGCGACCTCGGGGTTGACGATGAGGTCGACGTAGCGCTGCCGGTAGCGCGCCTCCACGTCGGTCAGGCCGTGCCACTTCTCCGGGAGCGCCCGCACCGCCTTCGTGAGCAGCCGGACCGCGTCGGCGAGCACGCTCAGCTCGCCGGTCTTGGTGACGAACGGCCCGCCCTCGGCGTACAGGAAGTCGCCGCGCTCGAGCTTCTTGAACGTGGCGTAGAGCTCGGCGCCGACCTTGTCCTTGCGGACGTAGACCTGGATCTCGCCGGTCATGTCCCGCACCTTCATGAAGGTCGAGCCGCCGAAGGTGCGGACCGCGACGATGCGGCCGGCCACCCGGAAGCGGTCGTCGGAGAGCGCCTTCAGGCCGCCCGCCTCACCCTCGACCGGGGCCGGGGCGGCCGCCTGCAGCGCCTCCACCCGGCGGCGCACGTCCGCGATGCGGTCGGTGGGCGGGACGTCGTTCGCGTACGGGTTGACGCCCGCCTGGCGCAGCTCCGCCACCTTCGCCTGCTGCATGGCGACGAGGCGCTCGACGTCTTCGTGGGTCTCGGGGGCGGCGGGGGCGGGCGGGGCGCCGGCGGGCGCGCCCTTCTTCTCCGGCGTGGTCATCGGATCATCCTCGCTGCGTGCTGGCTTCGGCCTCGGCCTCGACCTTGGAGAGGAGGTAAGCCTTGATGAACTCGTCCAGGTCGCCGTCGAGCACCGCGTCGACGTTGCTGATCTTGAGGTCGGTGCGGTGGTCGCTCGCGAGCCGGTAGGGCGCCAGCACGTACGAGCGGATCTGGCTGCCCCACTCGATCGCCTTCTTCTCCCCGGCGATCTGCTCGAACTTCTCCTCCTGCTTGCGCAGCTCCAGCTCGTAGAGCCGCGCGCGCAGCATGCGCATGGCGGTGTGGCGGTTCTTGTGCTGGGACCGCTCGGACTGGCACTTGACCTCGATCCCGGTCGGCTTGTGGATGATGCGGACCGCGGACTCGGTCTTGTTGACGTGCTGACCGCCGGCGCCCCCCGAGCGCATGGTCTGGGTCTCGAGGTCGTCGGGGTTGATGTCGATCTCGATGGAGTCGTCGAGGTCGGGGAAGACCGAGACGCTGGCGAAGGTGGTGTGCCGGCGCGCGTTGGCGTCGAAGGGCGAGATGCGCACCAGGCGGTGCACCCCCTGCTCGGCGCGCAGGTAGCCGAACGCGTACGGTCCCTCGACGGAGAAGGTGACGCTCTTCAGGCCCGCCTCCTCGCCCGGCAGCTCGTCGAGCATCTCGACCTTGAAGTCGTTGCGCGCGGCGTAGCGGGTGTACATGCGCAGGAGCATCGAGACCCAGTCCTGGGCCTCGGTGCCGCCGGCGCCGGCGTTGATCGAGACGATGGCGTTCAGCCGGTCGTGCTCGCCGGCGAGCATGCGGGCGAACTCGATCTTGCCGATCTCCTGCTCCGCCTTGACCGCGGCCTCGGCCGCCTCCCGGGCGGTGGGCTCGTCGCCGGCCTCGTGGGCCAGCTCCAGCAGCAGCTTGGCGTCGTCGACCGCGCGGCGCTGGGCGTCCCACGCCGTGACCACGGCCTTGAGCTGAGCCATCTCCTTGAGCTGGGTCTGGGCGGACTGCGCGTTGGTCCAGAAGTCGGGGGCGCCGGCGAGCTCGTCGAGCTCCTCTACCCGGCGGCGTTTCGCGTCGACGTCAAAGATGCCTCCGCAGGTTGTCGAGCTTCTCGTCGAGGCTGCGCAGGAGGTCGATGGTAGGCCGCGTCTCCATGGGGTGTTTCCTCTGTGATGTGACGTCCCGGGCCCGGGCGGTGCTACAGGCCCGAGCGGAACAGGAAGGGATAGCTGACCTCGACCATGGTACCCGCGGGCTTGGGGAAGTGCCAGCGCGAGATCTGGCGCACGAGGCAGGCCTCGACCGCCGTGTTGTTCATGGTCGTGGTGCGGATGCGGGGCTGCACCACCTTGCCGTCGAGGTCGATGCGCCACTGCACGACGATCTTGCCGCCCAGCTTCGGCAAGCGGACCAGCTCGGTCTCATAGCAGTATTTGATGCCGGCCTGGTGCGCGCGGACCACGCGGTGGATGGCCTCCTTCGGCAGGCCGCCGTCCACGCTCGGGTCGCCCGGGGCCACCGAGACCGAGACCTTGCGCTCCTTGGCGCCGTGCAGCTTGGCCGCCACGCCGGCCGCGCCGCCGGTGTCGATCTTGCCGCCGCCGTGGGTCTGGCCGAAGGAGACGCCGGTACCGCCGCCGCCCATGCTCGAGCCGCGGGTGGAGTCGGCCGGGCCGCCGCCGGCGCCGCCGCCGGCCTCGGCGGCCGCGCGGGTCTTCGCGTCGTCGACGAGGGCGTCGAGCGAGCGCGAGAGCTCGCCGGCGGTGTCGCGGTTGAAGATGCTGCGCACCGCGCTGTCGCGGCGGGCGAGCTGGTCCATGGCGCCGAGGACGCCGCGCTTGGCGACGCGCGCCTCGAGCTTCTCCCGCTCGGTCCGCGGGGCCGCCGCGCGCGGCGCGACCGCCAGGGTCCGCGGCGCCTCGGCGAGCTTCTTCGCCAGCGCCGCCTCGTCGGGGGCCTGCTTCTTCTGCTTCTCCTCGGGCGGCTTCTTGGCGATGTAGCGCGCCAGCCGCTCGGGCTTGATCTCGAGCTCCGAGCCGAGGCTCTCGGGGGCTCCGAACCAGGCGACCAGCACGGTGCCCACAATGATGATCGCCGACAGCAGCAGCGACTGCAGCAGGAACGGATCGGGCCGCAGCCGGCGCGGGACGGCCTCGGCGGGCGTCACGAGCTGGAAGAGCAGCCCGAGGTCGCCGGCCTCGTCGAGGGCGATGAGGCCGTGGTCGTCGGGACCGAGGGGCACCCGGCGCACGCCGCCGCCGGCGTCCGCGCCGCGGGCACAGGCCTGCGCCGCGGGCATCTCCGTGCCGCCGAGCGTGACCGTGCCGCCGAGGCCGGGCGTGAGCGCGAGGGTGTAGCCGCCGGGCCCGGGCTCGAGCAGCGCCACGCCCGGGGGCAGTGGCACCGGCGGGGTCACGAACAGCGCGTCCTGGTCCGGACCGAGGGTGACCCGGCCCGGAGCACGGAGCAGCGTGTCCTGCTCGACCGCTCCGTGGAAGAGGAGCACCGCCCTGAGGAGTTTCTGGGTCAAGACGTCCGCCAATCTAGCATACGGTTTGACAACCGATCAAACGCCCGGTTTTGAGAAAGTTTCAGGGGGGTGCGGTGGCGCGGTGCGGCACGGCCGCGGTATGCTGGCCGCGTGCGCAGCCCCGTGCTCCTCGCCTCCGCGCTGGCCCTCGGCCTGGCCCTGGCCGCCTGCGGGGGGAACGCGGCGCCGTCGCCCTACGACGATGACCGCGCCCGCCTCGCCCACTGCACCTTCGAGCCGCCGCCCGTCCGGGCGCCCCGGCCGGCGCCCGCGCCGGCGCCCGTGCAGGCCGGGGTGGGCGAGCGGGTCATCCCGCTGCCCGTGGGCGCGCCGCTCGGCGGCTACGGCGCGCGGCTCACGACGCTCGGGGGCGCGCGGCCGGTCGACGGCCGGGCCGCGCGCTTCGCGACGGTGATGGTGCCCTCGGTCGGGCTCCACGATGCGCCGCGCGTGCAGGCGCTGGCCCTGGCGGCCGGCGACGAGCGGCTGGTGATCGTGCGCGCGGACGTACCGCTCGTCGTGGCCCACGCGCTCTACGCGCTGGAGCAGGCCATCGCGCCCGACGGCTCGATGCGCGGCCGCGTGATCCTGGCCGCCTCGCACAGCCACGCGTCCTGGGCCGGGTGGCTGCCGAGCTACCCCCTGGTCCCCGGCATGGACCGGCCCCGCGAGGAGCTGTTCCGCCGCTTCATCGACGCGGCCGCGGGCGCGGCGCGCGACGCGCTCGCCGGCCTCGCGCCGGCGCGCCTGGGCGTCACGGTCGTCGACGGGTTCGACCCCGGCGACGCCGTCAGCACCGACCGGCGGCGCGAGAACGACACCGTCGCCGGCCCCGACGGCAACCGGGCCGGGGCCGGGAAGGACCCGATCGCCTGGGTGCTGCGCGTGGACCACGCCGACGCGGCCCCGCTCGCGGTGGTGGTCGACGTGGCGGTGCACGGCACCGTGACGGGCGCGGAGAACCTCATCGTCTCCACCGACGTGCCCGGCGCGATCGCGCGCGCCCTCGAGGCGCGGCTCGGCGCGCCGGTGCTGCACCTCCAGGGCGCCGCGGGCGATGTGGCCCCGGCCGGGCCGGCCGGCCGCAGCGCCTGTCCCGACGCGGCGCGGTGCCTCGACCTGCCGCGGCTCGAGGCGCTCGGCGCGCGGGCCGCGGCGGCGCTCGCCCCGGTCGTCGGCGCCACGGCGACGTCCGACACCTGGGCGCTCGAGGTGGTCACCCGCAGCTTCCCCATCGGCAAGTCGGTCACCGTCGAGCGGCCCGACGGCACCCGCCTCGGCTACGCCCCGTACGACCCCGCGCGGGCGGCCGACGGCCGCATCTTCGACGAGGGCGGGCGGCTCATCCCGCTCATCGACGAGTTCAACGTGGCGGACGGCGCGCTCCTGTGCGGCGAGATCGGCGGCAGCGCGATCTTCCCGATCGACGGCCTCACCGGCTCCTCCGCCTACTCGTCCTGCCTCAGCCTCGACAAGGGCCTCGACGCCGAGCGGCTGCTGCTCAAGCTGCCCGAGGACGTGCCCGCGCCGTTCTGCGAGACGGTGCGCGCCACGGTGACGGCGGCCCGGCTCGCCGGCGGCGCGGCCGGGGACTGGCTCCTGGTCACGCTCCCCGGCGAGCCCACGGCGCCGCTCGCGGCCTACCTGCGGGGGCAGTCGCCGGCCGGGCCGGAGCGCACCCTGCTCGTCGGCTACGGCAGCGATCACGCCGGGTACCTGCTCACGGCCGAGGACTGGCTCGCCGGCGGTTACGAGCCCAGCGTCAACCTCTGGGGCCCGCTCGAGGGCGAGCAGGTGGTCGCGGGCGCGCTCGCGGCGGCGGCCCTCGCGTGGACGCCGGAGCGGGAGGACCCGGAGCGCGGCAGCTCCCGCGTCGTCGACTTCCGCTTCCCCGCGGACGCGCCGGTGGCGCCCGTCGTGACCACCGACCACGGCACCGTGCCCGCGGCCCTGCCGGCGCTCTTCCTGCCGGACACGACCGCGGCGCCGATCACCGCCCAGCCCGAGGCGCAGATCCCCCGCGCCGTCGGGGCCGCCCGCTTCGTGTGGCTCGGCGGCGACCCGGCCGTGGACCTGCCCGAGGTGCTCGTGGAGCGCGAGGTGGCGGGCGGCGTCTTCGAGCCGCTCACCGGCGCGCACGGGCGCCCCGCGTCGTCGCGTGACGGCGTCGTCGTGCTCACGTACACCCCGGACCCGATCGGGGACGCCGCGCCGGCCCACCACTACTGGACGGCGACCTGGCAGGCCGTGCCGCCCGATCCGCTCGGCGTCGCGCCCGGCGGCCCCTTCGCGCTGCCGCTGGGCCGTTACCGCCTGCGCGCCACCGGCACCGCCCAAACCGCGACGGGGCCGGCGGCGTACACCGTCGCCTCGGCGCCGTTCGAGATCGTGGCGGCGCCGCTCGCCGGCGCGAGCGTCGCGCGCGACGAGGCCGGCCTCCACGTCGTGGCCGGGCTCGGCGGCGCGCCGGGCCTCCGCGCCCTGCGCGACGGGGTGAGCGACGCGGATCTG
Organism: Polyangia bacterium; assembly: GCA_036504295.1. Taxonomy (GTDB): domain Bacteria; phylum Myxococcota_A; class Polyangia; order JACRCY01; family JACRCY01; genus DASXVK01. The sequence continues at coordinate 5,918 of DASXVK010000202.1, forward strand.
CCGCTCGTGATCGCGGCGGTCACGGTGGGCCTCGCGGACGGCACGACGGTCGAGGCGACGCCGCAGGACGAGGGCGAGGGCAGGGCGTTCGTCGCGCTCGCGCCCGGCACGCTCGCCGCCGCCGTCAGCGTCGACGTCCGCGACGCCGCGGGCAACGGTGGGGTGGTTGCCGTCGAGTGAGCCCCGCACCGCGGCCTCGGTCGCGTCGCTTGACCCCGCTCGCCCACGGCTGTTAGAGTCCGCGAAACCCCTCGAGATCCGAGCTGAACCAGTGACCGACCAGTTCACCCAACGCACGCAGCTCGCGCCCCTCGGCGACCGCCAGACCATCAACCTCAACAAGTGCAAGCTGGTGGTCCTCAAGGGCTCCCAGCGCGGCCGCGAGTTCGTGATCTCGAGCGACGTCATCCGCGTCGGCAAGGCCGACGACAACGATCTGGTCCTCCCCGAGGAGACCGTCTCGCGCCTCCACTTCGAGATCATCCGGGACTCGCGCGGCTACCTGCTGCGCGACATGCAGTCGACGAACGGCACGTTCCTCGACGGCGCCGAGGTCCGCGAGGCCTACGTGCGCGCCGGCTCGGTCATCACCGCCGGGACGGTGCAGATCAAGTTCCAGCCGTTCCAGGAACGCATCGAGATCCTGCCGATCGAGGCCGAGTCCCTCGGCGAGCTCATCGGCAAGAGCACCCGGATGCGCGAGATCTTCGGGCTGCTCGAGCGCATCGGGCCGACCGAGGCGACGGTCATGATCGGCGGCGAGACGGGGACCGGCAAGGACCTCGTCGCGCGGACCCTCCACCAGCTCAGCCGCCGGCGCGACGGGCCCTTCATCGTCGTCGACTGCGGCGCGGTCGCCCAGAGCCTCATCGAGAGCGAGCTCTTCGGCCACGAGAAGGGCGCCTTCACCGGCGCCAGCATGACGCGCCAGGGCGCGTTCGAGCTGGCCCACGGCGGCACCATCTTCCTCGACGAGCTCGGTGAGCTGTCGCTCGACCTGCAGCCGAAGCTGCTGCGCGTGCTCGAGCAGCGCGAGATCCGGCGGGTCGGCGGCAACCGCACGATCAAGGTGGACATCCGCGTCATCGCCGCGACGAAGAAGGACCTGCGCAGCGAGGTGGCGAAGGGCAAGTTCCGCGAGGACCTCTTCTTCCGCCTCGCCGTCGTGCAGATCTACCTGCCGTCGCTGAAGGAGCGCAAGGAGGACATCCCGCTGCTCGCGGCGGAGTTCATGCGCCGCACCTCCGGCGAGGCCCCGGTCCCCGGGATCCCGCCCGAGACCATGGACCAGCTCCTGTCCCACGATTGGCCCGGCAACGTCCGCGAGCTGCGCAACGTGCTCGAGCGGAGCTTCTACCTGTCGCAGGGCGGCGGGATGATCCGCTTCATGAACCTGCCGTCGTCGCTCAGCGGGCTGCCGCCGGCCGCGGCGCCGGTCGTCGACAAGCCGCCGACCGACGAGGACTTCGACGCGCGGCTGTCGTACCGCGAGAACAAGGAGCGCTTCGCCGAGGAGTTCGAGCGGCGCTACCTGCGGTGGCTCATCCAGCGCTCCGAGGGCAACATCTCGCGCGCCGCCCGCGAGGCGGACATGGACCGCAAGTACCTGCACAAGCTGCTGAAGAAGCACAGCATCCTGCCGTAGGCGCCGCCGGTCGAGCCGCCTGACCGCCCCCCGGCGCGGGGCTACCGCCGGCGGCGGTGGCCCGCGAGCGCGAGGGCGAGGAGCAGGAGCGCGGGGCCCGCGCTGGGCGCGGCCGTCGCCGCGCGGCAGCCGCAGCCGCCCTTCGCCGGCGCGGGGGCGGGCGGGGCCACGGGCTGCGCGGGGGCGGGCGGCGTGGTCGCGGCCGGGGTCCCCGCGCGCGGCGCCGGCGCGCTCGCGGCGGCCGGCGCGCTCGCGGGGGCGGCCGCCGGCGCGCTCGCGGCGGCGCCGCCCGGCGCGCCCGCCGGGGCGGCCGCGAGGGGGATCCGCAGCCACACCTCGTCATTGACGCTCGCCGCGTCCATCACGGTGGCGCTGCGCGGCCCGGTCCGCTGGTTCAACCGCACGTAGACGAGCTTCGCCGCGCCCGGGACGACGGCGACGCCGGTGACGTGGACCGCCAGCATCCGCGACAGCGCCACCGTGCCGGTCGCGACCTGCCGGCCGCCCTCGCGCACCGCGAACGCGAGATCGTCCGTGCCGGTGAGGCCGTCGCCGCCGGCCCCCTCGCGCAGCGACACCTGGAACTGGAGCCCGCCCGCCTCGAAGGTCCCCGCGGGCTTCACGCCGGCGTTCAGGATGCGCTCCGCGCGCCCGGCGTCCGGCGAGGTGCGCGGCGCGAAGCCGAAGACCGAGTCGCCCGCGGGCTGGTGCAGCGCGAGCGGCCGAAAGCCGCGCGCCTTCAGCTTCGGCTGCAGGTCGCGCCAGTCCGGGTGCTGGCTGCCGGTCCGCGTGTACCGGATGAGGTCGCCCGGCGTGTCCTTGCGGACGAACTGCACGTCCTCGCCCGCGCTGCGGCCGCCCGTGAAGCCGCCGGCGCGCTGATGGCTCACCCGCAGGGCGACCTCGCTCCCGTCGGGCGTGATCCCGGGTAGCCCCTGCTCGAGGATCTGCCGCGCGAGCGGGAGGTCCTCCGCCAGCGCGCGCGGCGCGCCCCCGAAGGCGGCGATCGACCCCACGACACCCGCGACCAGGACCGAGCTGAACCGCGCCATGTGTGCGCCTCCTCGTCCGGCGGTGACGGTAGCACAATCCGCCCTCACCGGGGCGTGACCGCGGGTCACCCTTCGTGCTACATCGGGGGCGATGAGCACCGAGCCCGAGCCCGTGGCGCCCGAGGCGCCGACCGCCACCACCCTCCCCGAGAACGCCTACCGCGAGCTCAAGCCCGGCGAGCGGTACGAGCCGGTGGTGTCGCCGGCGCGCAAGGTCGCCGAGGTGACGGTCCGGTCGATCATCATCGGCACGATCATGGGCGTGCTCTTCTCGGGCGCGTCGTCGTTCATCGCGCTCAAGTTCGGGCAGGGCATCGAGCCCGCGATCCCCATCGCCATCCTCGCGGTGGGCCTCTCGGCGCTGGCGCGGCGCCGCAGCACGCTCCTCGAGAACGTGAACATCGTCGCCATCGGCGCCACCTCCGGGATCATCGCCGGCGGCTCGGTCTTCACGATGCCGGCGCTGTACGTGCTCAAGATCTCGCACCTCTCGAGCTTCCTGCAGATCTTCCTCGTGCCGCTGCTCGGCGCCGTCCTGGGCGTGCTCTTCCTCATCCCGTTCCGCCGCTACTTCGTCGCGGAGATGCACGGCAAGCTGCCGTTCCCCGAGGCGACCGCCACCACCGAGGCGCTCATGGCCGGCGAGCGCGGCGGCGCGCAGGCGCGCGTGCTGGCGCTCTCGCTGGGGGTGGGCTTCGTCTTCGACTTCCTCGTCCTCTCGATGAAGATCTGCCGCGACACCTTCACGACCGCGATCGTCGGCGTCTTCCAGCCGCTCACCGACCGCGTGAAGGTCGTCTTCTCGATGGGCACCACCGCGGCCATCCTCGGCCTCGGCTACATCATCGGCGTCCGCTACGCCGCGATCATCCTCGCCGGCTCGATGCTCTCCTGGTTCGTGCTCATCCCCCTGGCGGCGCACGCCGGGCCCGGCTTCGCCGTCACCCTCGCCGACGGCAAGGTGGCGAAGCTCGCCGACCTCCCCGCCGACGACATCTTCACCACCGTCGTGCGCTTCATCGGCATCGGCGCCATCTTCGCCGCCGGGCTCATCGGCATCATCAAGATGTCCCCGGTCATCTGGCAGGCCTTCAGCAAGACCGGCGGCGAGCTGCTCCGGGCCCGGCGCGGGCGCGGCGCGGCCGCCGGCGCCGAGGTCCGCGACCGCACCGATCGGGACATCCCCATGCCGATCGTCCTCGGCCTGATCGCCGCCGTGGCGGTGGTGCTGTGGCTCTACTTCCGCTTCTCCGTCCTCGTCGCCCAGCCGCACGCGACGTGGCTCACGACCGTCGCCGTCGTCGTCACGCTCGTCATCGGCTTCCTCTTCGCCTCGGTGTCCGCCTGGGCCATCGCGATGATCGCGAACACGCCGATCTCGGGCATGACCCTGACGACGCTCATCATCTCGGCGCTCCTCATGCGCAAGCTCGGCCTCTCGGGCCCCGAGGGGATGCTGGCGACCCTGCTCATCGGCGGCGTCGTGTGCACCGCGCTGTCGATGACCGGGTCGCTCGTCACCCAGTTCAAGGCGGGCTACTGGCTGGGCGCCACGCCGCGGTCGATCGAGTGGTCGAACATCCTCGGCTCCATCGTCGCATCGGTGACGGTGACCGCGGTCATCATCCTCCTCAACCAGGTGTACGGCTTCACGCCGACCCCGGGCAAGGAGGCGCTGCCGGCGCCGCAGCCGAACGCCATGGCGGCGGTGCTGCGCAGCATCATGTCGGGCGGGGACGCGCCGTGGCTGCTCTACGGGCTCGGCGCCGCGACCGCGGTGATCGTCGAGATGCTCGGCGTCTCGAGCCTCGCCTTCGCCCTCGGCATGTACCTCCCGCTCGAGCTGAACTCGCCCATCCTCGTCGGCGCGGTGGTCGCGCACTTCGTGCGCAAGAGCGGCGGCGCGGACGAGGTCGGCCGGGTGCGCCACGAGCGCGGCACCCTGGTGTCGTCGGGCCTGATCGCCGGCGGCGCCCTCGCCGGCGTCGGCGGGGCGCTGGTGCAGTGGATCGGGAGCCTGCGCGGCAAGCCGCTCCTGCCCGACCTCGGCAACACCGGGCCCCTCGGCAACTGGCTCGGGCTGGGCCTCTTCTTCGTGCTCTGCGGCTGGATCTACTGGGACGCCACGCGGGCGAAGGCCGCTGAGCGCTGACCGCGGCTACGGCGCGGCGCCCGGCGCAGGCGCACACGGCGCGAGCGCGGCGGCGAGGGCGGCGGCGTCGGCGAAGCGGTCGGCCGGGTCCTTGGCGAGGCAGCGCGCGACCACCGCGGGCAGGCCCGGGGGGACCGGGACGCCGCGGCGGCCGAGGTCCGGCGCGGGCTCGGTCAGGACGCGCGCGAGCATGCGCTCGGTACGGAGGTCGTCGAACGGGGCCGCGCCGGCGCAGAGCTCGAACAGGATGATGCCGAGCGACCACACGTCGCTGCGGGGATCCGCGTCGCGGGGATCGCAGGCCTGCTCGGGCGCGATGTAGCGCGGCGAGCCGAGGGCCGCCTCGGGGCTCGTCAGCCGCATCGCGCCGGGCTCCGCCTCGAGCAGGCGCGAGATGCCGAAATCGAGCACCTTGATCGCGGCGCGCGCGCCGGACCGCTCGGCGCGGAAGAGGTTCGACGGCTTGAGGTCGCGGTGCACGATGCCCAGGGCGTGCGCCTCGGCGAGCGCGTCGCAGGCCTGCAGCACGGCCTCGACGGCCTCGGCGGCGGGCAGCCGCCGCAGCGCCCGCAGCCGCCGGCCGAGGTCGACCCCCTCGAGCAGCTCCATCACGATGAAGGGCAGGCCCGAGGGCAGCGTGCCGACGTCGAAGACCCGGGCGACGTGCTCGCTGCGCAGCCGCGCGAGCGTGCGCGCCTCGCGCTGGAAGCGCGCCAGCAGGTAGGGCAGGGGCGCCACCTCGGGCCGCAGGCACTTGAGCGCGACCTGGTGCCCGAGCTCGAGGTGCGTCGCCCGCACCACCACGCCCATGCCCCCGGCCCCGAGCGGGGCGTCGACGCGGTACTTGCCGGCGACGATCTGGCCGGGGGCGAGGGCGGGGTCCATGGAGGTTCAGGAGCATACCACGAGCGCGCCGGCACCTGGCCGCGCCCCGCCTCGCCGCGCCGCCTCCCGGCGCGATCAGCGCGACGGAGCGGCGCGCAGCGGACCGAGGTCGCCGTTCGTGATCGCGCCGATGGCGAGGCGCCGCAGCTTGAGCACGCGATCCCGATCACGAGTGGCTGGCGCGAGCGCCTCGAGCGCCTGCTCGCCGTCCGCACCCAGCTCCCGCGCGAACCGCCGCGGCCAGTGGTCCTTCAGGGCCCACAGCCAGGCCGCCAGCTCGTAGCGGCCCCGTTCGTCCAACGTCGCGAGATCCGGCGCACTCATCTATATTGACCTCATGCCGCCGGTGACGGTCGACCGCAACGTCGTCGCCGCCGCCCTCACCCGCGCGCGAGGAGGGCCGCCAGCGGTCGCGCGCCGAGCGCCGGATCGTGGAGCTCGCGCAGCCCCGCCGCCCGGCACGCTTGCAGCTCGGCGGCGAAGCGCTCGGGCGTCACGTGGCCCGGCGGCTCGACGAGGAGCATCCGGCCCGCGGGCTCGAGGAGCGCCGTCGCCTGAGCGAGGAAGCCCGGCAGGTCCTCGAGCTCGTGGAGCGCGTGCATGACGAGCACGAGATCGACCGTGCCCGCACGGTCGGCGAGCCCGAGCGCGCGGGGCTCGCAGACGCGCGCCTCGATGCGCTCGGCGAGGCCCGCGGCGCGCGCACGGCGGGTGAGGCCGGCGATCGCCCGGGGCTCGACGTCGAGGCACAGGACCCGGCCGGACGGGCCCACCAGCCGCGCGAGCGGCAGGCTGAAGAAGCCAAACCCGCAGCCCACGTCCAGCACCGTCATCCCGGGCCGGACGTGGGGCCCGAGGAGCTTCTCCGGCTGCTCGAAGAGACGGCGGATCGGGCTCGCGAGCAGGTAGTGGAGCCACCAGGGGCAGCGGTGTGGCCGGGCGGCCGGCGCCTCGGGCGGGGCGGGGGTTTCGGCGGGCGCGTGCGTCGCGTTCATTGATCTCCCTCCAGCTTCGCTGCGGGTCGGTTTGACAACGCGAGTCAAAGCTCGCATTATGCAATATGCGAGCTTCAGCTCGCGTTGTCTACTCGCGCCGAGGAGCTGCCCATGACGCCCCCCGCGGTCCGCCCAGGCCCCCGCAATCGCACGAGAAACCCCCGTGGCGCCGCCGCGCCGGCGCGCGCGCCACGGCGTGCGGCTCGCGTTCGCGCCGCGGCGCCGGGCGTGGCGCCGCCGGAAGGCGCGGTCCCTGCCCGCAAGGAGCCCCGCCAGCGGCGCTCCCGCCAGCTCGTCGCGGCCATCCTGCAGGCCGCGGCGGAGACCTTCGCCGAGCTCGGCTACGCCCGCGCGACCACCAACGTCATCGCCGCGCGGGCCGGCGTCTCGGTGGGCTCGCTCTACCAGTACTTCCCGAACAAGGACAGCCTGCTCGCCCGCCTGCGCGAGCAGCATGTCGACCACGTCCACGCCGTCGTCGGCGCCGGGCTCGCGGCGCTCGCCGACCCGCGCACGCCGCTCGAGCAGGGGCTGCGGCAGATCATCGGCGACCTCGTGGCCGTGCACGAGGCGAACCCGGTCCTCACGCGGGCGCTCTCCGCGGCCGTGCTACGCGAGTCCCCGGCAGCCCAGGAGGCGGAGCGCGAGGCCGACGCGGTGGCGGCTAGCGTGAGCGCGCTCCTCGCGGCGCGGCCCGACGTGCGCCGCGGGGATCACCTGGTCATGGCCGCGCTCCTCGGCCAGACGATGGCGCAGCTCTCCCCCTGGCTGGTGCACGACGCGCCGCCCGCGCTGGACCGCGCCACGCTCTTCGAGGAGACGGTGCAGCTCCTGCTGCGGTACCTGCGGCGGTAGCGCGTAGCCTCGCTGCTCGTCAGCGCGGCGGTTGCCGCTCAGACAGCGGCGAGACGCGCGCGAGCGCGGTGAAATCGCGATCGCGATGGAGGACCACGGCATCGTGCCGGAGGGCGCAGGCCGCGATGAGACAGTCGACGCCCGAGCGGACGGTGAGCCCCTGGCGCCGCGCGCTCCGATAGAGCGCCACCGCCTCCTCGAAGAGCGCGGCAGGCGCGGGGCTCTCGAGGACGGTGAAGCTCAGCATGGCCTCGCGGGCGACGCGGTAGGCCCGCTCCTCCCGGATGCCCTGCAGCACCTCCTGGACCACCGGCAGGCAGGTGACGACGTCCTCGAGCGGCACCACAGCCTCCAGGTCCAGGGGCCGCCGGCGGCGAAACACCTCCACCCACACCGACGTATCGACCAGGACGTCGCTCACGCGCGCCGTCGCCGTCGGGCCGGCGCTCCGTCGTCGCGGATGGTGGGGAGGTCGCCTTCCCACGCGCCCGAGCCGCGCAGCTCCAGGATGCCGCGGGCGCGCCGCCGTCGCACCAGCTCCTCGAGCGCGCAGGTCACGGCGGCCGACCACGTCTTGGCGCCGGTGAGCCGCGTCGCCTCCTGGAGGAGCTGCTCATCAAGCACAAGATTCGTACGCTTCATGCACATAATGTGTCAAACGGTCGCTCCCGGGTCAACGGCCGCTGCGCTCGCCGCCGTCCTTGCCGGCGGCGGATCCGGGCGATAAGATCCCTCCCTCGACGGCCCCGGCGGCGGCAGAGCGCCGGCGGCCTCGTCGTGTCGGAGGCGCCATGCCCACGCAGCCCGAAACCAGCGTCCGTGAGGTCGAAGCCGAGCTCTGCGGCCGCGACCAGGAGCTCACCCAGCTCAACGAGGCGCTCGACCGCGCGCTGCAGTACCGCGCGCCGCAGCTCGTCACCGTCAGCGGCGCGGCCGGGGTCGGCAAGAGTCGCCTCGTGAAGGAGTGGCTCCACGCCGTGCGCCGCCGCGAGGACGGCGTGCGCGTCTTCCACGCGAGCGCCCCCGAGCAGGGCGGCGACTACGCGATCTTCGGGCGGCTGCTGCGCCAGCGCTTCGGCGTGCTCGAGGGCGACGGCTCCGAGAAGGCGGTCGACGCGTTCCGCGCGCAGATCACCGAGGTCTTCGCCGACCGGCGCGTGACCGAGGTCGGCCACTTCCTCGGCAGCTACATGGGGCTGAAGCTGCGCGACAACCCCTTCCTCAAGGTGATGGAGCAGGCGCCGGGCCAGCGCGACCAGATCGCGCGGGCGGTCCTCTGCCGCTTCCTCGAGGCCGACGCGGCGCGCGCGCCGCTCGTCCTCGTGTTCGAGAACGTGCAGCGGGCCGACGCCAAATCGCTGGCGCTCCTCAAGGAGCTGAGCGAGAACCTCGTGGCGGCGCCGGTCGTGCTGGTCGCGCTCGCGCGGCCCGAGCTGCTCGTGCGCGTGCCGAGCTGGGCCCAGGGCGTGGCCGACCACGTCCACGTCGAGCTGAAGGCGCTCTCGGCGCTCGAGACCGAGCGGCTGCTGCGGGCGCTCCTGCGCAAGGCCGAGTCGCTGCCCCGCGACCTCGTCGACCACGCCGTGGAGATGACCGGGGGCAATCCCCTCTTCGCGTACCAGCTGGTCCGGGCGCTCCTCGCGACCGGCACCATCACGGTGCGCGGCGAGCGCTGGTACATCGACGCCGGCAAGGCGCGCAGCGTCGAGCTGCCGATGTCGGTCGAGGAGGCCGTGGCCGCCCGCATCGCCGCCCTCGAGCCCCGCGAGCGCGACCTGCTCGAGAAGGCCGCCACCCTCGGCAGCGTCTTCTGGAACGGCGCGCTGGTCGTGCTCTCGCGCCTCCAGCGCGAGATGGGCGAGGAGGAGCTGCAGGACGACCTGCGCGCCGGCATCGACCGCATCCTCGGTCAGCTCGTCGACCGGGACTACCTGCTGCGCATGCCCGACTCGACCGTCGCCGGCGAGGACGAGTACGTCTTCAAGCACAACCTCGAGCGCGAGTTCGTGCAGAAGAGCACGGCGCCCGAGCGCGCGCGCCGCTACCACCTCTTCGGCGCGCAGTGGCTCGAGACCCGCCTGGCCGAGCGCAGCGAGGAGAGCCTCGAGTACCTCGGCCACATGTACGAGGACGGCGGCAACCAGCGCCGCGCCGCGTACTACTTCGTGACCGCCGCCGACCGGGCGCGGGCCCGCCACGCGAACGAGATCGCGGCGCGCCTGTACGAGCGCGGCCTCGGGCTGCTCGACTTCGACGACGCCCTGTCGAAGATCGAGGCGCTGCACAACCTCGGCGACGTGCTGCTCCTCGCGGGCAAGATCCAGCCCTCCCTCGATCGCTTCGCCGACATGCTCCGGTTTGCCTGGCTCCTCGACCACCCGGCGAAGGCCGGCGCCGCGCACAGCCGCATCGGCCGCATCTACCGCCAGACCGCCGAGTACGACAAGGCGGCCGAGCACCTGCGCCTCGCCCACCAGCTCTTCACGCGCGCCGGGGACCGCCGTGGGGTGGCCGCCGCCCTCGACGACATCGGCAAGCTGCACTTCCTGCGCGGCGACTACGCGCCGGTGCTCGACCTCATGCGCGAGGCGCTGACCCTGCGCCGCGGCATCGGCGACAAGCGCTCCATCGCCGTCAGCCTCGCGAACATCGGTCGCGTCCACCAGTCGTCGGGGCAGTTCGTCGCCGCCATCGATTGCCAGCGCGAGGCGCTCGAGCTCTTCCGCGCCGTCGGCGACCGCACCGGCGAGGTCGGCGCGCTCGAGGCGCTCGGGACCATCTACAGCGACCTCGGCGAGCACTCCCGCGCCTACGACCTCCTCAAGGAGGCGCACCTGCAGGCGGTCGAGGTCGGCGACCGCCTCTCCCAGGCCAAGCTCCTCGCCGCCATGGGCGAGGCGCAGAGCGCGCTCGGCAAGCACGACGTGGCCGCGGAGCACCTCGACCAGGCGGCGCAGATCGCGCGCGACCTCGGCGACCGGCGCCTCCTCGCGACCTGCGATCGCAAGCTCGGCGAGATCCACCTCGCGCGCGGCGAGCTGGTGGAGGCGCGGGAGCACTGCGAGCAGGCCCTGGCGCTGGCGGAGAAGCTCGGCTCCAGGGTCGAGATCGCCGCGACCCAGCGCGCGCTCGCGCTCATCCTCATGCACCCGAGCTTCGGCGAGAAGCGGTTGCCCGAGGCGGAGCGGCTGCTCGAGGAGGCCATCCGGCTGCTGATGGAGGCGCACGACGAGCCCGAGCTGGCTCGCACCTACGAGGCCCTCGCGCGGCTGCTCGAGGCCACCGGCGAGATGGCGCGGGCGACGGAGCTGCGCAAGGGCGCCGCGGCGGTCGTCGAGCGGCTCAAGGGCGCGGTGCGCGCCTCGGCCCGCGGGGTCGAGGTCGAGGTCGATCTCTCCGGCCTCGACTAGCGGGGCGCCGCCGATGTCGGACTTCCCCCGAGACGCCCTCCCGGACGACGTGGTGGCCCTGTGCCGCCGGCTGCGCGCGGCGGGCCACGCCGTGTTCGTCGTCGGGGGCGCGATCCGCGACGTGCTCCTCGGCCGCGCGCCGCACGAGTTCGACGTCGCGACCTCCGCCACCCCCGAGGAGGTCACGGCGGTCTTCGGGCGGCGGCACACGCTGCCGATCGGGATCAAGCACGGCACCGTCACGGTGCTCTTCGGCGACGGCGCGGACCGGCGCCCGGTCGAGGTGACCACGTTCCGGGGCGAGGGCGCCTACGTCGACGGCCGGCGTCCCGAGTCGGTGACGTTCCTGCGCGACATCCGCGAGGACCTCGGACGGCGGGACTTCACCATCAACGCGATGGCGTACGACCCGGTCGGCGACGAGCTCGTGGATCCGCACGGCGGGCGCGCCGACCTGGCGGCGCGGCTCATCCGGGCGGTCGGCGTGCCGCTCGAGCGCTTCCAGGAGGACGGGCTGCGCTGCCTGCGGGCGGTGCGCTTCGCCACCACCCTCGAGATGCGGCTCGACGAGGCGACGAAGGCCGCGGTCCCGGCGGCGCTCGACACCGTGCGCAAGGTCTCCGCCGAGCGCGTCCGCGAGGAGCTCAACAAGCTGCTCGTGGGCCCCCGGCCGTCCGTCGGGCTCGAGCTGATGCGCGAGACCGGCCTCATGGGCGTGGTCATCCCCGAGCTGCTCGAGGGTTACGGCCAGCCGCAGAACCGGTTCCACCGGCACGACGTGTGGTACCACACGCTCATGACCGTCGACGCCACCCCGCCCGTGCTGCTGCTGCGCTGGGCGGCGCTGCTGCACGACGTGGGCAAGCCGCGCACCGCGCAGGAGCGGGAGGACGCGCCGGGCGAGCACAGCTTCTTCCGTCACGAGCACGTCGGCGCCGAGCTCGCCGACGCGATCCTGCGCCGGCTCAAGCTGCCGAACGCCGACCGCGAGCTCATCGTCCATCTCGTGGCGCAGCACATGTACTACTACACCGGCGACTGGTCGCCCCAGGCGGTGCGCCGCTTCCTGCGCCGCGTGGGCCCCGAGCACGTCGACGACCTGCTCGCGCTGCGCGCCGCCGACATCCGCGGCTTCGGCCGCGACGAGGATCCGGACCGCGAGATCGCGCCCCTGCGCGCCCGCATCGAGGAAGCGCTGCGCGAGGACGCGGCGCTGAAGGTGAGCGATCTCGCGATCGGCGGCGCGGACGTGATGCAGGCGCTCGGGGTGGAGCCGGGACCCGTGATCGGGAAGGTGCTCAACCGGCTGCTCGAGCGGGTCATCGACGACCCGAGCCTCAACACGCGGGAGCGGCTCCTGGCGCTGGTGCCGGAGGTGGCGGCCGAGGGCGCGTAGGCGGCCGCGCCGCGGCGTGTATCCTGACCGCCAGGTCGGTCGTATTCCCTCTCGGACTGCACCTAGGAGGTCTCATGCGCCGGGTCATCTTCGCGGCTTCGTTCGCGTTCGTCCTCTCCGCCTGCGGGGGCGACAGCACCACGGGCGGGTGTGGCCAGCTCGGGGAGGTGTGCTGCGGCGCGAACGCCTGCGCCGTGGGCGCGTGCGTCGGCGGCGTGTGCCGCGACTGCGGCGCCGCCGGCCAGGCGTGCTGCCCGGGCCAGGCCTGCGACACGACCAACGCCTGCGTGAATGGGGTGTGCGCGCACTGCGGCGGGGCGGGCGAGCCGTGCTGCACGGCGAACGGCTGCGCGGGCGGCACCGGCTGCTGTGTGAACGACCTGTGTACCACCGCCGGCTCCACGTGCCCCCAGATCGGCGGCACGTGCACGGGCGGGAGTTGCGGCACCTGCGGCGGCGCTGGGCAGCCCTGCTGCACCGGCGACCAGTGCACCGCCTTCGCCGTGACCTGCGTCGGCGGGCAGTGCGCGGCCTGCGGCGCGGCCGGGGAGCCCTGCTGCGACCACAACGCCTGCGAGGCCACCAACCTGGCGTGCGCCCACAACCAGACCTGCATGGTCTGCGGCGGGCCGGGGCAGCCCTGCTGCGCCGGCGACTCCTGCACCGGCTCCGGCCTCGCCTGCGCGGACCACGTCTGCGTGGCGTGCGGCGCGCCCGGCGAGCCGTGCTGCGACGGCGCCTGCGCCTCGGGCTGCTGCGACCCGGGCCCGCACCAGTGCGTGGCGCAGGGCACGGCGTGCTCGACGGGTGGCGCGTGCCAGAGCGGCGCGTGCTTCATCTGCGGCGTCGCCGGGGCGCCGTGCTGCGCGGGCGACGCGTGCACGGCGGGCGGCTGCTGTGAGGGCGGCTCCTGCCTGCCCTCGGGCGGCGGCTCGGCGAGCGGCATGGTGTGCGCGGCGGGCGTGATCACGGCCTGCGGCGCCGACGGGGAGCCGTGCTGCCAGGACTCCACCTGCGGCGCCACGAGCTGCTGCGTCGCCGGCGTCTGCGTCGCGGACGGGCAGAGCTGCGGGCCCGGGGCGACCTGCGCCGCCGGGAGTTGCGCGCTCGCGGGCGGCGGCGCGTGCGGCGGCGCCGGCCAGGAGTGCTGCGTCGGCAGCGACCACAACCGCGTCGCCGATTTCTGCACCGCCTCCGGGCTCGCCTGCGACCAGCACACGAACCGCTGCGCGGCCTGCGGCGGCCCGGGTGAGCCCTGCTGCGAGGGCAGCCTCTGCGACGGCGGCGGCTGCTGCGATCACGCGCCCGACAGCCCGACCTGCGTCGCCGCGGGCGGCGCCTGCTCGGCGGGGCAGGGGACCTGCACGGCCTTCGGCTGCCAGGCGGGCGCCTGCGGCAAGCTCGGCGAGGCCTGCTGCGGCGGCGGCGTCGGGTGCACCGCGCCGTACACCTACTGCAACGGCGACCACGTGTGCCTGGCCTGCGGCGGCGTCGGCCAGCGCTGCTGCGAGGCCGCCGGCGGCCGGTACTGCGGCGCGCCCTACGCCTGCGGCCCCGACGACACCTGCGTGGTGTGCGGCGGCGCGAACGAGTCGTGCTGCCCCGGCTTCATCTGCGAGACCGGCCTCGCCTGCAACCCCGACAACAACACCTGCCGCTAGCTCGCCCCCCGCACCCGTCCCCCACACCGCCACATTGACACGCCGCGGCCTCCGGTCGAGCATGGAGGGGGAGGCCGCGCATGGCACTTCGTCTCGGGCAGTACCTCGCCGGCCTGGCCGCGCTCGTCGCGGCCGGGTGCTCGGGCGGCGCGACCACGGAGCG
>DASXVK010000203.1:0-8661 GCA_036504295.1 Polyangia bacterium
CCGCCCTCGGCACGCACGTCGTCACGGGCCCGACCGGCACGAACCTGCTCGATCTGCACCTGCTCGCGCCGGGGTAGGCGCGCGGCTCCCGTCCATCCCGCGAGAAGTGGCCGAACCGCGCCAGCTCGACGCGGGATGGCCGTCCATGTTCGTCCGAGGTGGTCGCGGCCGTCCACCTCAGTCGAGATGGGTGTGCTAGCATCCCCGCGCCGTGAGCGAGCCGTCGCAGACCTGGACCATCCTCGCCGTCCTCAACTGGACCGCGCAGCGCTTCACCGAGGCGGGGCTCGGCTCGCCGCGGCTCGACGCGGAGGTGCTCCTCGCGCACGTCCTCGGCTACAGCCGGGTGCAGCTCTACACGCGCTTCGACCAGCCGCTCGAGCGCACGGAGCTCGACGCCTACCGCGAGCTGATCCGGCGCCGCCTCAAGGGCGAGCCGGTGGCCTACCTCACCGGCACCAAGGAGTTCTGGTCGCTGGCGTTCAAGGTCGACCCGCGTGTCCTGATCCCCCGGCCGGAGACCGAGCTCCTCGTCGAGACGGCGCTCGAGCTCACTGCCGACCTCCCCGCCGGCGTGCTGGCGGACGTCGGCACCGGCTCGGGCGCCATCGCCTGCGCGCTCAAGAAGGAGCGCCCCGGCTGGCGCGTGCTCGCGACCGATGTCTCCGGCGACGCCCTCGCCGTCGCGCGGGAGAACGCGGCGCGCCTCGGCCTGGACCTCGAGCTCCTCGAGGGCGACCTCGAGGCGCCGCTGGCCGCGCATGCCCCGCTCGACCTCCTCGTCAGCAATCCCCCGTACATCGACGCCGCCGAGCTCGCGACGCTGCAGCGCGAGGTCCGCGACCACGAGCCGCGCCTCGCGCTGTCGCCCGGCACCGACGGGCTGGCGGTGATACGGCGGCTCGTCGCCGCCGCCGCGGCGCTGCTGCGGCCCGGGGCGGCGCTCGCGCTGGAGATCGGCACCGGGCAGGGGGCGGCCGTGCGCGCGCTGCTGGCGGGCGCGGGGTTCGTCGAGGTCGCGGTGCGGCGGGACTACGCGGGGCACGACCGCGTGGCGACGGGCCGGCGGCCGGCGTAGGCGCGCGCGCCCGCCGCCGTGCAACGCGCCGACGCGCCGCTGCATCTCGTTAGGCGAGCGCGAACGATGTCGCACCGTCGCCAGCACGCCCCCGTCACCCGCTGCGGCTGTTGTCAGCCGGGGCGCGGGTGCGGCCTCGGAGGCGAGCGGGTCTGAGTCACGACGACAGGTTCGCAGCTCCCTTTGAAGGCCGCTCCTGACGAGCGGCCTTTTTTTTGGTTGGAGGAGTACGAGAGATGAGTATCACCGACGATCTGCTGAAGGCGAACGTGCGCTACGCCGAGGACTTCCGGCTCGGCCATCTGAAGATGCCGCCCGCGCGCAAGCTGGCCGTGGTGGCCTGCATGGACGCGCGCGTGACGGTCGAGCGGCTGCTCGGGCTCGAGACCGGCGACGCGCACATCATCCGCAACGCCGGCGGCATCATCACCGAGGACGCGCTGCGCTCCCTCGTCATCTCGCAGCAGCTCCTCGGCACCGAGGAGGTCGTCATCATCAACCACACCGACTGCGGCATGCTGACCTTCGACGACCGGGAGCTGCGCGAGCGCCTCGAGCGGCGCACCGGCACCTCCCCGGTCGTGCCGCTGCACTTCCACGCGTTCACGGACCTCGACGAGAACGTGCGCCGGCAGATCGCGCGCGTCCGCCAGCACCCCTGGATCCCGGGCACCATCCCGGTGCGCGGCTTCGTCTATGACGTCGCGACCGGCCGGCTGCGCGAGGTGCCGGCCGGCGAGCGAAGCACGACCAGAGCGGCCTGAGCTACCGGCGCCCCCGCCCCCGCCGCGACCGCGCGAGCAGCGCGAGGCCCAGCAGCAGCAGCAGCCCGCCGGCGCCCGCCGCCTGCCCGCCCACGCGGCAGCCGCAGCCGCCGCCGTCGCTCAGCTTGCGCACGCCCTGCGTGAGCACGGTGTGGTAGTTGCCCGTGTTCTGGTTGTCGTGGTGGAAGCTCTCCCAGTCGATCCGGCCGTTGACGCTCCCCTTCGTCTTCCAGGCGAACAGGAAGCCCATGCGCGTCGTGACCGCCACCTCGAGCAGGCCGTCGCCGTCCATGTCGCCGACGGCGGCCGCGGCGGTGATCCAGCTCCCGGTGAGCTTGGGCCACCCCTCGGCTTCCTTACCCTCGGCGCTCCACGCGTGCAGCCAGTAGCCCGCCGAGCCGGTGATCACCTCGGGCCGGTTGTCGCCGTCGATGTCCGCGATGATCGGGTTCACGAAGAACTGCCAGTCGTCCTGGCGCTTGGGCCAGCCGGGCTTGAACTGCCCGCTCTTGATGTCCCAGACGCCGACCTGGTGGTCGAAGTCGAGCCGGGCGCCCGTCGAGACGAGCACCGCGACCGCGTTCAGGCCCGCGGCCGGCAGGGCGATGTCGAGGTGGCCGTCGTTGTCGAGGTCGCCGATGGCCGCGCTCCCGATCAGCGGGATGGAGGGCGCGTCGCGCGTATCGGAGCCCTCGCCGAACGGCATGTTGACCATCGACTTCATGGCCGTGCCGTCGCCCTTGTAGAACTGGATCGGCGAGCCGGTCCCGTTGATGCCGACCTCGAGCTGGCCGTCGCCGTCGACGTCCGCCAGGCAGGGCGGGTTCACGTGGCCCGCGCCCACCGTCGGCAGGACGTTGAGCGTGCCCGAGCGCACCGGCCACCCCGGCGGGAAGGGCCCGCCCGCCGCGTTGTTGCCCTCGGCGCGGATGGCGTACATGCGCCCCATCTGCTGGTAGTCCTGCCCGCTGCCGACCACGATCTCGAGCTTGCCGTCGCCGTCGATGTCGCCGACCGCCGGCGTCGAGACGCTGCGGGCGAGCTTGGGCTCGGGCGGCAGGTCCTTGACCTCCTGGAGCAGGACCGGGAAGCCGGGCTGCAGCGTGCCGTCGTGGCGCCAGACGTGCACCTTCGCGTCGCCGCCGGCGATGATCACCTCGAGCTGGCCGTCGCCGTCGAGGTCCGCGAGCACCGGCGCGCCGATGAAGGCCCGCTCGAGCATACGCTCGGGGCCCGTGTCGGTGACGTCGGCCGGGTCGATGCCCTGCGGCCAGCCGGCCTTCGGCGCGCCGTCCGACCCGAAGACGAAGACCTGGGCGCCCGACCAGGTGGAGACGACGATCTCGGGCTTGCCGTCGCCGTCGAGGTCGCCGATGGCGGGCGCGGCGAAGTTCGGCTGGGGCACCTCGGGTGACACGTCGCCCGCGGCGTAGGCGCGGCCGGCGCGGTGGTTCTTCGGGTTCGCCGCGTCGAGCGACGGGAACGGCCCGACCATGACCGGGAAGCCCGGCAGCTCGGTGCCGTCGGCGCGCAGGGCGTGGACCATACCATCGGAGTTCGCCACGATGAGCTCGCGCTTGCCGTCGCCGTCGAGGTCCGCCATCTTCGGCGACCCCTCGTTCGAGCCGCCGAGGAAGACCGGGTAGCCCGGCAGGAGGTCGGGGTCGCGGTGGAGGTGGAACGCCTTGCGCATCTCGCCCTTGACGCCGTCGAGGGCGGGGGTGGCGGAGTGGAGCACCGTCCGCACCCGGACCGTGACGAGGTGGCGGTTCACCATGGTGTCCGGCTTCGGCATCGGCGGGTTGTCGACCACGACCTGGCTCACGTCCCAGGTGTAGAGCGTGCCCGTGACCGGCGCGGTCAGGGTGCGCTGGTCGAGGGTGGTGAACTCGCTGTCGGCCGGCTCCACGCCCGGCGCCCACTCGATGACCACGTCGGCGCTCTCGTACCGGTCGGCGCGCCACGCGATCTGACCCTTGAGATCGATCCGCGGCGTGCGCTCGGGGTAGACGACCTGGAACCACAGGGGCTCGTCCACGTAGACCTCGGGCGGGATCCGGCCGGCCACGATCGCGTCGACGGCGCGGCGTACGTTGGCGCGGCCGTAGGCGAAGCGCTGGTCCCAGCCGGGCAGGCTCTCGTAGAGGGCCGGGTCGGCGTTGGGGCCCTGCGACTGCGGGATGTTGATGTCGTCGGTGGTGCCGATGATGAGCTGCCGCACCTCCTCGGCCGACAGGCGCCGCACCTTCTTCGTGTCACTGGCGAAGTCGCGCGGCGCCGGCAGGTCGACCTTGAGGGCCGCCGACTGGAGCAGACCGATGACGCCACCGAGCTGGGCCGTCGAGCCCGACGAGCACCCCGGCGACGGCACCGAGATCTGCAGCTGCGCGCCGTAGTTGGAGCAGCTGTCGAAGGCGAGGAAGGTCGTCGCCTGCGACATGTCGCTCGCGTTGTAGCGCACCGGGTGGACGTAGATCATGTGGTTCGACGTCGCCGGCATGTTGTGGTGGTAGCTGTTCTCGTCGGCGGCGCTGGCCGAGATGGCGACGCCCTGGCTGTAGGCGTAGTCGATGGCGGCGTGGGAGTAGACCGAGTTGTTGGGCGTGCCGAGCGCCTCGGCGATGGCGCTCACGCCGTTGTCGACGGCGTAGATGACCGCCTCGGCGAAGTGGGTCGAGTCGGTGAAGAAGCTGTCGCCGACGCGCAGCGGCAGGGCCATGCAGCCCGGGCAGACGCCGGCGCGGTCGCGGCCGTTGTCGGCCTCGGCGGTGGCGTGGCGCGCCTGCGCGGTGCCGTGGCCGTAGTGGGTCTGGTCGAAGGCGTTGTTGTCGTCCTCGAAGAAGTCCCAGCCGCAGATGTCGTCGACGTAGCCGTTGCCGTCGGCGTCGGTGCCGTCGGAGAAGAGCAGGATCAGGTCCTCGGGATCGAGGATCCCGTTGCCGTTCGCGTCGGACACGCGCGAGTCGCACGGCGTCGTCGGGGTCTCGTGCGCCGACTGCTGGCTGTAGTCCTGGACGTTGAAGATCCCGTCGCCGTTCGCGTCCCACGGGTCGGCGGCGTCGAAGGCGGCCGTGCGGCAGCCCTCCTCGGGGGGCGGCAGCTCGCCGCGGTTGAGGTACCACTGGTTCACGAGGTCGGTCTCGCTCCAGTAGAAGCCCGAGTCGAGCGTGGCGACGACGACGCGGCGGTCGCCGGGCGTGATCTGCCAGGCGCGGTCGACGTGCATGCCGGCGCCGAGCGTGATCTCCTCGTCGCGGCCCGCGTCGCGCAGCTTCTGCTGCAGGTCCGCCGGCACGAAGCTCCACAGCCACCACTGGCCGTTGTAGCCGGGGTCGTTCGGCCACGTCGCGGGGGCCGAGAGGTCGGTCACCGACGGGTCGGGCGGCCACGCGGCCGCGGGCGCGGCCGCGCAGAGGACGAGGACGACGACGAGGAGGAGGAGGCGAAGACGCGTCATGAGGCCCCTTTTTCGCGAGTGGGGCGATGATACGCTGGCCGCCGCGCGCGCGGCAAGGACGGCCGTGGGTGCCCCGTCTTGTCGCCCGCGGCGCCGCGTGGCATTCTCCCCCGCTCGAGGCCCATCGACCGTGCGCCTGTACCTCGTCAGCCCCACGCACTACCTCGCGGATCGCCGACTCGTGAAGTCGGTGCGGTACTGGACGTCCGCCGTCACCCTGCCCTACCTCAAGGCGCTCACCCCGCCGGGCCACGACGTGACGCTGTGCGACGAGCTGATGGCCGGGCACGACGTCGATCTCGAGCGCGACTGCGATCTCGTCGGCATCACCGCGATGGGGCCCCAGATCGCGCGCGCCTTCGACCTGGCCGACGCGTTCCGCGCCCGCGGCCGCACCGTCGTGCTCGGCGGTCCCTGGGTGTCCCTGGCGCCGCGCGAGGCGCAGCGCCACGCCGACGCGGTCGTCGTGGGCGAGGCGGAGCCGGTCTGGGCCGGCCTCCTCGCGGACGCGGCCGGCGGCCGGCTGAAGCGCCGCTACGACGGCGCGTTCGGTGAGCTCGCCGGCGCCCCCGCGTTCGACTACCGCGAGCTGCCGCTCTTCGACTACCCGACCTTCCAGCGCAGCCGCTTCTACCGCTGGTACTTCCACTTCCCGGTGTGGACGTCGCGCGGCTGCACCCACGCCTGCTCGTACTGCGCGGTGGCGGCCTACTCGAAGCAGCGCTACCGGACGCGGCCCGTCGAGGACGTCATCCGGGACGTCCAGGCCGTGCGCGACCTGGGCGGGCGCCGCCTCCTCATCCTCGACGACAACCCCATCGGCGACCGCGACCACGCCCGCGAGCTCTTCTGCGCCCTCGCGCCCTTCCGCATGCAGTGGGCGAGCCAGTGCACCATCGAGATCGCCCGCGACCCGGAGCTGCTCGACCTCGCGGCGCGCTCGGGGTGCCGCACGCTCACCATCGGCCTCGAGAGCGTCGGCCCGCCGGCGCTCAAGGTCGTCGGCAAGCGGTTCGCCGCCGCGGCGCAGTACGCGCGGGACGTGCAGGCGATCCGCCGCCGCGGCATCCAGGTGATCGGGCTGTTCATGGTCGGCCTCGACGGCGACGGGCCCGAGAGCTTCGCGGCGACGCTCCGCTTCTGCGTCGAGAACCAGCTGGCGTTCCTCAAGCTCTTCACGCCCTGCCCCTTCCCGGGCACGCCCTACCACCGGCAGATGAAGCAGGCCGGCCGGATCCTCACCGAGGACTGGAACCGGTACGACTACGGCTCGGCCATCGTGGCGCCGCTGAGCATGAGCCCGACCGAGATGATGGCGGGCTTCGACCGGCTCTACCGCGACTTCTACCGCCTCGGCTCCATCGCCCGGCGGTTCGTTCCGCCCGCGCCCGCCAACTACGCCGAGGGCCTCTTCTACGCGATCGCGAACCTGAAGGTCGCCTACTTCCTCGCGACGAACCCGCACGGCTTCGGCACCATCTCGGGCACGCACGCCGGGCGCGCCGAGCGGCTGCGGACGGTGTGGCGGCGGCTGCGCCGGGTCCTGCCGGCGGGACCGGCGGCGTTCTCGGATCACGTGGAAGAGCCGTGAGGGTCGCGCCGACTCGCGCGGGACGCGCGCGGTGAGGGGGAGGCTCGACGGGCTTGGCCCGTCGAGGGGGGGCGGGCAGAGCCCCCCTGACAGAGGCGAGGAGTGAGGGCCGCGCCGCTGCTGCTCCTCGCCCTGGCGGTCGCCGGGTGCGGCGGCCGGGCGCCGGGCGGGGGCGACGCCGGCGCCGACGGCCCGCCCGGCGATGCGGCGCCGCCGTCACCCTGCCCGGCCGCGCCGCCGGCCGCGGCCGGCGCGTGCAGCCGCGAGGGGCTCGTCTGCGCCTACGGCGTGGATCCGCGCCCACAGTGCCGCCCGACCGCGACCTGCCGCGGCGCCGCCTGGGAGCTCGCCGACCCCGGCTGCCCGCTGCCGCCGCCGGCCGCCTGCCCGGAGACGCGCGCGGCCGCCGCCGACCAGCCGTGCCCGACCCAGGACGCCCGCTGCAGCTACGACGGTCTCGCGTGCCACTGCACGAGCTGCGTCGAGTATCCGGTGGTCCACTGCGGCGGCGAGGCGGCATGGCGGTGCGATGCGCCCAACCCGGACCCCGCCTGCCCCGCGGCGCTGCCGAACCTCGGCACGGGCTGCGCGCCGGAGTCGAAGATGTGCGTCTACGGCTGCGAGCCGAACCTGGCGCGCCGGTGCGTCGGCGGCGTCTGGCTCGCGGACACGGCGCCCGGCGGCTGCCCCATCTGAGGGCGATCGCGTCGTTGAGCCAAGTGTCGCGTTCGCGGGCGATCACCGCGTTGGCGCCGAGCGCGGCAGGGCTCCAGGCTCCAGGCTGCAGGCTACAGGGGCGATCCACGAGGCCTCGTGCCCGCATTCAGGTCACGAGGCAACTCGCTGCCCGCGCCAGCGCCCCTGGAGCCTGGAGTCTGGAGCCTTCCTACCCGCGCAGCCCGCGCCACAGATCCTCGAGGATCAGGCGCCGATCGAACTGCGCGCGCGTGACGAACGGCACGATGCAGCCGCAGCGCGCGCAGTCCGCCTTCGGGCCGAGCATGCACGGCCGCTTGATCTCGCCGTCGGGACCGAACGCCGGGGCGATGCGGGCGTAGGGGCAAGCGGCGGTGACCGCGCCGCACGCGCCCGACTGCATCAGGCGGTAGGTGCGGGCCGGCGGCAGGATGAAGGACCCGTACACGTCCTTGAGCGCGAGGATCACCTCGAGCACGCGGTCGCGCGCCGCGGGGTCGAGCCACAGGTCGTCGTCGCCGGCCAGGCCGCGGATCGGCGTGTGGAACTCGAACGCGATGTGGCTCACCGGCGTCGCGTCCCACTCCGCGATCACCTCCTCGACGGTGTGGGCGTTGAGCCGGTTGATGCACATCGTGACCATCACGTCGAGGTCCGGGCGGCAGGCGTGGCGCTTGACGCGGCGGTACGAGCCCGGCACGCCGCGCACCGCCTCGTGGGCCTCCTCGGTGCCGTCGATGGAGACGAAGTAGTGCACGTCGGGCCATGACGGCAGCTCGAGCAGCCCGTTCGTGACCACGATGTTGTAGGGGAAGAAGCGCCGCCCGCGCTCGATGAGCTCCGGCCGCAGCAGCGGCTCGCCGCCCACCCACGAGCACTGGAACGCGAAGTAGCGGCGCAGCCCCGCCTGCCGCGTGAGCGCCTCGAGCTTGCGGATCCAGTCGTCCACCGCGAGCTCGCGCTCGTCGGCGTACCCCTGCTCGAAGAAGTAGCAGTGCTTGCACCGCAGGTTGCAGCGCGTAGTCACGTCGATCGAGCAGAACGCGCTCTTCGGGACGCCGACGGCGAAGAAGCC
>DASXVK010000204.1:0-12027 GCA_036504295.1 Polyangia bacterium
CAGGGCGGCCTCGCCGCCCTCGGCCGCCTCGACGAGGCGCGCGCCGCCGCGTGGGAGTGGCTGCAGATCGACCGCGAGCACGAGGCGGCCGCGCTCGCCTACGCCGACGCCCTCGCGCGCCTCGGCGCCGGCCGCGACGCCCTGCGCGCCTACGCCTCGCTCGCGGCCCTCGCGCCGCGCAGCGCGGCGACCCATCGCAAGCTCGCCGCGATGTTCGAGGCCAAGGGCGAGTCCGCCGCGGCCTGCTCGCACCGCCGCGCCCTCGCGTCGCTCGCGCCCGCCGACGGCGGCGCCGCGCTCGACCTCGCCCGCTGCCTCCTCGCGGCCGGCGACTGGGACGGCGCCCGCGCGGCCGCCGACACCGCGGCGAACGGCAAGGATCACGGCGCCGCGCGCGACGCACAGCGCCTGATCGACGACATCGCCGTGCGGCGCGCCCCGGCGCCGGCGGCCCGGATCGCCGAGCCGCGCGGCGACATCGTCGTCGAGGCGCGCTGGGAGGGCGCCGAGGACCTCGACGTGGCGCTCGTGCTGCCGTCCGGCGAGCGGCTGGCCGCCGGCGCGCCGCTGCCCGCGGGCCGGCGCGCGGTGGAGCTGCCGGTCGGCCAGCAGGGCCAGTCCGAGTGGCTGGCGCTGACGCGGGCGAACGCGGGCCGCTACGCGGTCGAGGTGGGCCGCTACGCCGCCGCGGGCGCCAAGACGCCGGTCCACGGCGAGGTCCGCGTCCGCGCCCTGCGCACGCAGCGCACCTTCACCTTCGACCTGCAGCCGGGGGGCATCGCGCGCCTGACCGAGATCAGCGTGAGCCGGCCGGCGGCCACGTACCGGCACTACTGACCCGCGCACGTCCCCGCCGCGCCCGTGCTACCCTGGGGTCATGCGCGGCGCCTCCTTCGACCCTCGACGCCTCTTCGTGCTGCTCCTGCCGGCGCTCCTCGCCCTCGGCTGCGGGCCGCGCGGGCCGGCGCCGGCATCGGCGCCGACGTCGCAGGCGGCGGGCCCCTCGCGCTCGCCGTTCGGGTGGTGGATCGCGGTCGACAACCCGCAGGCGCGCTACCGCGTGGCCAAGGCCGAGCTGGTCGCGCTGCTGCCGGAGAACGGCTTCGAGCGGCGGGCGCTGCAGTGCGAGCAGCGCAGCCCCACGCACTGGGCCTGCGCCACCGGCCGCCTGCCGTTCGCCCTGCGCGTCGACGGCGAGCACCTGCTGCTCGAGGCGCCCGACGGGGTCGTGCGCGCGCGCTCGGCCACCGACGCCGAGGTCCCGGCGCTCGAGCAGGAGGTCGCCAAGCGGCCCGACCTCGCCACCGCCTGCGCCAGGGCCAAGCGCTGCTTCGTCGAGGCCTGCCCGCTGCGCGGCATCACCGAGTGCGTCTTCGACCGCGAGGTCGACGGCACGTCGCTGCGCCAGTGCGAGGGCACCCGCGACGGCGTCCGCGTGCACCTCGAGGAGCTCAAGAAGCCGGTCCCGGCCGACTGCCAGGCGGAATAGCCGGCGCGCGCGGCGGGTTTCAGCCCACAACGCCCGAGGAGCCGTGTCATGCCGCGTCAGGTGCCGCGCCACCACGTCCGCTCGTGGGCCCGCGAGGCGCTCCGGACCCTCGTCCTCGTCGCCGGCGTGCTCGGGGCGCGCGCCACCTTCGCCGACCAGTACACGGTCCCGAGCGGCTCGATGGAGCCGACGGTCCAGGTGGCGGATCGCGTGCTCGTCCACAAGGCCGCCTACGGGCTCCGGGTGCCGCTGTCCGACGTCTACCTCGTCCGCTTCGCCGCCCCGGCGCGCGGCGATGTCGTCGTGCTCGCCTCGCCCGAGAACGGCCAGGTGCTGCTCAAGCGCGTGGTCGCCGTCGGGGGCGACCGCGTGCAGGTCCGCGGCGGCGCCCTCGAGCTGAACGGCGTGCCGGTGCCCGTCTCGGGCGGGCCCGCCCCGCGCGAGCAGCTCGGCCGCCGCGCCCACCCGCTCGGGCTCGGGCACGGCGGCGGGCCCGATCTCGGCCCGGTCACGGTGCCCGCCGATCAGGTGCTCGTGATGGGCGACAACCGCGGCAACAGCCACGACGGGCGGGCCTTCGGCTTCGTGCCGCGGCGCACCATCTACGGCCGCGGGGTGGGCATCTTCCTGCGCGCCGGCCGGCCGACCTGGCAACCGCTCTGACCGCCGCGCGGATCTTGTGAGCCGCCCATCGGTGGTGTAGGGTGTCGCCCTTGCCGGCGCCCGTTGCGCCGCGCCAGGGAGGATCCCGATGCCCGCGACCATTGACCATCGGCAGCTCTACCGCCTGCCGTGGAACCTCGCCGACAACCCCATCGTCTGGCTCGAGCCGACGGACCAGTGCAACCTCGCGTGCGACGGCTGCTACCGCAAGAACACGCCGACCCACAAGAGCCTCGAGGCGATCGACGCCGACCTGGACGTCTTCGCGCGGCTGCGCACCTTCGACGGCGTCTCCATCGCCGGCGGCGACCCGCTCATGCACCCCGAGGTCCTCGCCATCGTCGAGCGCATCAGCCGGCGCGGGTACAAGCCCATCATCAACACCAACGGCCACGCGCTCACGAAGGAGCTGCTGCGCGACCTCAAGGCCGCCGGGCTCGCCGGCTTCACCTTCCACGTCGACTCGAAGCAGGGCCGGCCCGCGTGGAAGGGCGCCGACGAGGTGCGCATGAACGACCTGCGCAGCGAGTACGCCGAGATGGTGGCCAGCGTCGGCGGCATCGCCTGCGCGTTCAACTCGACGGTGTACCCCGACACCCTCCACCAGGTGCCCGAGATCCTCGACTGGGCCCAGGCCCACGTCGGGCAGGTGCACAACGTCGTCTTCATCATCTTCCGCCACGCCGACCTCTCCTCGGGGTCGTGGGACTACTACGCCGGCGGCAAGAAGGTGGAGGTGGAGAAGCTCGTCTACGCCGAGAAGGAGAAGCGGCGCATCGACATCACGGCGCCCGACGTGGTCGAGGTGATCCGGAGCCGCTACCCCGACTTCGAGCCCGCCGCCTACCTCAACGGCACCGAGCGGCCCGACTCGTTCAAGTGGATGGCCTCGATGCGCCTCGTCAGCAAGGACGAGGTCTTCGGCTGGGCCACCGCGAAGTGGATGGAGGCCGCCCAGACCATCAACCACCTCGTGACCGGCCGCTACCTCGCCTACTCGCCGCCGTGGACGCTCGCCCTCGGCGCCGTCGCGGCGAGCGCCGGCGCCATCGTCGACCGCGGTATGCGCGGCGCGATGAAGCGCTACGCCGGCGCCCTCGCGCGCCGCCCCTGGCGCGTCGCCGGCCGCGCGCACCTGCAGGCGGTCACCATCATCCAGCCGATCGACCTCATGGCCGACGGCAGCGCCAACATGTGCGACGGCTGTCCCGACGTCACCGTCCACGACGGGCGCCTGGTCTGGTCCTGTCGCCTCGAGGAGCCGCGCAAGTACGGCGTCTTCCTCCGCTGCGTCCCCCAGGGCTTCCAGCCCCCGACCGAGGGCTGATCCCGGAACCGCAACGGCCGCGACGCCAGGCTCACCCCGGCGTCGCGGCCGCTCGGCTGCTCCTGCGCTGACCCGACCTTCTCTACCGCCGACCCCCGCCGTGCCCGCCGCCGCCGACGTGCACGCCGCCGCCGTGGAACCCGCCGCCGACCGGCGCGCCGTGGACCCCGCCGCCGCCGACGTGCACCCCGCCGCCGTGGAACGCGCCGCCGGCCGGCGCGCCGCGGAAGCCGCCGCCGGCCGGCGCGCCGTGGAAGCCGCCGCCGCGCATGCCGCCGTACGCGGGCGCGGGCCCCCCGGCACGGAACGCCGGGCTGGCGGGCCGGCCGGCGAAGCCGCCGCCGTACGCCGGCCGCCCCACGAAGCCGCCGCGGTAGGCCGGGCTCACGGGCCGGCCGTGGACCCCGCCGCCGTAGCCCGGCCGCCCGACGTAGCCGCCGTAGCCCGGCCGCCCGACGTAGCCGCCGCGGTAGCCCGGGCCGGCGTAGCGGCCGCCGTAGCCGCGGTACCCGTAGCCGCCGTACGGCCGGGAGCCGTAGCCCCCGTAGAACGGCCGCCGGAAGCCCCAGGCGCTGTAGTACGGCCGGAACCCGAAGCGGCCGTAGAACGGCCGGTAGACGTAGGGGCCGTAGAACGAGCGGTAGGGGCCGACGAAGGCGAGCCGGTGGTACGGCCAGTAGCCGCCCGCGAGGATCAGCGGACGGGAGTAGAAGGTGAAGCTCGGGTAGAGCGGGTCGCACCACCACACCGGCCCGAGGCCGATGCTGAAGCCGAACGTCGGCGCGACCCACGTGCTCGTGACCGGCGGGGCGTAGGCGTATCCGCCGCCGCCGTTGTCGTAGTCGCCGCCGTTGCCGTAGTCGTAGCCGCCGGAGTCGTCGCCGCCGCTGTCATCGGCGGGCGGGCTCGCGGGCGGCGGCGCCTGCGGCTGCTCCTCCGCGTACCCGCTGTCCGCCCCGGCCGGGTTGAACGGCGTGTTCTCGGCGAACACCCCGGCGCTCGTGCGCACCTGCCACGCGAGCTGGAAGCCGGGCGCCGAGCCGGCGTTCGCGACCGCGTCGGGCAGCGGATAATACAGGTCCACCGTCACGTGCTTCCCGCGCGCGATCCGCAGGACGGGCGGCGTGCCGCCGTCGGTGTTGACGAAGGCGGCCCGGCTCTGGCCCTGACCCGCCACGGCGGCGAGCACCTGCCGCGTGTCCAGCGTCCAGGGCGTGTCGTCCGCCTCGTTGCTGACGAGCAACCGGACCTGCAGCGCCCTCGTGCTCGTCCCGCCGCGATCCGGCCGGACGTCCGTGACGCCGTACGACATGACCCGCACGCCGCCCCGCGGCGCGCTGGGCGGCACGGGGTAGTCGACGCCTGGCGCGGTGTCCTGGGCGCCCGCGGCCGGCGATGGGGACTGCTGAGCTGCTGCGGTCCCGGCCAGCAGCAGCGAGAATGCCAGAACGAGTGTGCGCATGACGACCTCCAGGGATTCGGTCCCGCCGGTGGGCCCGCGGTTGCGCGCGGACATGATTCGCAACAATGGTGCGATGCGCGCCGGCTGGCGCCGGGGCGCCGCGGACGGCACGCTGCGTCGTGCGTCTGCTCGTCCCACGGCTGGGACAGGTGGTGCGCCTCGGCGAGGCGGGGCCCGTCGAGCCGTGGTGGCGGGAGGTGGTGGTCTCAGGGAGGTGAAACGAAACGGGGCCGGCAAATTGCCGGCCCCGATGAAGCGGGAGGGACTAGATTAGAGCTTACGGACGTTCTGGGCCTGGAGACCCTTGGGGCCGCGGCCGACGTCGAACTCGACCTTGTCACCCTCGGACAGCGAGCGGTAGCCCTCGGCCTGGATCTGCGACTGATGGACGAAAACGTCCTCGCCGCCTTCCTGCGTGATGAAGCCGAAGCCCTTGCTGTCGTTGAACCACTTCACAGTACCAGTTGCCATTGATCCACATTCCTGACTTGGGACCGACATTGGTCCCGTTGAGGTCTTGTCGCGACCCCCATCGTCTGCGCCGCCTCAGCGCGGCCACCAGAAGCCAGGACAAGATACGCCATCCCGCGCCGAACGCAAGACGCATTCGTGAGGGCGCCGGATCGTCAGCCGTGACCGGGCCGGGAATGAACGACCGCGCTCCGCCGTTGCACGGGCACAGGAGGGCTCTCATGACGCGCACCCTCGGCGCGGTGCTCGGCCTCGCGCTCGTCCTCGGTCTCGTCGGCTGCGATCAGGGCACCAAGCACCTCGCGCGCACCACGCTGCGCGGCCGCGGCGCCGTCCCGCTCGTCGCCGGCGTCCTCGACCTGCGCTACGTCGAGAACCCGGACAGCGCGTTCGGCCTCTCGCGCGTGCTGCCCGAGGGCGTGCGCCGGCCGGTGCTGCTCCTGGTGCCGGCGCTCGCGATCCCGCTCATCGTGCTCGTCTGGCGCCGCCGGCGCGACGCGCGCCTGGCCACCGCCGCGTGCGCGCTGCTCCTCGCCGGCACCATCGGCAACCTCGTCGACCGCGCCGCGCGCGGGGGCGTGGTCGACTTCATCCACCTGCACCACTGGCCCGTCTTCAACGTCGCCGACATCGCCCTCGCCGCCGGCGTCGGCCTGCTCGTGCTCGCGCTGCACCCGCGGCGGCGGCTCGCGTCCTAGCCGGCGCCGCCGCTCACGTCGCGCGGCGCGTCGAGGGGCGGCGCGCTGGCGCCCGCGTCGGAGCACAGGCAGCACTGATACCAGCGGTCCGCGAGCGCGCCGGCGGCGCTGGCCCGGAAGGCCACCCCGTTCACGGGCACGCCCTCGCAGGTGGGGGCGAGCGACGGGGCGCAGTCGCAGGACGGCACGGCGCCGACCACCCAGCAATCCGCGGTGGTGGTGCACGCGACGGAGAGCGCCGCCACGGCCCCAGCAAACTGCTGCCGCAAGGCGGTCCCGCGGCCGCGCGCCGTGACGCGCGCCTCAGCGCGGGAGCGGCGCCTCGCGGACGCAGGCTATTCCGTAGTCGTTGGTCTGACACGCGTAGGACGCCTGGCGCCCGCAGCCCTCGGCCAGGTAGGCCCGTCCCCCGAGCTCCGCGACCTGCACCGCCTGCTCGGCGCAGTCGAAGTCGCGGGCGGCCCGGGAGCGCACGACGCTGGCCGCGAACAGGGGCGCGCACCCGCTCAGCACGAGCACGAGCAACGATGCCGACACGACGGCCGCACGGCGCATGACGTGACCTCCTGCGGTCACGATGCAGCCGCTCTGTTGCAGCGCCGCTCCCGGCCAGTGAAGTAGTGTTGCGCCCCGCCGGGGCGCCCTGCCGCGTCCACCCTGCCGCGGCGCGCCCCCGATTGCCCCGCCGCCGCGACGGGCCTAAGGTAGCCCTCATGAGCGAGACTCCCGCGCGGTACTGGGTCGGCTTCGACCTCGGTGGCACCAAGATGATGGCCGTGGTCGTCGACGACGCCGGCAAGCCGATCGCCCGCAAGCGGCGCAAGACCAAGGCCCAGGAGGGCGCGGAGCCCGGCCTGGACCGGGTGGTGCGCACGATCCGCGAGGCGCTCGAGGAGGCGCACGTGGACCGGAGCCAGCTCGCGGGCGTCGGCATCGGCGTGCCCGGGCCGCTCGACCCCGAGCGCGGCATCGTCTTCGACCTGCCGAACCTCGGCTGGCACAACGTGCCGGTGGCCGAGGCGCTGCGGGGCGAGCTCGGCTGCCCGGTCGTGGCCGCCAACGACGTCGACGCCGGCACCTACGGCGAGTACGTGCTCGGCGCGGCCGTGGGCGCGCGCAGCGTGCTCGGCGTCTTCCCTGGCACCGGCATCGGCGGCGGCTTCGTCTACGACGGGCAGATCTTTCGCGGGCGCCACGTCTCGTGCATGGAGATCGGCCACATCCGCGTGCTGCCCGACGGCCCGCTGTGCGGCTGCGGGCGGCGCGGCTGCCTCGAGGCGGTCGCGAGCCGGCTCGCGATCGCGGCCCAGGCGGCGAGCGCGGCCTACCGCGGCGAGGCCCCGCGCCTGCTCGCGGCGGCCGGCACCTCGCTCGAGAACCTGCGCTCCGGCACGCTCGCCGAGGCCATCGGCGCCGGCGACCGCGTCGTGCGCGACCTGGTCGTCAACGCCGCCCGCTGGCTCGGCGTGGCCATCGGCACACTCGTCAACGTCCTCGCGCCCGACGTGGTGGTCCTCGGCGGCGGCCTGGTCGAGGCCATGCCCGACCTCATCGTCCGCGAGGCCGAGGCCGCGGCGCGCGCGCAGGCGATGCCCGCGTTCAGCGACACCTTCCGGGTCGTGCCCGCCGCCCTCGGCGACGACGCCACCGCGCTCGGCGCCGCCGCGTGGGCGCGCCGCGCGCCCGCCGCGCCGCGCCGAGGCGAGTCAGGGACGAGCCTCGTTGTAGACTGACTCAGCCCGCCGGCGGCTCGGCCGCGTGCGCCTCGAGCTCGGCCTTGGTGCTCACGTAGCTGCGGTAGGAGAGCCACTCGGCGGCCGCGGGGCTGAGCCGGCCCAGCCACCAGACGGCGCGCCACCACCACGGCTCGACGATGATGGCCTCGTCGCGGGCGACGTGGCCGAGCACCTTGCCGGCGAAGACGTCGGGGTCCATGGGCCGCAGGCGCTCCCACATCTCCAGCTGGCGGGCGGCGGGCACCTCGAGCTTGCCGGGGCGCCCGTACTTGCCGCCGGCGACGAGGATCGGCGTGCGCACCGCGCCCGGGCACACGACGCTGACCCGCACGTGGTGGGCGCGCGCCTCGATGCGCAGCGCCTGCGACAGCCCCACGACGGCGTGCTTGGTCGCGGTGTACGAGGTGATGAAGGGGCTCGGCAGCAGCCCCGCCATCGAGGCGGTGTTGACGATGTGGCCGAAGCCCTGGGCGATCATGCGCGGGTAGGCCGCCTGCACGCCGTGGATCACGCCCATCAGGTTCACGTCGACGATGTAGCGCCAGTCGTCGAGCGTGTAGTCCTTGACCTCGCCCCCCACGCCCGTGCCGGCGTTGTTGAAGACGTAGTCGAGCCGGCCGTAGTGCTTGAGCGCGCGCCCGACCGCCGCGTCGAAGGCCGCCGCGTCGCGCACGTCGAGGCCCTCGGCCCGGGCGGCGGCGCCGATCTGCCGCGCCGTGGCCGACGCCTCCGGCAGGTCGCGGTCCGCCAGGACCACCTGCGCCCCGCGGGTGGCGAGCGCGCGGCCGAGCGCCGCGCCGATGCCCGAGGCCCCGCCGGAGATGAACGCGACCGCGCCGTTGTAGGTCCGCAGCTCGTTCGCCATG
Organism: Polyangia bacterium; assembly: GCA_036504295.1. Classification (GTDB taxonomy): domain Bacteria; phylum Myxococcota_A; class Polyangia; order JACRCY01; family JACRCY01; genus DASXVK01. Next base: position 8,713 of record DASXVK010000204.1, read on the forward strand.
CCGTTGCCCTCCTGCAGGGAACGGTCGCAGGCGGCGGCGAGGGTGTCAAGCCGCGCTTTCCCCCGGCGTGAGCTGTGCTATAAGCCCCGCGTGCTCACCGGCAAACAACGGCGGCGCCTGCGGGCGCTCGGTCACCACCTCGAGCCCGTGATCCTCGTCGGCAAAGAGGGCGCGTCCGAGGGCGTCTCGGGCGCGCTCGACGCGGCGCTCTTCCAGCACGAGCTGGTCAAGGTCCGCATCGGCGAGAACGCCGAGCAGGACCGCCACGACGTCGCGGCGGCGCTCGCCGCCACCACCGCGAGCGAGCTCGTGCAGGTGCTCGGCCGGACGGTGCTGCTCTACCGCCGCCACCCGACCGAGCCGAAGATCGAGCCGTGAGGCGCCCGCTGCGTGGGGCCGTGGTCGGGCTGATCCTCGCGCTCGCGGGCGGGTGCGCGCGGCCGCTGGCCACCGCCCGCTGCGCGCTGCCCGACGGCGATCCGCCGGTCGTGTGGGCGGGCACGACGCAGATGGTCGAGGACCCGCAGGGCGCCAGGCCGGTCGGCGACCGCGTCGAGAAGCCGCTCCGCACGCTGGGCAAGGACGAGCTGCGCCGCCGCGTGACGGCGCTCCTCGCGCAGACGGTCGACTACGGCATCAAGCTCGGCCCCGACGGCCCGCGCGCGAAGCCGGGCGACGTCGGGCGGCTCGCGGCGACCCTCCTCAGCGGCGAGGCCGTGGTGGTCAAGTACGATCACGGCCGCCTGCACCCGAGCCCGGTCGTGCGCTACCAGATCGACCTCGGGCGCAACGCCATCATGGTCAGCCAGCCGGGCGAGAAGGTGGGCCGGCGCGGCGCCAACGTCGCCCGCCGCGTGCTCGACATCTACTTCGCCCCGCAGACCGTGACCCCGCTGCCCGTGACCTACGACGCGTACTGCGATCTGAAGAAGCCGTGGGACAAGGGGTTCGAGCAGATCGGGCGCGAGTACTAGCGTCTACTTCAGCACGAACGGGTAGCTGATGCGCAGCGGCGCCCCGACGTAGGGCACGAACGTCGCCGCGCGCACGGCCGCGGCGACGCAGTCCCCCGTCCTGGTGTTGGCGAAGCTGCCGGTGACGGCCGCGTGCGACACCCGGCCGCTCGGCTCGATCGTCAGCGCGACCTGCACCACGCCCGCCGCCTGGTGCTGCTGGTAGCAGGCCTGGACCCTGCCCTTGACGGCGCGCATGCCCTCCTGGACCTCGGCCGGCTCCAGGCGCGTCTTGACGCTGCGCGGCGACGCGACCGGCGCGGGCGCGGCGGCCGCGGGCAGTGACGCGGGCGGCCGCGCGGTCGGATCGTCGAGCCAGCGCAGCTCCTCCCAGACGCGGATCATGAGCTCCCGCACCCGGGCGAGGGTCTTCGGCCCGAGGTACCACTCCTCCTCGCAGTAGCGGCCGAGCACCCGGTGCCCCGGGCCGATCTGCGCGAAGACCGCGAGCGGGACCAGGTGGGCGTGGCGCTCGCGGCGGGGATCGTCGGCGGCCGTCGCGGGGGCGAGGGAGTGCACCAGCTCGCCGTCGATCATGATGCGCAAGACGCAGCCCTTGCCGTCGAGCGCCGACGGGGGCTGCACGGTCAGGACGAGGTGGTCGCGATCCCGTGCCGGGGTGGCGGTGGCGACGAAGCGGAAGTCGCCCGCCTTGAAGCGCAGCTTCAGCATCACGTCCCCGGGACCGAGCTTCGTGCGCACGACCTGCCCGAGCCCGGGCGGATCGTCGGCGGCCCCGGGCGCGCGCGCCGGCGCGGCCGCGGCCGGCGCCTCGTCGATCATCGCGCTGCAGCTCACGTTCGCGCCCGCGTAGCCGCTGATGGCCCCCGTGTTCGGGCCGTAGGCGATCACGCGCTGCGGCGTCCCGGAGCACTGGAACCACCGCCCCCGGCAGTTGACCTTCCAGGTCTGGGAGCCCCAGCCGACGCGATCATCCACGATCTGGATCTCGGTGGGGTCGCAGCCGACCCGGCCCGCGCTCACCTCGGCCAGGCTGGCGGCGCAACCGGTGAGCAGGAGGCAGAGAGCGACGAGGGGCCCGGCGGCGGCGCGCATCTCGTGCACCCTCGCGCAAGCGGCGGGGCGCGTCAAGACCGGCCGCTCCGGCGCGCTCGTGGTAGCATAAGCACCGCGTGGACCAGCAGGACCCCCGCATCGGAGTCGTCGTCGGCGGCCGCTATCGCCTCCTCGAGTGCGTGGCCGCGGGCGGCATGGGCGTCATCTACCGCGGCGAGCGCGTGCAGCTCGGCCGGCCGGTGGCGCTGAAGTTCCTGCACCCGGGCTTCGCCGCCAGCCCCGAGCTGCGCCGCCGCTTCAACACCGAGGCGCAGGCGATGAGCCGCCTGGCGCACCCGAACTGCGCGTCGGTCCTCGACTTCGGCGTGCACGAGGGCGCCCCCTACATCGTCATGGAGTACGCGACCGGCGCCACGCTGCGGCAGGTGCTCGACGCGGGGCCGGTGCCGGTCACGCGCACGCTCGGCATCATGCGCCAGCTCCTCGCCGGCCTCGCGCACGCGCACGAGCAGGGGATCGTGCACCGCGACGTGAAGCCCGAGAACCTGGTGCTCGCCGAGGTCACCGGCACCGGCGATCACCTGCGCATCCTGGACTTCGGGCTCGCGAAGCTGCGCGACGCCTCGGGCGCGTCGTTCCAGACGGCGGCGATGGTCGCGATGGGCACGCCGAGCTACATGTCCCCCGAGCAGGCGCGCGGCGAGCCGGCGGACGGGCGCGCCGACGTGTACGGGGCCGGCGTGCTGCTCTTCGAGCTGCTCACGCGCCGCAAGCCCTTCGTCGCCGAGGAGCCGCTCGTCGTGCTCGACATGCAGCGCAACGCCCCGCCGCCGCGCCTGGCCGACGTGGCGCCCGGCGCCGGCTTCTCGCCGGCGCTGGAGGCGGTGGTCGCGACGGCGCTCGCCAAGGCGCCGGGGGAGCGCTTCCAGACGGCGGCGGACTTCGCCGCGGCGCTCGATGGCACGCCCGAGAGCGGGGGGCGCGCGACGGCGGCGGCGGCGCCGGCGCCGGCGGACGCGGCCGGCGTGGGCCACGCGCCCACGCTGCCGCTGCTGAGCCCGGCGCCGCTGGCGCGGGCGGGGACCCCCGCGGCCGCGCCGACGCCGGCCGCCGCGACCGCCGACGTGCCGGCACCCGCACCGGCCGCCGCGCCCGTTGCCGCACCGGCACCCGCGACCGCCGACGCACCCGCACCGGCACCCGCGACCGCCGACGCACCCGCACCGGCACCGGCACCCGCGACCGCCGACGCACCCGCACCGGCACCGGCCGCCGCGACCGCCAC
>DASXVK010000205.1:0-3800 GCA_036504295.1 Polyangia bacterium
CCGGGGTGGCGGGCGCTCGCCCGCCCGATCGCGGCCGCCGCCGCCGCCGCGTCGGCGTCGCCGAGCCCGTCGCGCTCGGCCACCGATAGCGCGAAGGACGGCGTCCGTGGTCCCGCCCCGGCTCCGGGACGCGCGCGCCGCAGGTCGACGGCGAGCTTCGCGCCGCGCAGGCCCGCGAACGACGCCCGGATCCGGTCGGCCGCGATCGCGACGTCGCCGGTGCTCCACCCCGCGGTCTCGCCTCGGCCGACGTCGGCGAAGAGCGCCTCCACCTCCGCTTCGCGCCCGGGCTCGATCACGTCGCGGTAGACCGGCTGCAGCCGGCGAGCGCGGCCGCGATCAGGACCGCGGCCGTCGCCCCCCGTCCGCCGCGCGCGGCTGCCGTCCTGCTCCGCATGTCCGCGGCGCCGCTAGCAGGCTGCGGGGAAATGCAACACGGAGGCGCGGGGACACGGAGCAAGGTCTTGAGTTATCCAGAATCATCCTCCGCGCCTCCGCGTCTCCGTGTTGCATTTCCCCGCACGCTCCTAGAACGCGGCCCCGAGCGTCGCGAGGAAGGTCCGGCCCGACTGCGGCACGGTGAGCTGGGCCGCGCCGTACTCGGAGCCGACCGGGACGCCGTAGCGCCAGTCGAAGAGGTTGTAGACGCTGAGGGCGTAGCGCACGCCGGAGTCGCGGAAGCGGCCCGAGAGCGTGAGGTTGCCGAGGAGCATGCGGCCGGTGGTCCCGCCGTCGCGGTCGCGGCGCTCGCCGGCATAGGTGAGCTCCGCGCCGAGGACGAGCAGCCGGCCGAGCAGGGGGCGGCCGAAGCGCAGGTAGGCGAGGTGCTCGGGCGAGTTCACGACGCGGGTCGCGCCGGCGCCGAGGAAGGGCCCGAGGTCGAGGTCGCGGCTGCGCTGGTAGGCGTAGGCGACGGCGATGGTGCCGTCGTGGCCCCAGGTGCGGCGCAGCTCCGCCTCGACGCCGAGGGTGCCGATGTGGCCGCGGTTGCCGAACTGCACGCAGCCCGCGGCGTTCGTGCAGGGCACCCTGGGGTCGGCGCCCGCCGGGCCCAGGCCGACGAGGCCGCGCACGTCGTTGTAGTAGACGCTCGCCGTGCCGAAGACGCGGCGGCCGAAGGCGTGGGTGTGCTCGAGCTCGCCGGTCCAGATCGTCTCGGGGCCCAGGCCCTGGCTCGGCACCTGCGTGACGCCGCCGTCGTGGTAGTTGAGCTCGTAGACGCTCGGCGCGCGGAAGGCGCGGCCGAAGATGAGCTTGGTGATGCCGCGCGCGTAGGGCCGCACGAGCGCCGCGACCCGCGGGCTCACGGCCCAGCCGCTGTTCGAGTGGTAGTCGCCGCGCACGCCCGCCGAGAGCGTCAGCTCGTGCAGCGGCCGGCCCTCGATGAGCGCGAAGAGCGAGGCCATCTGGAAGGCGTGGTCCTCGTCGAGCGAGACGGTGCCCGCCTGGTCCGCTCGCATGTGGACCGCGGGCGCGTAGGCGCCCTCGACGCCGGCCATCACCGCGAGCCGCTCGCCGAGCGCGAGCCGGGCGCGCGCCTCGACGCCGAGCCAGTCGGCGCTGCCCGCGTCGTGGAGGTCCTCGGCGGCGGTCGGCGAGTACGGCCATTGCCCCGCGTACGCCATGTGGTCGTAGTAGCCGCGCACCGTGAGGCGCAGGGCCGGCACGACCGCCTTCTCCCAGCGCGCCTCGAGGAAGCCGCGGGCGTCCGCGACGAAGGCGCGGCCGGTGCCCGGGGTGATGCCGAAGGCCTCGGTGGGCAGGTACTTCTTGCGGTCGTTGTACTTCGCGATGAACGAGAAGTCGCCCAGCCGGGCGTTCGCCCCGACGGTGACGGCGCGCTCGCCGTCGTTGTCGGCGACGGCCGCGCCGCTCGCCGGGTCGGTGAGGCTCATGCCGCGGGGGGAGTAGAGCGTGCTCGCCGAGAGGCGCACGCCGCCGCTCTGGCCGAGCGCCTGCGCGCCGCTCAGGCGGCCGTACACCTCGCCGAGGCCGCCGGCGCCGGTGCCCAGCTCGAAGCGCGTCTCCTGCTCGGTGCGGCTGGTGACGCCGATGACGCCGAAGAACGCGCCGGTGCCGTAGAGCACGGACCCGGGGCCCCGGACCACCTCGACGCGCTCGACGTCGCCGAGGTCGGCGGCGAAGTCGTGGCCGACGAAGCCGGCGCCGCTCCACACCTCGTTCGTGACGTGGCCGTCGGCGAGCACGAGGATGCGGTTGTTGTTGTCACCGGGCGGCCCGAACCCGCGCACGCCCGCGTTCTGGTACATGCGGTCGTCGCTGAGGAAGAAGCCGCGCACCCCGCGCAGGAGCTCGCCGAGGGTGCGGTAGCCGAACGCGGCGATCTCGTCGCGCCCGACGACCGTGACCGAGGCCGGCGCGTCCTCGATGCGCTGCACCGCCTTCGACGCGGCGCCGACCTCCGCCTCCGAGGCGAAGCTGAGGCGGGCGTCGATGCGCTGCTGGCCGCCGGCGACGACGACGATCTCCCGGGCGAAGGGCGCGTAGTCCTCGGCCAGCACCCGCAGGCGGTGGCGGCCGGCGGGCACGTCGAGGAGCGCGGGGGTGACGCCCACCGCCTGGCCGTCGAGCTCGATGATGGCGCCGCGGCGCTCGGCCTCGACCAGCACCTTCCCGGGCGCCGCCGGCAGCCGCTCGAGGGCGACGTCGACGCGCTGGGGACGGCCGCGGAGGACCTCGACGTCGCTGCGGGCCGTGCGGTAGCCGTCCTGGCTCACGTAGATGGTGTGGCGCCCGAGCGGCAGGGCGAGGCGCGCCGGGACGACGCCGTGCGGCGGGCCGTGGTCGCGGTCGACGCGCACGACGGCGGTCGCGGGCTGGCCCTGCACCTCGACGGCGCCGAGGAGCACGGCGAGGGGCACCTCGACCGCCTGGGTGCGTCCGAGGACCGCGGCAGCGGGGCGCGTCGCGGCGGTGAAGCCGGGCAGCTCGAGGAGCACCGTGTGCGGGCCGGGCGTGACGGCGAAGGTGCCCGGGGTGGAGCCGCGGGCGCCGAGGTCCTTGCGGTCGATGTAGACGACGGCGCCGGGCGGGGTGGAGGTCACCGCGAGCAGGGCCACGTGCGGCCGCAGCTCCGTCAGGTGGCGGCGAGCGGCGGCGCGCTCGGCGTCGGTGAGCGGCTCCCGCTCGTACTCGGTCAGGTACCGGAAGGCCTCACGGTGCTGCCCGGTGCGCAGGTAGCACAGGGCGATGTTGTAGAGCGCGTTGCGGTTGCGCGCGAGGCGGTTCGAGTGGTGGAACGCGAGCAGCGCCTCGTCGAGCTTGCCGGCGCGCACGAGGGCGGCGCCGCGGCGGAAGAGCAGGTCCGCCTCGTCGGCCACGCCCTGGCCGAGGGCCGCCTGCGGCAGGGCGGCGGCGGCGACGGCGACGAGGGCGAGGACGCGGGCGAGGCTACCGTTGGGTCTTGAGCTCAAGGTCGATCACTTGCTGCGCCGGGCGCGGCTTGGGCCGCTTGCCCGGCGCGGGCGTGTGTGGCGGCGCGGCCGGCGCCGGCGTGGCCGCGGTGGGGACGGGCGCAGGCGCCGAGGCGGGCGCGGCGAGCGGGACGGCCGGGGCGGGCCGCGGCGGCGCGGGCGCGGCGCTCGGCGCGGGCGCCGGGGCGGGCGCGGGTCCGGGCCGCAGCGCGAGGAACGCGCCGCCGCCGGCGAGCAGCACCACCGCCACGCCGGCCGCGATGAACAGCGGCGCGCGGCGCGGCGCCGGGGCCGCGGCCATGACCGGTGGCCCCGACGCGGTCGTGGGCGCGCCGAGGCTCGTGGCCGCGCTCGCGCCGGGCGCGC
>DASXVK010000206.1:0-15101 GCA_036504295.1 Polyangia bacterium
CGCGCCGCCGCCGGACGCGCGGCTCGACGCGCCGCCGCCGGACGCCGCGCCGCCGCCGGACGCGCGGCTCGACGCGCCGGCGCCGGACGCGCGGGCCGACGCGCCGCCGCTGGACGCCCCGGTCGACGCGCCGGCGGACGCGCCGCCGCCGGACGCCCGCGCGGACGCGCCGCCGCCGGACGCCGCGCCGGCCGACGCGCCCGGCCAGAGCGACGCGCCCCTGTGCAGCGCCCTGAGCTGCCCGAGCGGGTGCTGCGCCGGCAACGCCTGCGTGAACCCGCCCTCGAATGCGCAGTGCGGCGTCCCCGGCGCGGCCTGCGCCCCGTGCCCCATGAGCCAGCGCTGCACCGCCGGCGTCTGCGTGCCGGAGGTGTGCGGCGCCGCCGCCGTCGTCGGCAGCGGCGACCTGCCGCGCCTCACGGCCGACGGCGACCACTTCGTCGCCGCCTGGCGCGCCGGCGCCCATGTCGTGCTGCAGCGGCTCGGCGCGAACGGGGCGCCCGCCGGCGCGAGCGTCACCCAGGCGACCACGCGCCCCGCCCTGCTGCTCGACGTCGCCCGGTACCAGGGCGGGCTCGGGCTCGCCTGGGTCGAGAGCCGCCCGACGAGCCCGACCTACGGGCCGACCTCCTCCTACGCGCGCACGTACTCGACGGACCTCGTGGCCCAGGGCTCCCCGCAGCTCCTGCCGACGAGCGGCAGCAACTGGGACCAGAGCGAGGAACTGCGCGTCGCGGCGGTCGGCGGCGGCGCCTCCTTCATCGTCGCGGAGCGCATCTTCACCGACTCGCCCGGCTACGGCCAACGCTACCGCTTCGGCCTCTTCCCCGCCGCGTCACCGGCGTCGCACGAATTCGATTTCGTGGGCACCGGCAGCCAGAGCCAGGGCGCCGAGCCGCGTATCTCCGTGGCCGACCTGCCGGCGGGGTTCGCCCTGTCCTGGCTGACGCGCAAGGACCCGAGCTACAACACGCCGATCGCGGGGTTCGACGCCGCGGGGGCGCAGCTCTGGCGCGTACCCACCGTCTACCAGTTCGCCATCGGCAAGGCGCAGTCGGTCACCTACGACGGCACCGACCTCCTCTCGCTGCACCACTGGGGATCGTGGCGCAACCGCAGCTTCGATCCGGCCAACGGCAGCGCCGGCAGCCTGCTCACGACGCTCGCGTACCTCGACTGGCCGCGCGCCTCGAACGCCGCCTACGTCGGCCCGTACCACCTGCAGCTCCTCGAGAACTCCGACGGTGACCTCTACACCGCCCGGTTCGACGCCACCGGCGCGCTGCTCGGCCCGCCGACGCTCATCGTGAACCGCGCCGGCGGCGACTGCAGCGGGCAGTGCGCGCGGGTGGCGGTCACGGCGACGACCATCGGGCTGCTGTACGCGGACGGCGGGACGATCGCCTTCCTCGCGCTCTGCCGCTGAGCGGCCACGGCGGGCGCTGCCGGCCGCGGCCGGGCTTGCGCCGGCGACGGCCTCTCCTTATGCACGCTGTCGAGGAGCGATCGATGCGAGGGATGCTCGTGCTGGTGGCCTTGGGGCTCGGGCTCGCCGCGTGCGGCGGGAGCCGCGCGGCCGGGGGGCAGGCCGCGGCGCCCGGGACGCTCGTGGCGTCGACGAGCGCGCCGCCGGCGGCGCGCCGGGCGGGGCCGCCGCCGGCGCTCGCGGCGCTCGAGGCGAGCGCGGAGGCCGTCGGGGAGGCCGCCGGCACGGGCGTCTGGGGCCGCGCCGGCGAGCAGCTCCGCCAGGCCCGCGCCGCGTGGGCGCGCCTGCGGCCGGAGGTCCTCGCCCGGGGCGCCGCGCAGACGCCCGTGATCGTCATCGACGGCGCGCTCGATCGCCTCGGCGCGGACCTCGCGCGGCGCGCCGATCTCGCCGCCGCCGTCGACGCCAACGCGGTGACGCTCGCGCTGGCCGACCTCGCGGACCTGTACCCGGGCCCCGTGCCGAGCGACGCCCTGCGGCTCGACGGGCGGCTGCGCGAGGTGCAGCTCGCCGGCCGGTCCGGGCGCTGGCCGCACGCGGCCAGTGCGCTCGCCCAGGCCGAGATCGTCTGGATGCGGCTGCGGCTGACCGTCATCGCGCGCCCGGGCCCGACGCCGCGCGAGGCCGCGGGCGACCTCGACGACGCCATGGGCGCGACGCGCGGCGCGGTGCTGCGCGCCGACGCCGCGGACCTGCAGACCGCGACCGCCCGCGCCCTCGACCTCGTCGACCGCGTCGAGGCGCTCTTCCGGTAGGCGCGCCGCGGCTGTCGCAGGAAGCCACCTCGCAGGGCAAGCCTGGTCAGACGCGCGCGTGTAGGGGTTTCCCCGGACATACACGCTGACGGACACGTGCTACCGATTCGGGGGGGCAGACTACAGTCCCTTTCAGGAGGGAGCACATGACCGAGACTCACGCGCGCAGCGGCCTGCGCCGCGCGCCTGCCTGCCGGCGGGTGGCGCGGTGGCTGCTGGGGACCCTCGCGTTGGCCGTCGCCGCCTGCGGGGGCGGCGGCGCCAGCGTGCCCGACGGCGGCAGCCCCGACGGGCACGTGCCGGTCACGGCGTCGCCCCAGGTTCCGGTGGCGGTGCAGGGCCGGATCGGCTGCGCGCTCGACGCCGACTGCGCCGAGGGCCTGTTCTGCTTCCAGGGCGCCTGCGCCCGTGAGTGCGCGACGGCCGGCGACTGCGGCACGAACCGCACCTGCACGGCGCGCGGCCGCTGCGTCGGCCCCGCGCGGGACCTGGACGACCCCGGCACCCCGATCGACGTCGAGGCGGGGCTCGCGATCGTCGCGACGCCGGAGCGCGTCCAGCAGGTCAGCGTGGGGGTCGCCGTGATCGACGTCCCGATCACGGTGTCGCCCGCCTCCACCCAGGGCGCCATCGCCTACCGCGTCGAGCGCACCGACAACCAGGGCGATCCGCTGCTCGTGCGGCGCGCCGAGGGCACGACCGATTTCACCCTCAAGGTCGACACCGGCGCCGCCAATCCCGGCGCGACCGAGCCGAGCGCCGTCGAGGTCTACGTCATCACCTCGGCCGGCGGGTTCCGCCTGACCCTCATCCCGCAGCTCCCGTTCGCCGGCACCTACGCCGGCAACGCCAGCATCGATCAGTTCGGCCAGACCGGCCTGCCGATCGATTTCCAGATCGTGACCAACCCCGCGGCCGCCTCGCTCGACCAGGCGACCGAGGCCTGGGTCGTCCTGCCGGTCGGCCCGGACAAGCTCTTCAGCCCCCACGAGAAGACCACCGCGGCCGACGTGGACGAGATCATGACCCGGCCCCTGGTGAAGGACGCCTTCACCGGCCGCTGGGTCGCGACCTTCGTGAGCGAGTTCCGCCTCGGGTCGAGCTCGATCCTCGCCGCCGGCGCCATCGACGGGCAGGTGCGGCGCACGATCCGGCTCGAGCTCGAGCCCCAGGGCGCGAAGACGGTGATCGGCGCCATCAGCGACCGCTGGACGGGCCTGTACGACTCCCGCCCCGACCTGGGCGCGCGCGCGCCGGCCAACGTCACCTTCGAGGGCACGGTCGAGCTCACCCGGATCTCCGGCGCGAAGCCGTACACCGAGGTCACCCCGCCCCAGACCGTGGCCAGCGGCACCCCGCAGCCGCTGCCCGATCCGCTCGTCGATCAGTGCACCGACAGCCACTTCAGCGTCGCCGCGATCAGCGGCTACACCTGCACCGGCCTCACCAACGTGACCCAGTACAAGGCCGCGACCCCGGCGCAGCAGGCGAGCTGCGCCATCGCCATCGCCCGCACGGCGCTCCAGGGCCAGACGACCGGCACGCAGATCCAGGCCTTCCTCGAGAACACCAACCCCAGCGGCGAGAGCTTCGCGGACTTCATGAAGCGCTGCGCCGCGGGGGAGAGCGGCACCTGCCGCCCGACCACGGCGGTCCTCTGCGGCCGGCAGCTCGTCGCCTACACCTTCGTGCGGCTCACCGCGGACCTGCCCTCCTCCGCCGACCTCGTCCTCGCCTACCAGGACACGACCCGCGAGGCGTTCCTCGGCCGCCAGCTCGGCGCGTTCCAGACCGACGCGGACACGCGCCTGACCTGGCTCAAGACGACCGACTACCCGGCCATCGTCACGAGCGCGGTCAAGGACCTCATCACCCAGCTCCTCAACGACTGGGTCGCCAACGTCCTCGACGTGCACCTGGGCGTGCTCGCCGGCCAGTTCGACGCCTCCGGCCTCGCGGTCCTCTCGCAGGCCGCCGTGGGCAGCGCGGTGCCGGCGCGCAAGCAGCTCCTCCTCGAGATGTCGCAGAGCTGGCGCGGGGCCACCGACGCCCTCGTGCTCGCGACGGCGCGCTGGAACCAGCTCTATCAGGACGACGCGAGCCGCGCCGCCAAGACGGCCATGGTCAGCCGGCGGATGTTCGACCTCTACCTCCTCGCGGGCCTGCTCACGAACCTCAACCGCGACAGCGGCGCGAGCTTCGCCTCGGGCGCCTTCGCCGGCGGCTTCGCCCACCTCATGTCGCAGCTCTCCGGCCTGATGCTGCCGTTCGACCGCCTCGTCTACGCCCGCGACGCCGAGGTCGTGGTGTCGACCTCGGTCGACCCGCAGAGCGACAACAAGACGCTCCTCAGCGAGCGCAAGACGGCCGCCCTGGCCGAGGTGACCGCCGCGGCGACGGCCGTGAGCGCGGTCATCGCGCAGTCCCAGGCCGAGGCCCTGCAACAGGCGACGCTCACCAACAAGATGGGCAACGACATCAACGACCTGCGCACCGAGATGGTCGAGCTCTGCGGGCTCCCGGTCGGCTGCACCGTCGACACGTTCCGCACCGATCCGACCTGCGCCGTACGCACCGCCGCGGGCCAGTGCGGCTTCCTCATCGACCACGAGACGAACGAGTACCAGAGCTTCGACTCGGGCGAGAGCGTCTCGGCAGCCGGCGGCAAGCTGCTCGCGATCCGCCAGGCGATCCTCAAGTACAACCAGGCCGAGGAGGAGGTCCGCGCCCTCAACGCCCGCGCCAACCTGCAGCTCGAGACGACGACCGCCTTCGCGGCCTACGTGCAAGCGGCGCACGCGACGCGCCTGCAGGCGATCGCCGACACCCGCGCCGCCATCGCCGCGCGCCAGGTCGGGCGCGACGGGGAGATCGCCGATTTCATGGATAACCTCGCGGAGCGCCAGGCCGTGCGCCAGGCGAACCTCGACGGGTGGGCCGGCTACCTCGCCGACTGGGACCAGATCCGCCTCGACGGCGTGACGAGCGACTTCAAGTCGCTCACCGCCGCGACCGCGCTCGAGTCCACCGCCCTGACGTTCCGCGACACCGCGGACTCGACCAAGGACCTCTTCGACGCCATGAAGGACGGCCTGCCGACGACGGTCGGCCTCGCGACCGACGCCTCGTTCGCGGCGCGCCTGGCGCTCGGCGTCACCGCGGTCGGCCTCACCTTCGGCCTGCGCAACGGCGCGAGCGGCATGGAGATCGCCGCGAAGGGCATCGAGCTCAGCGTGGAGAAGGAGCGCGCCATGCGCGAGGCGCAGCTGACCAACCTCGAGCAGGTGAGCGACTGGGAGGGCGCCGTCTCCGAGGCCGACGTGGCGCGGCTCGAGGACCTGGCCGAAGCGGCCGCGCTGCCGAGCGGCAACGCGGAGCTCCAGCTCGGGGAGCTCATCGCGGACGTCCGCGCCGTGGCCGAGGCCGAGCTGGCCTATCAGCGCGACATCCAGGAGCTCACGGACCGTCAGGCGGCCCAGCGCGAGCTCCTCATCGGCGCGACCGGCCTCGAGCTGCAGCGCCAGCAGGCCGAGGCCGCCATCAACGCGGCGATCAACGACTACCTGCAGGTCGCGCAGCGCGCCGGCCTGCGCAACGCGCGCCTCGCCGACCTCGAGCGGCAGAGCGCCGAGATCAACAGCATCGTCGGCAGCCCGGCCGCGGTCTTCGCCTGGGCCAACCGCCTCGATCAGGCCGAGCAGCGGCTGCTGCGCGCCAAGGCGAAGCTCATGGACTGGCTGGTGGCGCTCGAGTACCTCGCGGTCCGCCCCTTCCTCGACCAGCGCCTGCAGATCCTGCTCGCGCGCAACACCTACCAGCTCGAGGCCATCGCGGCCGAGATCGACCGGCTGCAGACGGTGTGCGGCGGGCCGGTCAACACGCACGTCGCGGACCTGTCGGTCCGTGACGACCTGCTCGGCCTGACGGTGAGCCAGCAGGACCCGGTCACCGGCGAGGTCGCGACCGCGGCGCAGCGGTTCCGCGCGCTGCTCCAGCGCGGCTACGTGCCGATCGACAAGCGCGTGCGCTACACGACCGACGCGACCGTGGGCCAGCTCCTGACGACGAGCTCGGTGCTCGCGGTCACCTTCAGCATCACCCTCGGCGACTTCGCCAACCTGGCCGCGGCCTGCAACGCCAAGGCCTACTCGGTGTCGCTGCAGCTCGTGGGCGACGGGATCGGCACCGGCCAGCCGACGGTCTCGGTGCTCTACGACGGCACCAGCGAGCTGCGCTCCTGCCAGCCCGGGCTCGACGCGTACCTCGACGCCATCGGCCGCGAGAGCACCTCCTACGGCAGCGTCACCCGCCTGCACGCGCCGGGGCGCAGCGTCTCGCCGGTCGCGGGGATCAACGCGTTCCCGCCCGACGCCGCGAGCAACGTGTCGCTGTCGGGCCTGCCGCTCGCCTCGCAGTACACCGTGCTCATCGACCCGACCCTCGGCGAGAACGGCAAGATCGACTGGTCGAAGCTCGAGGACATCCGGATCCGCCTCAACTACACGTACCAGGATCTCTTCCCCGCCGGGCAGTGCCAGTAGCTGCGCGGCGTTCCGGAGCCGATCATGAGCATGACGCGCATCAGTCTGTTCCTCGGCGTGGCACTCCTCGTTGCGGCCGCCGGCTGCGGCGGCGGCGGCGCCGGCACCCCGGGCGACGACAGCGGGCAGCCGACCGGCGACGCCTGCACCGGCACCGGCTGTGAGCCGACCGACGCGGCGCGCGACGGCACCGCCGGCCAGACGGACGCCCCGCCGGGAGCCGACGCGGCGGCGGACGGCGCCCGGAACGACGCCCCGGCCGCCGACGCGCCCCACGGCGAGGGCGGCGCCAACCTCACCGATGGCGGTGAGCTCCAGGGCGCGCTCTCCGACTACCTGCCGTGTACGGCCGACCAGGACTGCCCGGTCGGCTACGGCGACTGCGTGACGGTGATCCCCTTCAACCGCCGCGACGCCGACAACCGCTCCAGCGTCACCGTCGCCAGCCTCGACTCCGCCCGCACCGGCGTCTGCTCCCTCGCCTGCAGCACCAACCCGGACGTCTGCGCGACGCTCACCATCCGCGACGAGCGGGGCACCCTGGTCCCCTATCAGTGCCAGCTCGTCGCCGCCGGCACGCCGCCCTACCCGTCGCCGCGGCCGGCCTTCCCCTTCGACACGCAGCTCGTCGCGGCCGACCTCGTCGCCGGCCAGGCCTTCGGCGCCCTCTGCCGCCCGCCCTTCGGCGTCTCGACCAAGATCGACGACGCCTTCTGCAAGCCCTGCACCTCGACGAGCGCCTGCGGCACCGGCGTGTGCTGGAGCTTCTCCGACTGGGACGAGAACACGGCGACCGGCGCCGGGGCGTGCCTCGTGCCGTGCTCGGCCACGGCGCCCTGCGCCTTCGGCTTCACCTGCAGCGCGCTCACCTCGACCGGCAGCACGCCGCACGATTTCGGGCAGCACTGCGTGCCGATCCAGATGACCTGCGGCCTGTGCCGCGACCTCGACGGCGACGGCCGCGGCCTGGGCCGCTGCGGCCCCACGACGGCCCCGGTCACGCCCTACGACTGCGACGACGCCGATCCGCGCGCGTACTACGACCCGGCGGCCATGAGCCACCCCTTCCCGCAGTACTGCGGCGACCAGGATCTGAACTGCAACGGCATCTCCGACGCGGTCGAGCAGATCGGCCAGCCCCCCTACGCGACGCAGCACTGCGCCGCGTGCAACTCGCCGTGCGACGGCGCCGTGCCCCACGGCGCGCTGACGTGCCAGGCCGCGGGCGGCGGCGGCTTCGCCTGCGTCGCCGCGTGCACCGACCCGGCCGCGTACGCCGACTGTGACGGCGACGCCGCGAACGGCTGCGAGACCGCCGTCACCGACCCGACCCGGCTCTACTACCGCGACGCCGACGGCGACGGCTACGGCGCCGGCGTGCCGCTCTTCAGCTGCTCGGGGAGCGCCCCGGCGGGTTACGTGAGCGACCACACCGACTGCGACGACACCAAGGCCAGCGTCCACCCGGGCGCGGCCGAGACCTGCAACGGCGTCGACGACAACTGCAACGGCACCACCGACGACAGCCCGACCGGCACCGGCGGCGCCTGCCTCACCGGCCAGCCCGGCCGCTGCGCCGCGGGCACGTTCCAGTGCCAGGGCGGGGGCCTCGTCTGCGTGCGCACGAACGGCCCGGCCATCGAGAGCTGCAACGGCATCGACGACGACTGCGACGGCACCACCGACAACGTCGCGGGCGGGGGCGACGCCTGCGACGTCCCGGGCAAGCTCGGCCCGTGCAAGGCCGGCAAGAAGGCGTGCATCGGCAGCGCGCTCGGCTGCGCGCAGCAGGTCTTCCCCGCGCCCGACGAGCCGGACGTGGACGGCACCGACAGCAACTGCGACGGCATCGACGGCGACGAGAGCAAGGCCATCTTCGTCGACCCGCTCGCCTCCGACACGTACCTCGGCACCAAGGCGAACCCGGTCCAGACGATCGGGCAGGCGCTCACGCTCGCCAACGCCAGCACGAAGCCCCACATCTACCTGCTGACCGAGACCTACGTCATCAACGACGCGATCACGCTCAAGAGCGGCGTCAGCATCTACGGCGGCTTCGCGCGCAACACCTGGACCCGCAACTCCTCGGGCGGCACCGTCATCTCGCGCACCAACGCCGCCACCGGCGCCCACCTCATCGGCGTCCAGGGGTCGAGCCTCACGGCCACCACCAAGCTGCAGGACGTCATCATCGAGGTCCCGGACGCGGTCGCGCCGGCCGTCCACGTCTACGGCCTCGTCTGCAAGACCTGCCCGAGCCTCAAGCTCGTGCGCGTCGCGATCACGATCGGCAACGGCGGGGTTGGCACCACGGGCACGGCTGGCACCACGGGGGCGGCCGGCGTTGCTTCGACCCCTTCCGGGAACCCGTCCGTCGCCGGCACCGGCGCCCCGAGCACCTGCGGCGCCACCGGCGGGAACGGGGGCCAGCCCAACTATTACGTAAGCACCTGCAACGGCCACGCGGGCTACGTGGGCAGCCCGAGCCCCCGGGGCGGCGCGGGCGGGGCGGGCGGGACCTCCGGGACCCAGCCCGGGGCCGGCGGGGCCGGCACCTCGTGCCTCGCGGCGAGCACCGCGGGCACCGCCGGGAGCGTCGGCACGGTCGATGGCTCGGGCACCTACCCGGTGTGGGTCCCGGTCACCGGCGGCGCGGGCGGGACCGGGTGCGCCGGCGGCGGCGGCGGCGGCTCGGGTGGGGGCGTGGGGCTCGACGTTGGCGCCGCGTGCGCCATCCTGCTGCCCGGCGGCCTCGGCGGCTCCTCGGGCGGCTGCGGCGGCACCGGCGGCGGTCCGGGCGCGGGCGGCGGCAGCTCGATCGGGGTCCTCCTGTGGCAGTCGAGCGGCGTCACCTTCCAGGACACCGTCATCAGCGCCGGCGCGGGCGGCGCCGGCGGCGCCGGCGGCGTGGGCGGCGTCGGCGGCGCCGGCGCCCCGGGACTGGTCCGCCCACCGGCCGCCGACGGCGGTCACGGCGCGAACGGCGCCGGCGGCGGCGGGGGCGGCGGCGGCCCGGGGGGCAACGCCTACGCGATCCTCAAGGACGCGTCGACGGGCATCAGCTCGAGCGGCACCGCGGCGCGCACCTTCGGCAGCAAGGGCACGGGCGGCGCCGGCGGCGCGGGTGGGATCGGCGGCACCAACACCGGCGTGACGACGCTCGGGGCCACCGGCGCCACCGGGGCCGCCGGCCCCGACGGCGAAGCGGCCGACGTCAAGAACCTGTGAGCCCACGGAGCGGGCCGCCCGGCCGCGGCCCGGGCCGGCCCCTCAGCGCCGCGTCCCGATCGCCTGGCGGCGCAGCTCGCGCATGCCGGGGAGGTTGAGCTTCACGAGGAGGCGGCCGCAGTAGGACTCCACCGTGCGCGGGCTCACCTCCAGGCGGCTCGCGATCTCGGCGATGCGGAAGCCCTCCGCGAGCAGGTCGAAGACCGCGCGCTCCCGCGCGCTGATCTTCGCCGGGAGCTCGTCGCGCCGCTCCTCCGCGGGCTCGTTCAGCGCCCGGCGCGCGCGGGGGCTCAGGAAGCGTTCCCCCCGCGCCACCGCCTGGATGGCGGTGACGAGCGTCTCCCACACCTCTGCCTTGGTGACGTAGCCCAGGGCGCCGGCCGCCAGGCTCCGGTGGATGCTCGCCGCGTCCTCGCGCATCGAGTAGACCAGCCGGCGCGCCGGCGACGCCGACTGCGCCAGCGCCGCGAGGAGCGCGAGGCCGTCGCCGGCCGGGCCGAGGGTCAGGTCCACCAGCACCACGTCCGGCTGCGCCTCCGGGAGCAGGCGCAGGGCGTCCGGGAGGCTCGCGGCGGTCGCGCAGACGGTCAGCCCCGCGCCCTGCAGGAGCAGGGTGATCCCCTGGCACAGCACCGGGTGGTCGTCGACGAGGAAGATGCGGAGCGCGCTCATGCCGGGTCCCGCCCCGGCCGCACCGGCACCCGGCACGTGATCTCCGTCCCCTCGTCCGGGCTGGACCGCACCGCGAGCGCCCCGCTCAGGTCCTCGGCCCGGGTCGCCATGGAGCTCATTCCGACTCCGGCCGGCGCCCCGGGTACGATGCCCGCGCCGTCGTCCCGCACGGAGAGGCGGACGCCCCCCTCCTCCTCGGCCAGGTCGATCACGATGCGGCTCGCGCCGGCGTGCTTCACCGCGTTCGCCGTGGCCTCCTGGGCGATGCGGAAGAGCTGGGTGGCCGCTCGCTGCGGCAGCGCCGGGAGCTCGACCCCCACGAAGTCGCAGTTCACCTCCACCGTCTCGCGCACCTGCCGGGCCAGGTCCCCGAGCGCGTGCCCCAGGGTGCCGGCCGGCAGGGGCTGCGGGTTGAGCCCGCGGGCCAGGCCACGGCTGTCAGCGAGGGTCGTCTCCAGGAGCTCGGCCAGGGCGGCGGCCTGGTCGGCCTGCGGGCCGCCGTGCGCGGCGAGGTCCCGCTCCAGGATGCGCGCCGCGAGATGGCAGGCCGTGAGCTGCTGGCAGATCCCGTCGTGCAGCTCGCGGCCGACGCCCTGGCGCTCACGCTCCCCGACCTCCAGGATCTCGCGCTCGAGCTGGGTGCGCCGCGCCACCTCCGCCGCCAGCCGCGCCACGCGCCGCTCCCGCTCCCCGAGCTCCTCGGCGAGCCGCTGGGACGTCGCCCGCACCTGGGCGAGGGTCTGCTCCTGGAACGTCAACGCCCGGTCCGCCAGCAGGCTGATGGTGATGCCGACCATGACCATGATGAGCCCCTGCTGCGTCCACGCCGCGACGTCGACCAGGGAGCTGGGGGGTGGCGCCGCGGTCGAGCCGGCCAGTACGGCGAACGCGACGTAGACGGCAACGCTGACGACGGCGCCGAGGAGGCCGTAGGACCGCCCCAGGAGGAGCTGCGCCTGGAGCGGCGACGCCAGCAGCATCACCCGGCCACCGCCCGCGAGGCCCAGTTTGCCCATGGCGACCACCGCCACGCAGTACCCCAGCAGGAGCAACCCGCCCGCGCGCAGGCGATGGTCCAGGCGCCGCCACAGGGTCAGCGCCAGGAGCGCGAGGTACCCGCCGAGGTAGAACGCGCGCAGCCCCGGGTCGCGGTCGCGGTGCAACGTCATGAGCACCAGCGGCGTGACCGTCACGAGGATCGCAGCCAGCGTGGCCCCGGTGACGCGGGCCCGCCATTCATCCAGGGTCTTCGGTGCCGACGGCGGCGCGGTGGCGACCATGCCCCGCAAGTACGGCACAGCCGGGGGGCGGCCGTCAACGGGCGCCACACGCGCCGCGCGCGGCCGTCAGCGCTTCGGCATCAGCAGGCGACCCGCGCCACCCCCGCCGCCGCTGCCGCCGACGCCCTTGTGCAGCACGATCCTCCGGCCGTGGTCCTCGCCCGCGGCGAAGGAGCCCCGGTCGAAGCGTCCGCCGCCCGACGCGCGCCGCACCGTCCGCGGGTAGCGCTCCTTCCCGATGGTCTCCTCGATGCGCCGGCGGCCGGCGGCGATGAGCGCGGTCGCCGTGCGGGGCGCGAGGCCGCTCGCGGCCGCGGCGTTCGCCGTCGCCGTCTGGCGCAGCTGCTGCGAGAAGCCGTTGATGACGCCCCGCTGGAACGACGTCTTGTGCGCGCGGTCGTGGCCCGCCGCGTGCCGCGACCAGAGCTCGTCCGCCGCCCGGCGCAGGAACTGGAACACGTACTCCGCCATGGCGACGTTCTCGGGGGTGCCCATCACGTCGAAGGCGCGGTACTCCACGCAGTCCCTCGCGTCGTAGTCATTGAAGCTCACGACGTAGACGAAGAAGTGCTCGATGAGGAGACCCGCGATGAGCTGCTCGTGGGCGAAGACCTTGCGGCGGCCGAGGCGGATGATGGCGCTCGTCATCGCCGCCCCGCGGCGGTGGCGGAGCGCCTCGAGGTTGTGCCGCGCGAAGAGGGCCTGCGCGCGCTCCATCGCGAGCTGGGCCTCGTGCTCGTTGTCGGACCCGGCCAGCGCGAGCAGCTTCTCCGCCCGGCGCAGCAGCCGCTCCTCCTCGTCGCTGAGCACCTGCGGGGCCGACCCCGCGAGCGCCGCGGGCAGCTGGCCCGTGGCCGCGGCCGCCCACGCCGGGACGCCGAGGCGGCGGCACGCGTCCTGGAACGCGTCGCCGTGGGGCCGCGGCGCCGCGGGCGCGAGGACCTCGTCGACGTACTGGTGCGCCATCTCGTGCTTCAGCACCTCGAGCACGACCCGCCACGCATGGTCGCGGATGAGGTGGTCGGCGATGAGGATGGTCCGCGTGGCCGGCTCCCAGCGGCCGTAGGGCTGCATGGCCACCACGGCGATCACGGTGGGCTTGAGCTCGCGGCCGACGCCGTACCAGTGGACGATGTTGGCGTACTCGTCGTAGAGCTGCTTGGTCCACAGCGCGGTGAGCTCGTCGGGGAGGACGCGGGGGCGGCGCATCGTCGCGAGTCTCGCCCGAGGCGCCCGCGGTGTGCTACAAAAATCGCGCTACTCACCGAGGAGGCTCCCCCGTGAAGGTGGTCGCGTTCAACGGCAGCGCACGCAAGCAGGGCAACACCGGCATCATGATCGAGCACGTCTTCGCGGAGCTCCGGCGCGCCGGCATCGAGACCGAGGCGGTCGAGCTCGCCGGCGAGGCGATCCGGGGCTGCGCCGCGTGCGTCAAGTGCTCCAACACCCAGGACCGCCGCTGCTCGCAGACCGGCGACATCGTCAACGCGTGCATCGAGAAGATGCTCGCCGCCGACGGCGTGATCCTGGCCGCGCCGACCTACTTCGCCGACGTGCCCGCCGAGATCAAGGCGCTGATCGATCGCGCCGGCATGGTGGCGCGCGTCAACGGCGACCTCCTGCGGCGCAAGGTGGGGGCCGCCATCGTCGTCGCCCGCCGCGGCGGCGCGATCCACGCCTTCGACACGCTCAACCACTTCTTCTTCATCAGCCAGATGGTCGTGCCGGGCTCGGACTACTGGAACATGGGCTACGGCCTCGAGCGCGGCGACGTGCGGAAGGACGACGAGGCGCTCGAGACGATGCGCCACCTCGGCGAGAACATGGCGTGGCTGCTGGGCAAGCTGGCCCGGTAGGGACGCGGCGCCGGCGCCCTACGACAGCAGCTTCACCAGGAAGTCGGGGTGGATCCGCAGGTTGCCGAGGCCCGCGATGCCCATGAGCAGGCCGAAGGTCGTCGGGACGAGGGCGACGCCGAAGAGCCAGCGCTTCTGCGTGAGCGCGGTGATGGCGAGGAGCGCGATGGCGAGCGCGAGGAAGGCGTCGGCCAGGTCGAACTGATCGTCGCGGTAGTTGAGCCGGTCGTAGGCGGCCTGGTCGCCCTCGGCCTGCTGCTTGAGGGCGGCCTTCTTCTGCACCTGGTCGGCGGCCGTCTGCTCGAGGCGCGCCGCCTCGGAGTCCGCCCGGGCCCGGGCCGGCGAGCCCTCGGCCAGGCTGAGCGCGAGCACGCGCATCTGCGCCGCCGACGAGCGCGCGACCTCCTCGCGGATGTTGCGCGCCTGGTACCACGCCCAGTGGTCGACCCGGTCGGCCTGCGCCTGCTGCATCGCCTGGACGATGTTGTCGTCCTTCACCTTGCAGATGCCCATGAACGTCGCGAGCAGCGCGACCGCGACGGCCACCCAGGTGTTGAGCGAGCGCCGCGGCGCCGGCTCCGGCCTGGCCTCGGCGACCTCGAGCGGATCGACGGTCATGGGAGCCTCTACGGCGGCGAGATGCCGCGCGCGGTGTTGACGTTCTTGCGCGCCTGCACGTTGTTCGCGGCGGACTGGGACGAGACCACGTCGTAGCCGCCCTCGAAGTAGCCCTGGGTCGTCGCCACGGACAGGACCGCGGCGCTGTCGTAGGTGAACGAGCGCACGCCGGCCGGGTGGAGCCGCGCCGGCGTGATCGTCGAGACGTCGACCGTGGGATCGAACTCGTACATGAACGCGCGCGGGTTCCGGATCACGTCGAGCAGCGTATCGAGCTCGGCCAGGTTGCTGGCGACGTTGACGAGGTACCACACGGTGTCCGCGCCGGTGATCGTCGGGATGATCGTCTGCAGGTCCGAGGTCGAGCCGAGCTCGATGAACGCGAAGTCCTCGGCGCCCTGGGTGTGGATCTGGGCGATGGTGCGCGCGTAGTCGGTCGTGAGCTTCACGCAGAGCTGGACCACCATCTTGCCGCGCAGGTAGGTGAGCACGTCGTCGAGCCGCTGGAAGTGCTCGCTGAACGACGGCGCGCGGAGGCACGCGGTCACCTGCGCGGCGGTCATCTCCTCGATCTTCTGCCCGGAGCAGAGCAGTGACTCGTACGTCTGGATGGGGCTCGAGTGCGCGATCACCGGGACGTCGTCGGCGGTGACCCGCACGTCGAT
>DASXVK010000207.1:0-23342 GCA_036504295.1 Polyangia bacterium
AGCAGGGGCCCGCAGGCGGGCGTCACGGGCGAGGCGGCGAGGGCGAGCGCGAGGATCACGGCGGCGAGCGCGGCGCCGTGCTCGGCGAAGCGGCGCCGCGCGGGCGCGCGCCGGACGACGGCGACGAGCTGCAGCACCACGGCCGCGCCGACGAGGAGCGCGAGGTAGAGGGCGGGCGCGATCGGCAGCACGCGGTCCTCGCCCCAGGTGCGCGGCAGGAGGCCGGCGGCGAGGCCCAGGGCCGGCCCGAGCGCCGCGGCCAGGTGCAGCACCTCGCGCCGCGGGAACGAGGCCTGCCGCACGAGCACGATGGCGAGGACGCCCCAGCCGGTGAGCCACGGCCACGGCGCGATGGGCGCGCCGAACGAGCCGAGGATGAAGGCGACCATGAGCCCGATCGCCGCGACCATCCCGGCCGGGGCCGGGCCGTCGCCCGCGGCGTCGTCGGGCCGCCACTCGACGAAGAACTGGTAGACGAGCGCGCACAGGACCCCCACGGTCACGCCCTCCCACGCGCGTGAGGGGTCGAGCTTCTGGGTGACGAGCCACATGAAGATCGTGCCGACCGTAGCCGCGGCCGCGGCGGTGGCGAGCCAGCCGCGGCGCTGCTCCCGCGCGATCCAGCCGGCGGCGGCGCCGAGGAAGACGAGGAGGACGCCGGTCGGGAAGAGGTGCCGGCCGTAGCGCGTCGAGGCGGCGAAGACGAGCGCGAACGAGAAGGGCAGCAGGATGCCGGCCGCCTGGGCCACCACCCAGAGCGCGGTCGGCTGCCCCGCCGGGGCGCGCCGTGACGCCAGCGTGCCGGCCACGGCGAAGACGAGCGCGAAGAGGCCGAGGATGCCGAGCCCGAGCGCCAGCCGCTCGGGGCCCATCCGCCCCGCGATCCACGCCACCTGCAGCAGGGCCGTGCCCACGAGCGAGAGCAGCGCGAGCACCGCCCAGCGCCGGTAGTACGCGACGAGGAGGAAGCCCGTGTCGAGGAGCAGCACGTAGCCGAAGAGGCCGAGGGGCCGGTCGCTGCCGGTGTGGATCAGGATCGGCGTCGCGAACCCGCCGATGAGCCCGAGGAGCGCCACCACGAGCGAGCGGTGGCGCACGGCCTGCAACGCGCAGGTCGCGGTGACGAGCGCCATCAGCACGAACGCGAGCTCGGTGCCGATGAGGCCGTAGAGGGCGCGGGCCGCCCAGAACGCCGCGTACAGCACGACGACGCCGGCGCCCGAGACCGCGTTCGCGACGAAGGTGTAGTCGCGGCGGCGGGCCAGCTCGGCGCCGCCGAGCGCGGCGAGACCGACGACGGTGCCGAGGATCACGCGCAGGGGCGGCGAGATGAGCCCGTGCTCGACGGAGTACTTGAAGAACAGGAGCCCGGCGAGCGCCAGCGCGATGCCGCCGAGCACGGCCGCCCCGCGCACCCCGATCCAGCGCTCCCACTCGATGCGGGGAGGCGGCGCGGCCGGCGGCTCCGCGCCGCGCGGCGGCAGGAGCGCCGCCGGCACGGTGAACGCGGGCCCGGCCGGCGGCGGCGGCGCGGCGGCCTGCGGCGCGCCGACCCCCGCCGCCCCGGCCGGCGGCATCCCCGCGCGCGGCCCGAGGTTCGGCGCGGGCGGCCACGCGGGCGCGGGCCCCGGCGGCTGCCACATCGGGGGCGGCGGCTGCCAGCCAGGGCTCGGAGTCGACGTGGGGATCGCGCTCGGGGTCGCGGTCGGGGTCGCGGTCGGGGTCGCGGTCGGGGTCGCGGACGGGGTCGCGGTCGGGGTCGACGTCGACGTCGATCCTTCGATCCCTCGCCGCCGCAGCTCCGCCACTTCCTGCTCCGCCCGCCACAGCGCCTGCCCCATCCGGCTCAGCACCGCCTGCAGCTCCTCGAGCCGCTGCTCGTGCCACCGGATCCGCTGCTCGAGGCCCCCCCGGCCGCTGCGCGCCAGCGCGATGATGGCGAGGACCAGGCAAACGAAGATGCCGACCGCTTCCATCGGTCGGGCACGTTATCACGCGCACGCGCGCGCAGACAGCCCGGTCAGCGGCCCTGCGCGCGCCCCCGGCCGTGGCCCCGCGCCCGGCCACCGGGCGCCGCCGGGTACGCCGCGCGGATGGTCGCGGCCACCTCGCGCAGCGCCGCCCCGAGCGGCGAGCGCGGGCGCCACGCGAGCACGATCGTGCGGTGGGGCGCCGGTGCGGCGAAGGGGCGCACCCGCAGCGACGCGCGGCGGCTCTCGGTGGGCACCGCGAGCGCGGGCAGCAGCGTCACCCCCGCGCCGCTCGCGACCATCTGGGCCAGCGTCGCGAGGCTCGTGGCGCGGAACTGCAGCTCGTGGGCGTCGGCGTCGGCGCACACGGCCAGCGCCTGCTCGCGCAGGCAGTGGCCGTCGTCGAGCAGCAGGACGCTCGCGCCCGCCAGCTCGGCCGCGGTCGCGGGCCGGGAGGACCGGCCGAGCGGGTGCCCCGGCGGCGTCGCCAGCACGAACGGGTCCGCCGCGATCACCTCGTGCTCGACCGCGCCGAGGTCCGCCTCCAGCGCGAGCAACTCGGCGTCGATGCGGCCGGCCTCGAGCTCGCGGCGGAGCACCTCGGTCCTCTCCTCCACCCAGACCAGGGTGAGGCGCGGGTGGGCGCGGCGGAGCGCCGGCACCGCGGCCGGGAGCAGGTACGGCGACAGCGTCGGGATGATCCCCACCCGCAGGCGCCCGGCGAGCGGGTCGCCGCAGGCCCGCGCCGCGTCCATGAGGTCGTCGGCCTCGAGCAGCACGCGGCGCGCGCGCGCGATCAGCTCCTGGCCGGCCGCGGTGAGGAGCACGCGCCGCCGATCGCGCTCGAAGAGCCGCACGCCCAGCGTCTCCTCGAGCGCCGCGAGCTGCGCGCTCAGCGACGGCTGGGCGACGCGGCACAGCGCGGCGGCCCGCCGGAAGCTCAGCGTCTCGGCGACGGCCACGGCGTACTGGAGCTGGCGCAGCGAGAGCGGCGACGACGTGAGCGGCATGATAGCCAGAGCCTATCACATCGCTCGTAACGATGTATTGGATGAATCAGCGCTCCGGACGCATGTTGGTGAGCACAGGGGCTCGCGAGAGACGCCCCGGAGGAGGCCCACGATGTTGACCGTTGGCGACCGATTCCCCGAGTTCAAGCTGCAGGCGGCCGTCAGCCTCGAGAAGGGGCGAGAGTTCAAGGAGATCACGCCCGCCGACGACGCCGGCAAGTGGAAGGTCGTCTTCTTCTGGCCCATGGACTTCACCTTCGTCTGCCCGACGGAGATCGCCGAGTTCGGCCGGCGCCACCAGGACTTCGCCGACCGCGACGCGCAGGTGCTCGGCGCCAGCACGGACACCCACTTCGTGCACCTGGCGTGGCGCACCCACCACCCGGATCTGAAGGAGCTGCCGTATCCGATGCTGGCCGACACGCGGCGCGAGCTGTCGACCGCCCTCGGCGTGCTCCACCGCGACGGCGTTCCGCTCCGCGCGACGTTCATCGTCGACCCCGCCGGCGTCATCCGCCACGTGAGCGTCGCCGACCTGTCGGTGGGCCGCAACGTGGACGAGGTGCTCCGCGTGCTCGACGCGCTGCAGACCGACGAGCTGTGCCCCTGCAACTGGCGCAAGGGCGACCCGACGCTGAAGGCGGCCTGACCGATGAGCGGCCTCGACGAGGTCCGCGGCGCGCTGCCGGCGGCGGCCGTGGACGTCAAGCTCAACCTCGAGGCCGTGCTGCAGGGCGAGGCGCTGACGCCGGCGCAGCGCTGGGGCGTGGCCGTGGCCGCCGCCGACGTCGTTGTCGTGTCGGCTGAGTTGGAGCTGGCCGCCTGGGATGTCAGCGGGCGCAAGCTGTGGTCCACTTTCGTCGAGCCGCCGTGGGAGTACGACGTCGACGCCGATATCGTTCGACTCGACGTGATGGGCAGAAGGACGCAATTTCCGCTCGTCGGCGGGCCACCATCGCCATAGGTCCCGCGGCAGCGCCAGCGTTCGTTCAGCCGGGCCGCCCCGGTAACCAAGCGTCAGTCGAGGGAGCCGCGCGGTCGTTCGTCGAAGGCGACCAGCCCACACCGCCGCCAGCCCTCCCGCAAGAGCCAGGTTCTGGCCGCGCGTGTAGGGGGCGCCTCGTCGGGTGGCGGCAGCGCCCAGCGCGGCCGCGGCCCCCGCCACCCGTCGAACCAGTAGCCCGAGGCGCACGGGTCGAGGCACTGCGCGCCGCGTACGGCCTTCCGCCAGTTCTGGATCACATAGACGACCGCGTTGCGCGTCTCGCGCGGCGTCCGGAGCGCCCGCGCGTGATAGCGGTCGGCCCACACCCGCCCGCGGCGGCCGAGCGCGCGGTTGAGCGCCTTGGCGCTGCGGATCGCGAAGCCGCGCAGGCCACGAACGAGGGCGGCGCGGTCGCTCGCCTCGACGATGAGGTGGAGGTGGTCGCCCTGGATGCTGAAGTGCACGATGCGAAAATCGCCCCGGTGTGCAGCGCGGATCGCGGCCTCGAGCGCGGTGAAGGGGGCACCGTCGCGCAGCGAGTCGACATCGGCGCAGGCCCGCAGCGTCACGTGCACCGGGTGCCGCCCGACGTGAGGCGGCCGCCTGACATGCGGCACGCGAGGGCGGTCGCCGGTGCGCCTGCGCCCGGCGCCCGGACGCCTGCCGCCCCATCCGGAGGTGCGCGGGAGCTCGAGCTGGGCGGGGCGTCGTGGCATGTGGAGCGCGCGATCTTGAATCGGCGTATATTGTAAGCACGAGGCCCGCCCGGCGCAAGCCCCCAGAGCGCACAAAGGGGGTGCAGCCTCAACACGTCGTTGACACTTCAGCGCACGGACATGCTTTACAACTCGTCGCGTTGGCCAAGGACATGGGTGACAGGGGGCCGTGGCGCTGGCGGAGCGGGCGGATCAATCCCCCCGCTCGACGTGGGCTTCATCGAGGCCGCCGAGCAGAGTCGGCCTGAAGTAGACGTGCCAGCGGCGATCATCGGCGGGCGAGAGCGAGACGTACTCGCTGGTCAGCGCCGCAGACAGGAAGTGGGTGCCGCGTCAACGGCCGCGCTTGGACGTGCTCCCCACGAGTAGACGGGCCTCGGTCGGTGATCTCCCTCGAGCGGCGCGGCGCGGGCGCGCCGGTCCGAGTCGTCGACGCGCGCCCCAGGCTCGGCGCCCTCGTGGCCTCGCGGTCCGGGGTACACGCATCTCACCTCCGGAGCTGCATGCGGAAATTGCTCGTTCTCGCGTTGGTAGCTGGCGCCGTGGGTTGCATGGGGCCGGCGCAGGACCGGGCGGGCAGCCCCGACGCGTCCGCGCCCGCTGGCTCATCAGGCGCCCGCCGGGCGTTGGCGGCGGGGGGAAGGTCCACCGGCCCGTGCCGCGGGACGGCTCGCCGCGCGACGCCGGCCCCCCTGAGCCGGTCGACGCCGCCCCCGTGGAGGACAGCGCCGGCACCGACGTCGGAGCGCCCGCCGACGCGAAGCTGCCAGAAGGCGCCAACGGGTCGGTCGACGCTGCACTGCCGTCCGACGCCACCGTCGACGCCGTGCATGGCCCGGCCCACATGGTGGTGGACCTGCTCCCGGGGCCGGCGAGCTCGTACTCCGTGCCCCTCGGGGCCGCTGGGGACCGCGTCGTGTTCAGGGCGTACCTCTCTGGGATGGGCGCCGACCCGTCGATCATGTCGTCGGACGGGACTGCAGCGGGCACGTTGGCGCTCGGCGTTCCGTCCAACGCCTGGCCGTACACGCCCGGCGGGGGCTTGATGTACCTGGACGCACCCATCACGGGGGCGACGGCCCTCTGGCGCACCGACGGAACGCCGACGGGCACTGTCATGCTCGCCGACGCGTTCGCGTCCTGGGTAACCGGTGGCGCTGCCCCGAAGGGGTTCACCTTCGCGCTCGGGCGGTGGTTCTTCAGCGCCGAGGACCTCGGCCCGGGCGGCACCTCCGCGCACGGCTATGAGCCCTGGACGAGCGACGGCACGCCGGCCGGCACGGCGCCGCTCGGGGACCTCGCGCCAGGGCCGGCGAGCTCGGTCCCCGGCCCGTTCCTGCTGTCAGGTGATCGGGTGCTCTTCTCGGCCCGCGACGAGGCGGGCCACCTCCGGCTGTGGTCGACCGACGGCACGACCGGCGGCACGCTATCGTTCTTCGATCTGCCGGCGGGCACGATGTCGGTCACGGTGGCTGGCAGCAGTCTCTACTACCTCACCCGGAGCCCCTACCCCGACGGGTCTACGCTCTGGCGCACCGCTCTGACCGCGGGCGCGGCGCCGGTCGAGGTGTACCGGTTTCAGCCCACCTGGTGGCCCTTCTTGGGCTTGGGCACGATCGGGAACCTCGTCTTCTTCACCGTCGAGGAGCACCATGACTGGCGGTCCGTCTGGCGGACCGACGGCACCACCGCGGGTACGTACCCAGTCGGCAGCGGCGAGATCGGGCCGTTGGACGCGGTCGTGCTCGGGGGCGAGCTGTTCTATGTCATGGACGACGGGAGCCTCAATCGGCTCTGGCGCACCGATGGGACGCCCGCCACTCAGGTCATCGCTCCGGACGGCCACGCGATCGTGCGCGTGGCCCGCCTCGCCGTCCTCGGCGGCGCGATCTATTTCGAAGGGGACGTCGTCGGGACGGACTACCACGGTGCCCTCTGGCGGGTCGCTCCGGCCGGCGCGTTCGCGGTGGAGGCCGTGCGCTTTGACCGGGTGCCCGGCTACTCCCGGCCGACGCTCGTCGTCGCCGCCGGCGGCCACGTCTTCTTCCGGGCCGGCGATCCGCAGCACGGCGTCGAGCTGTGGGTGTTCACCCCCTGAGCTGCTACGTGGCGTGAGAGCCCAGGCCGCAGCGCACCCGGAGCACAAGCAAAGGGTCTGGCGCGCGCCCGCGAGCGCGCGGCAGTTCGTGTGCTTCAGCCCGGCGCGCGTCCCACCAACGCAAACGCTCACGGCGCGCGGGCGGAGAGGACCGGCTGGAAGAAGCCTGATTCCTCGGGCGCGCGCCAGCGGACGTCGGTGAGGCCGGCGGCGCGCAACGCGCCGACGAGCTCCTCCCGCCCCACGGCGCGGTACTCGGCGCGGTGGCCGAGCGCCTCGTACTTCCCGGGCGCGGTCTCCCGCACGACGAAGAGCTCCAGCGCGTAGCGGCTGCCGTCCTCCGCCCAGTCCCAGATCTGGAAGGTGATCCGCCGCCCGCCCGGCCCGTCCGTGACCTGCTGCCGGTCGAAGCGGGGGCGCTGGGCGCGGAGCGCGTCGTAGTCGCGGACGCTGATCAGGAACGCGCCGCCGGGCCGGAGGCGGGCGCGCATCTGCGCCACCGCGCTTGGGAGGTCCTCCGCGGAGAGGTGGGGCAGGGCGTTGTCCATGGCGATGACCGCGTCGAACGTATCCGGCACGGCCGCGTCCAGCGCGCGGACGTCCGCCGGTCGCGTGGGGATGGTGAGCCCACGCCGGGCGGCCTCCTCCCGGAGCTTCTCCAGCGAGGCGGGGCTGAGGTCGGTGGCGGTCACGCGGTAGCCGCGCTCCGTCAGCCCGATGGACTGGGTGCCGACGCCGGCGGCGCAGTCGAGGACCGCGCCGCCGGGAGGAACGCCCAGCTCAGTGAGGAGACCCTCCAGGACGCCGCCCTGGCGCTTCACCGAGGCGTTCCAGTCCGCGAAGAGGAGCCGGTATTCGTCCGCCAGGCCCTCGTAGAACTCGCGCGTCGAGTCGCTCATCGCACCCCCAGTCCGGCTCGTGCTGCTCCACAGCGTGAAGCCAGTGTATCGCGGAATGACCAGCGACCCACGCCCACACGGGCGCGTCCGCAGCCGGAGGGCGGCCCCCCCTCACCGCCCGCGCCGCTCCTCCGCCCCCGGCGTCAGGTCCACCACCGCGCCGTCGCCCTCCGGCGCGCGCTGCAGCTGCTGCTCGGCGGCGTCGCGGCGGCGCTGCTCCTGCTCGGCGTCGCGCGCCATCCGGTTCATGGCCTCGAGCAGGCCGCGGCCGGTGCGGTAGTGGGCCTGGCGCAGGATCTCGGGGTCGCGGAAGGAGGACGAGCGCTCGAGGAAGTCGCGGCGCTCGCGCTCCTTGCGGTCGTAGATGCGCTTGAGGTCGGACTGGTCGCGGATGATGTGGGGCGTGAGGAAGATGAGCAGGTTCGTCTTCCGCGTCGCGGTCGAGCGGGTCTTGAAGAGGAGGCCGAGGAGCGGCAGGTCGCCGAGGAACGGGATCTTCGTCTCGGCCACCGAGGTCTTCTCGGTCATGAGGCCGCCGATGACCACGGTCTGCGCGTCGTGGCCGACGATGACCGCCTTGGCCGTCTTCTTCGTCGTGGCGTAGCCGAGGACCGGGTCCTTGGCGCCGAGGTCCGACAGCTCGGCGTCGAGCTCGATGCGCACGAAGTCGCCCTCGCTCACGTGGGGCTGCACGGTCAGCCGGAGCATGACGTCCTGCCGCTGCACCGGCACGGTCGGGACGAGGCCGGGGTACGCGGCGCTGGCGCCGGTGAGCGGGAGAGCGCCCGGCGTCGGCACGGTCTGGCCGACGGTGAGCTCGGCCTTCTCGTTGTCGGCGGTCAGGATGTGCGGCAGCGAGAGGGTGTTCACGTCGCTGTCGGTCTGCAGCGCCTGCAGGAACACCCCGAACGACGGGATCGACGAGAGCCCGGGCTGGTCCCCCGAGCCGCCCAGGCCGAGGAGGGCGGGGCCGTTCGCGATCGGCGAGCCGCGCAGCCCGACGGCGAGGCCCGACAGGGCGGCGGGCGAGAGGGCGAGGGAGCTCATCGCGTTG
Organism: Polyangia bacterium; assembly: GCA_036504295.1. Lineage (GTDB taxonomy): Bacteria > Myxococcota_A > Polyangia > JACRCY01 > JACRCY01 > DASXVK01. Next base: position 8,733 of record DASXVK010000207.1, read on the forward strand.
ACGCCGCCGAAGAGCACGCCGTCGCTCTGGCCGCCCACCGTCTTGCCGCCGTGGAACGCGACGCCGAGGTCGCGGGTCCGGTCGAGCGAGACCTCGAGGATCGCGGCCTCGATGAAGACCTGGCGGCGCGGGCGGTCGAGCTGCGCGATCACCTCCTTCATCTTGAGGAAGTCGTCGGTCGTCGCGGTGATGACGAGGGAGTTCGTCGGCTTGTCCCCCGACACGGTGACCGCCGCCTCGAAGATCGGGCCCGCGGCCGCCGCGCCCCCGCCCGGCGCCGGCGGGGACGCCATGGGACCCGGGCGCGCGCCCGCCAGTCCGGCCGCCGGCCGCGCGCCCGCGGGGCCGCCGCCCCCGCCGCCCCCGCCGCCGCGGTAGCCGCTGCCCGCCGCGAGCGACGTGAGCGCCGCCGCCATCTCCTCGGCCATGGCGTTCGCGAGGGGGTAGACGTGCACGCCCTGCCGGCCGCGCTCGGCCGGTAGGTCGAGCACCTTGTAGACGATGGCGCGGGCGCGCTCGAAGGCCCGCTCGCCGCCGACGATGATGAGGGTGCGCGTGCGGTCGTCGGGCAGGATGCGCGTGAGCGGGCCGTCCGTCGCCGGCTCGCCGAGCGCCGCCGGCGTCAGGGCGGGTCGGCCGGCGCCGCCCGGGCGCGGGCGCGGCGGAGGCGGCGGCGCGCCGGGGCCGCGCGCGCCGGGCGCGGAGACCTCGAAGATGTCCTGGAGCCGCGCCGCCACGTCCGACGCCGCGGCGTGCTTGAGCTTGATGGTGAAGACCTTCTGGCTCACCGGCGCGACGTCGAGCTCGTCCGCGATGGCGACGAGCCGGCTCAGGTTCGCGGCCCACTCGGTGATGATGAGCGTGCCGGCCGGCCCGTAGGCGACGATGTCCGCGTCCTTGCTCTTGAGGCGGGTGAGCACGCCCATGACCTCGTCGGCGCCGGCGTGTCTGAGCTTGATCAGCCGGGTCACGAAGGTGTCGCCCTGGACGCAGTCGTCGCCGGCCCGGCACGTGGGCACGTTCGCGCCCTTCGCGTTGCCGGTCTCGATGATGCGCAGGAACTGGCCGGTGGCCTCGACGGTGAGCCCCATCGTCGCGAGCACCGCGGAGAACAGCCGGTACCCCTCGGCGGCAGTCAGCGGCTCGGGGGAGACGACGGTCACCTTCTGGCTGCGCACGCCCGCGCCGAGGATGAACCGCTTGCAGGTCATCGCGCTGATCCAGCCGACGAGGTCCGTGAGCTCGCTCTCGGGCTTGAGGGTCACCTTGATGCGCTTGCTCGCGGCCACCTTGCGGCAGGAGTTGAACTCGCGCTCGCCGGCGAGCGCGGTGGTCCGGGCGGGCTCGGTCGGTGGCGCCGCGGCCGGCGCCGGCGGGCGCGCCTCCGGCCGCGTGATGCGTGGTTGCGCCGCGGCCAGCGACGGCGTGAGCGCGAGCAGCAGTACCGTCCACGTGCAGGGCTGCGAGATCCTCATCCGTTGTCTCCCCGTTGCGCGGGGCGAAATGCAACGGCGGTGCCAGCGGTGCGAGGAGCGCAAGCGCGCGACATCAGCCGTGGCCGATCGCCGCGGGGCGCGCGCCCGCTGTCAGATTGGCACCGCGGCCATCGCGGGGCGACGCGATGGCGCCGGCTCAGCCCAGCCGCTCGTCGATGCTCGCCAGGTCGCGGCTCACGGGCACGTCGGGCAGGCTGGCGAGGAAGACGCGGCCGTACGGGCGCGTGAGCAGGCGGCGGTCGAGCACGACGACGACGCCGCGATCGGCGCCGGTGCGGATGAGGCGGCCGAAGCCCTGCTTGAACGCGATCACCGCGCGCGGGAGGCTCTGGCTGTGGAAGCAGGAGGGATCGCGCTCGCCGATCGCGTCGAGCAGGGGATCGTCGGGGGTCGGGAAGGGGAGCCGGTCGATGATGACGCACGACAGCGACTCGCCGGGCACGTCCACGCCGCCCCAGAACGACTCGGTGCCCAGGAGCACGGAGTGCACGTCGCGGCGGAACTCGTCGAGCAGGGCGGTGCGGGGCAGGTCGCCCTGCCGCAGCACGCGGTGGCCGCTCGCGGCCACGCGCTCGTAGGCCAGGTTGAGGTTGCGGTAGGAGGTGAAGAGGCCGAGCGTGCGGCCGCGCGCGCGGTCGATGATCTCGGCGACGGCGTCGGCCACCGCCTGGGGATAGGCGGGGTCCGTCGGGTCGGGCAGGCGCTCGGGGACGACCAGGAGCGCCTGCTGGACGAAGTCGAACGGGCTCTCGGCGATGAGCTGGCGCGGCGCCTCGAGCCCCAGCTCGCGCGAGACGTACTCGAAGGTGCCGGCGGTCGTGAGCGTGGCCGAGGTCACCGTCACGCTCGCGGTCCGGGCGAAGAGCGTGCGCGCGAGGCGGGCGGCGACGTCGAGCGGCCGCCCGCACAGCGCCGCGCGGCCGCGCGCGTCGAGATCGATGTAGTACGCCGCGTCCTCGTCGGCGAGGGTCATCGCCTCCTCGAGGGCCGCGGCGTAGCCGCTGGCGCGCCGCGATGCGCGGGCGAGCGCGGCGTGCTCCTCCGCGTCCTGGGCCGCCGCCGCGGCCGACTCGCACGCGGCGGCGACGTCGCCGAGGGTGTCGAAGAGCGGCGTCCACAGGACCGGCTCCGGCGCCCGGAGCCGGCTGCGGTACTCGGGGGAGCGGCGGTGCGCCAGCAGCTCGTCGAAGTAGCGGCCGGCCTCCGTCTCCAGCCGGGCGGCGAGGCCCTCGTGCCCGGCGGCGCCGAGCAGGCGGCTCGGCGCGCGCGTCGCGCCCGCGGTGAGGCGGAAGCCGAAGAAGTCGCGGGCGATGTCGGCCGCCTTGTGCGCCTCGTCGAGCACCGCGAGGTCGAACGGCGGCAGGACGAGGTCCTCCTCGGTCTCCTCACGCACCTCCAGGTGGGCGAAGAGGAGGTGGTAGTTCGTGACGACGATGCTGGCGCGGCCGGCGGCGGCGCGGGCGCGGAGCGCGTAGCAGCGGGAGGCTTGGCGGCACTGCGGCCCCGGGCAGTCCTCGGCGTGGACGGCGAAGCGCAGCCACACCCGGGCCGGCGGCTCGAAGGGCAGCTCGGAGACGTCGCCCGCCTCCGTCCCGCGCGCCCAGCCGCGGATCGCGCGGTCCATCATCTTCTCGTCGGCCGTGTCGCCGAGGCCGAGCGAGGGCTGCGCCTCCACCTCCGCCAGCCGGTCCAGGCACAGGTAGTTGTTGCGCCCCTTGAGCAGCGCGTAGCTCACGTCCCAGGGCAGGGCGGCGGCGAGGAGCGGCAGGTCCTTGCGGACGAGCTGCTCCTGGAGCGCGATGTTCGCGGTGGCGATGATCGCGCGGCGGCCGTCCATCGCGACGTGGTGCGAGAGCGGCACCGCGTAGCCGATGCTCTTGCCGGTGCCGGTCGGGCCCTCGGCCATGAGGTGCTGGCCGGCGCGGATGGCGTTGTCGACCGCGCGGGCGAGGGTGATCTGCCCGGGGCGCGTGACGTACCCGGGGAGCGCGTGCGCCAGGTGGCCGCCGGGCCCGAAGACCTGGTCGAGGTAGTCGCCCGCCATCGCCGCGATACTACCGCGGCGGTCGACCGCGCGCGGTGGAATGATACAGCCGCGCGCGCGCCGACATCACACGAGACGAGGGTGGGCAGCCGGGCCGCGCACGGACCCGGCGTGTCGCAGGAGGGGTCGCGTGTACAAGAACTCAGCGTGGATCATGACGTATCCGGCCCGGCGCAGCCGCACCGGCCTGAAGGCCGCGCTCCTCGGGACTCTCGGCCTGATCTCGCTGTGCGCCGCGTTCCTCGCCGGGCTCCTCTGGCACACCTATGCGTCGCCGAGCGCGCGCGCGATGCCCGCGCTCGCAGCGGCTACGGTGATGGCCGCGCCCGCGCCCGCGGCGCCGGTGGCGACCGCGATCCCGGCTCCGGTCCCGGCGGCCGCGCCGGTGGCCGCGCCCGTGACGGTCGCCCCGGCGCCCGCCGCGCCGCCCGCGGCCGCGCGGGCCCGCGCTGTCAGCGGGCGGCACAAGCTCCGGGCGGCGCCGCCGCGCGCCCGCGCGCACGCCGTGGCGCCTCCCGCCGAGGCGCCCGCCGTCAAGCTCGCGCCCGCGGCCAGACCGGGCCAGCAGCGCGAGCTCAGCGACGAGCAGCTCCGCAAGATCCTCGAGGGCGGCTAGCCGGTCACCCCCGCGCGGCCGGCAGCTCGAAGCTGAAGGTCGTGCCCTCCGCCGCGCTGCTCGTGACCGCCACGGTGCCGCCGTGCGCGCTCACCACCGAGGCGACGATGGGCAGCCCGAGGCCGGTGCCGCCCGCCTGCGCCCGCGTCGTGAAGAACCGGTGCCAGATGCGCTCGAGGTTCGCCTCGCTGATCGGGGCGCCGAGGTTGTGCACGCTCGTGCGCAGCGCGGCGCCGCCGTCGGCCTCGGCGACCGTGATGGTGATCGTGGTCCCCGGCGCGGCGAAGGCCTGGGCGTTGTCGACGAGGTTGCCGACCACCGACGCCAGGTGGGCCCGCCGGCCGAGGAGGTGCATGGCCCGGGCGCGGTAGTGCACCTCGACCGGGGCCGCGCCGCTCGCGTGATCGGCGGCCTCGCGCACGAGCGCCTCGTAGTCGAGCACCTCGGTCGGCACCGGGTCGGCCTCGACGCGGCTCAGCTCGAGCAGGCGCGTGACCAGCCGATCGAGCCGCTGGCTGTCCGCGAGGATGTTCTCGAGGAAGCGGGCCCGCGCGCCCGGGTCCTCGGCCGCGCCGTCGAGCAGCAGCTCGGCCGCGCCGCGGATGCTGGTGAGGGGCGACTTGAACTCGTGGCTGATGTTGGCCGAGAGCTCGCCGATGTAGCGCGCGCGCTCGTCCAGGCGCCGGGTCATGGCGTCGAAGGCGCGGGCGAGCTGGCCGATCTCGTCGCGCCGCTCGAGGGCGAGCTGGGCGGTGCGGTCGCCGGCGGCGATGCGGGCGGCCAGGCGCGTGAGGCGGCCGAGCGGCCGCGAGATGGTCCACGCGAGGAAGAGCGACAGCACCGCCGTCGCGCCGACCGCCCCCAGGAGCACCTTCAGCAGGGTCGCCCGCAGCCGGTGCATGGCCGCGCGCACGGGGTTGGTCGAGCGGGTGACGTACACGACGCCCTGGACCTGCGCGTCCTTGATGATGGGCACGGCGGCGAAGAGGAAGACCCGGTCGCCGCGCTCCCACACCCGCGTCGCCGCGCCGTACTGGCCGCGCAGCGCCTTCGCCACCTCGGCGCGCGCGGCGGTCTCGACCGGGATGGGGATGATGCGGCGCTTCGGCCGCGCCCTGGGCGCGACGCGGCGCCCGCGGGGATCGAGGCTCGTCGGCAGCAGGTGCGGCGGCTGCTCGCCGCGGCCCTCGGGCGGGCCCGCCTGGTGCGAGTCGGCGACCGTGCGGCCGTCGGTGTCGAGCAGGCGGATGCGCGTGCGCGTGTCGCGCGCCGCCGCGGCGAGCATCGGGCCGCGCCGGTCCAGCCGCAGCCCGCCGCTGTCGTCGACCAGCGCCTGGCGCAGGAGCTGGCCCTGGTGCGCCATGTCCTGCTCGAGGCTGCGCAGCATCTCGCGCTCGTAGAAGCGGGCGAAGCCGATGCCGACCAGGGGCACCGAGACGATCAGCAGGTTCACGAGGAGGAGGCGGTAGCGGATGCGGAACAGCCAGTCGAGCAGCCCCGGCGGCCGCGGCCCGGGCGCCTTGGCCCCGGGCGGGGGCGGCGTCATGACCGGGCCGGCGCCGCCGCCTTGTAGCCGAGCCCGTGAACGGTCTCGATCGGGTCGACGCCGAAGGGGCGCAGCTTGGCGCGGATGCGCCGGATGTGCGTGTCGATGGTGCGCTCGGTGATGTGGTAGTCCTCCGAGCGCACGCGGTCGATGAGCTGCGAGCGCGTGAGCACGCGGCCGGGCCGCTCCAGCAGCGCCTGCAGCACGCCGAACTCGGTGACCGTGAGGTCGATCCGGCTGCCGTCGATGCGCACCTCGTGGCACGGCACGTCGATCTCGAGGCGGTCGTGGCTGAGCACCTCGCCGGCGGGGCCCGCCGCGGCCCGGCCCTGGGCCCGGCGCAGCACGGCCTTCACCCGCGTCGCCAGCTCGCGCGGGCTGAAGGGCTTCGCCATGTAGTCGTCGCCGCCGAGCTCGAGGCCGAGGATGCGGTCGACCTCCTCGCCGCGCGACGAGAGGAAGATGATGGGGATCTGGCTGTGCTCGCGCAGCCGGCGGCACACGGCGAGACCGTCGAGCTCGGGCATCAGGATGTCGAGCACGACCAGGTCGACCGCGCCGTCGCGCACCCGGGCGAGCGCCTCCCGGCCGTCGGCGGCCGTGACCACGGTGTAACCCTCGCGCGCGAGCGCGTACTGGACGACCTCGCGGATGTGCGCCTCGTCGTCGACGACCAGGATGGTGGGCACGGGCGCCTCCTCGTCACAGCGCGTGGGGATCATCATCCAGCATCTGGTCCAGGCCTTCAACCCGGTTGACGATCTCCCGGCACAGCTCCTCGGAGGAGGCGTCGGGCGCGCCGGCCAGGCGGACCACCTCGGCCTGCGTCGTGAGCTGGCACAGCAGCTCGTTCACCTCGTCGAGCTCGCGGCGGAAGCGGTCGCGCATCGCCTGGAGGCGGCGGATGTTCTGCACGCGGCTGCCGGCGGTCGCCAGCACGGTGTCCGAGGCGCCGCGCGCCGTGAGCTCGCGCTGGCGCGCGAGGGCGTCGTCGGCGGAGAACTCGGGGCGGCCGAGGAGCGCGTCGATCTCGGCCACCTTGGCGGCCGCCACCCGCAGCCGCTGCCCGAGGGCGCGCACGGTGCGCTCGTCGGGCAGCAGGCGGCCGAGGGGCGTGGCGGCGGCGCGCCGGAGGGCCACGAGGAACGCGACCTCGCGTCCCTCGGCGCCGTGGTCCTCGCCGCGCAGGCTCAGGAGCAGGAAGGGCCCGTAGAGCGGCCATAGCCCGAAGAGCAGCACGGCGTCGCCGGCCCGCGCGGCGCGCGACCCCCGACCCCGGACGAGCGCGGCGGCCGCGCAGCCCGCGCCGACGATGGCGTAGAGGAGCGTCAGCTCGGCGAGCCTCACGGCGCGCTCCGCCCGCCCGGCACCGGCGCCGCGTCCCGGGCGTAGCGGCCGCGCGCCGACGCCGACGAGACGAGCACGGCCTCGAGGAAGTTGCTCTCCGCGGCGCGGACGAAGGGCGCGGCCGGCGTGCGCGGCCGGACGAGGTAGGGGCGCAGCGTCCACGACATCTGCGCGCCCACGAGCGTGAAGACCGCGAGGAGCGCCGCGCACACCGCGAGCCGGCTGCGCCGGTCCGCGCCCAAGCCCCGGGCGAGGAGCCACAGGGAGACGAGGCCCCCGGCGGCGCCGCTCGCGACCGTCAGCAGGATCACCTGATGGTAGGCCGCGTGCAGGCTGATCGCGAGGAGCACGACCGGCGCCTCGGCGGCGAGGACGAGGGCGCCGCGGGCGAGCACGGCGAGGACGAGCGCGAGGTCGCGCCGGATGCACGCGGTGCGCCCGAGCGCCGCGTTGAGCGCGGTGAGCGTGGGCGCGCAGATCGCGGCGGTGAGGAGGATGGCGAGCGGCAGCTTGATCGCGGCGTAGAGCACCTGCAGGCCGCCGCGGTACGCGCCGAGCGCGGCGCCGAAGACCGCGCCCCCGAGCGCGATGGTGACGATGAGGGGGCGGGCGAGGGCGGCGAGGTCCTCGCCGGCGCGGATGCGCGCGAGCATGCCGGCGGTGTCGCGCAGCAGCAGGTCGACGGCGTCGAGCGCGCGCGGCGCCGGCTCGCCGGCGAGCGGGTCGAGGGCGGCGGTCATCGTGGTCGTGGTCATGGCGTCACCCCCTGAGGAAGCGTGCCGAGCAGCAGGCGGGCGCCGATGGCGCCGGTGACGAAGGCCCACGCGGTGAAGAGCGGGAGCACCTTCAGGTGGGTGCCGCGGCTGACGAACATGGAGTGGTAGAGGAGGCGCAGGGCGCAGATCGCGGCGCCGCCGAGGACGAGGGCGGCGAGCAGGCGCGCGACGGTGGGGGTGCACGAGGTGGCGAGCAGGAAGGCGGCGGGCGGGGTGAGGCCGCACAGCGCCACGCCCATGACCCGCAGCGCGTGGCCCACGGCGAGCGCGACCGAGGCGGCCGGCGGCGCGATGCCGAGCAGCGAGCTGCCGATGTAGAGCGCCGGGATCATGAGGGCCGCCAGGCCGAGGACGATGGCGGGCACGAGGGCGGCCTCGGTGGCGAGGGCGCGCAGGCCGAAGGGCAGGCCGAGGCAGGCCCCGACGAGGGCGGGGCCGCCGAGGACGACGAGGAGCGTCCGCGGGCGGGGCAGGGGCAAGGACTCGAGTCGCGGCATGGAAGACCTCCGTTAGTGGATCTCCGTCGAGAGTGCCGGACCGGGGTGGCGGCCGCCGGGAAGCGGGCGGGAGAGAGCGCGGAGAGAATGTGGCGGCGGCGTGGCGCCGCTCGCGGGATCACGCGTGAGTGCTGGCGGGCTGTGCCTGCCAGCACTCTGCGCGGGGGGTCAAAGGGACCCTCTCAGGGTCCCTTTCCTCTCAGTAGGTCCGGCCGTGGTAGATGATGCCGTCCAGGCTGCTGGAGCCGACGATGAAGTACTCCCCGCTGCCCGCCGCCCACATGCCCCAGACCTTCACGTTCGGCGCGAACGGGTTCGGGCTGGCGTAGGCCCACCCGGCCGGGCCGAGCCGCGCGAGCGACACGGCGGTCGGCTCGGGCGTGGTGTAGGCGTCCCCGCCGGCGTAGCCCTCACCGTCGGCGCCGGCCGCGCCGGCGCGATAGATCGCGCCGAACTGCGTGGGCGGATCGCTCGGGTTGAGGACGAAGCTCCAGTTGCCGGCCGCGTCGCGGGCGATGATCCGCCGGCCGTTGCCCGCGGCCCACACGTTCGGGCCGTGGCCCCACACGGCGTTGAACGACTGCGCCAGCTCGTCGTAGCCGTTCGCGAGCCCGGCGGCGGCGAAGTCGGGCGCCTCGAGGGCGAGCCCGCCGGCCTCGTAGCGCAGCATCGTCGTGTGCGCGGTGATGAAGACCGGGTGCGCCCCGAACGGCGCCACGTAGCAGGCGGTGTTCAGGTCCGTGCCGGTGCCGCTGCCGATCTCGGTCCAGGTGCCGCCCGCGCCGCGCTGGAACAGGTGCCCGGCGTTGTAGCTGTCCGTGCCCACGGCATAGACCGTGGCCGCGTCCAGGCCGCACACGCTCGTGAACGGCGCGACCGCGCTCATCCCGTCCGCCGTGAAGGCGGCCTGCCCGGTGCAGCTCCCGGGGCACGAGGCGGCGACGGCGTCCCCCGCGGCGAACACCTCGCCGGTCGGCGCGACCCAGACGCTGGCGAAGTAGCGCCCCGTCGGCGCGGTGTACACGCGCGCCCAGGCGGTGCCGTTGTAGCGGTAGATCCAGGGATCGACGACGGCGTAGACGTTGTCGGGGGCGTTGCCGGCGATGGCGGAGAAGATGTGGGTGGCCGGTCCGGGCGACGCCTGCGTCCAGTGGATCGTCGGGGCCGCGTCCTGCTGCCCGCTCGCATCGGGGCCCGCGTCGGTCGCGGCGTCGGGGCCCGCGTCGGTCGCGGCGTCGGCGGCCGCGTCGGCCGTGGCGTCGGCGCCCGCGTCGGCCGCGGCGTCCGGGCCCGCGTCGGCCGCGTCGCTCACGGCGTCGGCGGCGGCGTCCCAGGCGGCGTCGGCGTCGCCGGCCGCGTCCGTCGCGGCGCGGTCAACGCCCGCGTCCGGGAGCCCGTGCTCGATCAGGTCCCAGGAGCCGCACGCCGGCAGCACCAGCGCGACCAGCAGCGACAGCCAGCGTCCCCGACGCACCCGTCCACGGTAGCAGAGCGGTACGAAGTAGCGCAATGCCGCCCGTCGACGCGCCGGTGCAGCCGACCCGCGGCGCGCCGAGACTGCTGGCGCGGAAGCGGACTCCCGGACCACCGTTCGGGAGCCGGGGGTTGATCGGCCGCCCCCGCGAGGAAACCGCCGGCCCGCTCGCGCGTGGAGCAAGGGACACTGCGGCTGTGATCGATTGCCTTTGCGACTGGCGGTCAAGTACCATCGGCGGACTTCTGGCCGTCAGTCGGATCGTGGCACCGCGGCAACGGGGGGCTGGGAGAAAAGGATGCACGGAAGGTCAGCGGGGCGTCTCTCCTCTCGCATCGGGTTGGTCCTCCTCCTCATCGCGGGTTGCGGGCACGACGGTGCCCCGGCGGCGGCCGGGCCCGACGACGCCGGCGCGGCGTCCGGGACGTCCGAGGCCGCGGCCATCGGTTCATCGAGCGCGGCCGAGGCCGCCCTCGCGCGGCACCGGAAGGGCTTCGCGGCGGCCCCGGCGATCCTCGCCGGCGGCGCCGCCCGGATCGAGACGGACGGGCAGTGGCTGCGGCCGACGTTCAGGGACGATGGCGGTCGCGCCGGCGCCACCGTGGCCCTGCCGCTCGACGCGCGGGGCACGTTCACGGTGCGCTCGACCGCGACGCGGATGTCCGTCGACGTCGCGCTCGTCGGCGCGCGCGGCGCGCTCGGCGAGGTCGCGGGCGGCTGGGTCATCTACCGCGGCGCCGCGCCCGACGGCGGCGACCTGCTCCACCGGCCGACGGCGGCGGGCACCGAGGACCTCGTCGTGCTCGAGCGCGCGCCCGCGCGGCCCGAGCTGGCCTGGCGCGTCATCCCCGGCGACGGTGTGGCCGGGCTGCGCCTGGTCGCGGGCACCCTGGAGCTGCTCGCCGCCGACGGCGACCCGCAGCTCCGCATGGCGCCGCCATATCTGATCGATGCGGCCGGCGCGCGCCACGAGGCGCGGGTCGCGGTCGAGGGCTGCGACGTCGACACGAGCCCGGTCGCGTCGTGGCGCCGGTCGGTCACCGCGCCGGGCGCGGCCGCGTGCACGGTGCGGATCTCGTGGGAGGGCGCGCCGGTCGCGTACCCGGCGCTGCTCGACCCGTCGTGGACGAACACCGGCAGCATGGGCATCCAGCGCGACTTCCACACCCTGACCCCCGTCACGGTCGCGGGCGCGCCGCTGGTGCTGGTCGCGGGCGGGTTCTTCGGCATCTATCCGCCGCCTGCGCTCACCGAGCTGTTCGATCCGTCCGGCAACGCCGGGCTCGGGAGCTGGAGCCCGACCGGCTCCATGAAGGCCGGCCGCATCAATCACACGGCGAACGTCGTGAACGTCACGGTGAACACCGGGGGCCTGAAGCCCACCGGCACGATGGTCCTCGTGGCCGGCGGCTTCGCCGGCGGCGCACCGATGAGCTCCTCCGAGCTCTACAACCCGGCCACCGGGCTGTGGGACTACACCTGGAACGGCCTCGGCAGCCAGACGACCATGGTGACGGGCCGCTACTCGCACACGGCGACGTCCCTCACCGCGGGCGGCCGGGTCCTCGCCGCCGGCGGCCTCACCCCGGGGCGCACCGCGGCCGCGGAGATCTTCGATCCGGCGACGGGCAACTGGGTGGCGACGGGCACGATGGTGTACGCGCGCGACTCCCAGGCCGCGAGCCTGCTCGGCAACGGCAAGGTGCTGGTCACGGGCGGCAACGCCACGAGCAACACCTCGGCGGAGCTGTGGGACCCGGGCACCGGCGTCTGGACGTTCACGCGAGACGCGTTCGGGGTCCAGACCATCATGGCCAACCCCCACGTCAACCACACCGCCACGGTGCTCCCGAGCGGCAAGGTCCTCGTCGCCGGCAGCAGCTGCTGCACGATGGCGGCGTACCGGTCCGTCGAGCTCTACGACCCGGTGAGCTCGACCTTCGCCACGACCGGGAGCCTGCAGGCCCCACAAGGCCGCTACTACCACCAGGCGCAGCTCGTCGCCTTCCCTCCGTCCGGCCTCCTCAAGGCCGTGGCGATGGCCGGGTACGACAACTGGCTCGGGTCCATGGCCTCGGCGGAGGTCTTCGAGCCGACGCTCAACGGGGGCCAGGGGGGCTGGGTCGCGCTCCCGAGCATGACCGTGCCGCGCTACGGCCACGCGGCCGCGCTGCTTCCGAGCGGCAAGGTGCTCGTGTCGGGCGGCTACAACACCACCACGGGAGCGTACCTCGCGAGCGCCGAGATCTTCGACCCGAGCGGCGCGCTGCCGAGCCGCCTGCCGTGCTCGGTGAACGCCGACTGCCAGGGCACCCTCTGCGTCGATGGCTGGTGCTGCAACGCCGCGTGCGGCGGCGCCTGCGACCGCTGTAACGTCGCCGGCAGCGAGGGGGTCTGCACGAACGCGCCGACCGGCGACGTCGGGCAGCCGCAGTGCCCGGGGAACCTGGTCTGCCACGGCGCGGCCGCGTGCCCCGCCACGTGCCTCGACGACACGTACTGCCTCCCGACGGCCTACTGCAGCGCCGGGAGCTGCGTGCTGAAGCAGGTCCTCGGCTCCCCGTGCACCGCGAACGACCAGTGTCTGTCGAACCTGTGCGTCGACAGCGTGTGCTGCGACGGCGCCTGCAGCGGGGCCTGCGACGTGTGCTCGGCCGCGCTCGGCGCGAGCCCGAACGGCCACTGCACGAACGTCACCGGCCCGGGGAGCCCCGTGTGCGGCGGCGGCGCCTACGTCTGCACCGGCACCAGCCCGAGCTGCCCGGGGAGCTGCAACGACGACTCGGTCTGCGCCGGGACGTTCTACTGCAACACGGCCACGCACCAGTGCGTGCCCAAGCTCGCGAAGGGCGCTGGCTGCGGCGCGCCGAACCAGTGCCAGGCCGGCCTCTACTGCGTGGACGGCTTCTGCTGCGACAGCCTCTGCAACCAGCAGTGCGGCGCCTGCAACGTCGGCGGTCACCAGGGCACCTGCTTCCCGGTCACCGGCGCGCCGGTCGGGGGGCGCGCGGCGTGCGCCGGGAGCGGCACCTGCGGCGGGCAGTGCGACGGGACCACCATCAACACCTGCACCTTCCCCGGCGCCGCGACGCAGTGCCGCGCCGCGAGCTGCGCGAGCGGGGTCGGCACGCTCGCGGGCGGCTGCGACGGCGCGGGCGCCTGCCCCGCGGCGACGACGGTGAGCTGCGGCCCCTACGTCTGCGGCCCGACGGCGTGCCGCGCCACCTGCGCGAGCGACACCGACTGCGCGGCCGGGAGCTACTGCGATGCGGGCGGCCACTGCGTCGCGAAGGGCGGCGCCGGCGCCGACTGCGCGAGCAACAACCAGTGCGGGTCGGGCCTGCAGTGCGTCGACGGGAAGTGCTGCACCGGCGCCTGCACCGGGCAGTGCGAGGCGTGCAACGTCGCCGGCCACGCCGGCACGTGCTGGCCGGTCACCGGCGCGCCCGCCGGCGCGCGCACGTCCTGCCTCACCGACGGGACCGCCTGCGGCGGCGCGTGCGACGGCAGCAACCGCACGGCGTGCACGTATCCGGCCGCCGCGACCGTGTGCCGCGCTGGGAGCTGCACGAGCGGCACCGCCACGAGCCAGGCCGTGTGCGCGGGCACCGGGAGCTGCCCGGCGCTCGCGACGACCACCTGCAGCCCCTACGCCTGCGGGCCGACCGGCTGCAGGACCACCTGCGCCGCCGACGGCGACTGCGTGGCCGGCTTCTTCTGCGACGCGACCGCCCACTGCGCCGCGAAGTACGGCGCGGGCCACGACTGCGGGGGCCAGAACCAGTGCGCGGCCGGCCTCACCTGCGTCGACGGCGTCTGCTGCACCACCGCCTGCGGCGAGCAGTGCAGGGCCTGCAACCTGCCGGGCTCGGTCGGGACCTGCGCCGCCGTCACGGGCGCGCCGGTGGGCGGCCGCGCCGCCTGCCAGAGCGACGGCACGGTGTGCGCCGGCGCCTGCGACGGCGCGAGCCCGAGCTGCGCCTATGCCGGGGCCGCCACGGCCTGCCGCAACGCGAGCTGCAGCGGCGGCGTCGCCACCGCCGCCGCCGGCTGCAACGGCGGCGGCGCCTGCCCGGTCGCGAGCACGAGCGCGTGCGGCGCCTTCGCCTGCGGCGCGACCGCCTGCCGGGCGGCCTGCTCGAACGACAGCCACTGCGCCGCGGGCAACTACTGCAGCGGCGGGAACTGCCTGGCGAAGCACGCGGGCGCCTGCACCACCGACAACGAGTGCACCACGGGCCACTGCGCCGACGGCGTCTGCTGCGACCGCGCCTGCGGCGGGCAGTGCGAGGCGTGCAACGCCGCGGGCTCCGTCGGGACCTGCGCGGCCGTGACCGGCGCGCCGAAGGGCCCGCGGCCGCAGTGCGCCGGCGCCGGCGCCTGCGCCGGGAGCTGCAACGGCACGAACACCGCCACCTGCACCTACCCCGCGCCGACCACGCCGTGCCGCGGCGCCAGCTGCGCCGGCGGGACCGCGACGCTGCCCGCCGCCTGCGACGGCGTCGGCAACTGCCCGGCCCCCGCGCTCGCGGCGTGCGCGCCGTACGTCTGCGGCCAGGCGGCCTGCAAGACCTCCTGCGCGGGCGACGCCGACTGCGTCCCCGGCGATTACTGCGACGCGCTCGGCCACTGCGCCCCCAAGCTCGCCCTCGGCGGGGCCTGCGGCGCGGACACGCAGTGCCTCTCCAGCCACTGCGCCGACGGCGTCTGCTGCGACGACGCCTGCCTCGGTCAGTGCCAGGCCTGCACCGCGGCCGGGCACTGCGCCGCGGTCGCCGGCCCGCCGCGCGGCGGCCGGCCCGCCTGCCAGAGCG
>DASXVK010000208.1:0-1710 GCA_036504295.1 Polyangia bacterium
AAAGCCGAGATGGGTTCCCTCGCGTTGCATCCACATGCCTTCCACGGGGAATGGAACTACGAGCTTCGCCCCCGTCGGAGTTGATCACGTAAATCGGATCGGGCTCCTAACAGGGAGGCGAGGAGTCGGGGAGGCTGCTCAGGGTAGGTTGTGCCTGAGCAACCCTCCCGGCCTCAAGCACAACCCAACCCAGCCGTCCTCCCCGCCTCCCCGTCTCCCTGTTCAATTCCGAATTCACGCCTCGCGCCGGCCCTCGAGCGCGCGCGAGATGGTCGCGGGATCGGTGTACTCGAGCTCGCCCCCGATCGGCACGCCCGAGGCGATGCGGGTGACGCGCACGCCGAGCGGGCGGAGCACCTTGGTCAGGTAGAGCGCGGTCGCCTCGCCCTCGACCGTCGAGGAGAGCGCGAGGATGATCTCGCGGATCTCGCCGCCGGCGAGGCGGCGGAGGAGCTCGGTGATGCGCAGGTCCTCGGGGCCGAGGCCCTCGAGCGGCGCGAGCACCCCGTGCAGCACGTGGTAGCGGCCGCGGTACGCGCCGGTGCGCTCGATGGCGATGAGCTCCGGCGGGTGGGCGACCACGCACACGGTCTCGCGGTCGCGGCGCGCGTCGGCGCAGAAGGCGCAGGGGTCGTCGGTCGTGAGGCTGCAGCACACCGAGCAGAGCCGCACCTCCCGCCGCACGCCGCGGATGGCGTCGGCGAGCGCGACGGCGTACTCCTCGGGCGAGCGGATGATGTGGAACGCGAGCCGCGTGGCGGTCTTCTCGCCGATGCCCGGCAGCTTCGCGAGCTGCTGCACGAGGACCTTGATCGGATCGGCCACGGCGTCAGAGGCCGAGGCCCGGCAGCGGCATCCCGCCGGTGACCTTCGAGATCTCCTGCTGCGCGAGCTCCTGCGACTTGCGCAGCGCGAGGTTCACCGCCGCCACGACCAGATCCTGCAGCATGCCCTGCTCGTTCGGGTCGATGACGGTCTTCTCGATGCGGATGGCGAGGATCTCCTGCCGGCCACTGGCGGTGACGGTGACCATGCCGCCGCCGGCCTGCGCCTCGACCGATTTGCTCTGCAACTCCTCCTGGACCCGGGCGATCTCGCGCTGCAGGTTCTGCGCCGCCTCGAGGATTCCGTTCATGTCCATCGCGCGTCTCCGTCTCCGTTCCTACTGCGTACTACCTAATCGACGTCGGTCTTGATGTCCTTCTCGGTCGCGCCCTTGAACACCTCCATCGTGTCGCGGTAGGCGGGGTGCTCGCGGGCCTCCCGGCGGCGCTGGTCGCGCTCCTCGCGGCGGTGCTGCTCCTCGCTCTGCGCGATCGAGAGGGGCGCCTGGGCGGCGGCGCCGACCGCGATGGTGACCGCGGCCGCGCCGCTCAGGCGCTGGAGCCGGTCGGCGGAGCTCCGGGCGTAGCTGGCCTCGGCCTCCGTGTTGAACGCGATGGTGAGGCCGGCCGGGGTCCAGGCCACGGGCCGGGCGCCGGCGACGACGCCCCACAGCGGCGGGTCCTCGGCCTCGATCCGGTTGACGAGCTCGCCCCAGCGGACGCCGAGCTCGCCGGGGGCCGGGGCCGGGCGCACGGCGGCGGGCGCGGCCGCCGCGGCCGGCGCGGCGGGGCGCGCGGCCGGCGCGGGCGCGGCGCCGCCGGCGTCGTCGAAGCGGCTGCCGCGGGCGCGGGGCGCCGCCGGGGCGGCCGGCACGGCCGGGCGCGG
>DASXVK010000209.1:0-28856 GCA_036504295.1 Polyangia bacterium
AGGGACAACTCTCGCAGTGCCCGACGCCCATCTACCGCAATGCGCTGGAGTACCACCGAGATCGCCCCCCAGGCCTCAGCGCGCGAAGGCGCCCGCTCGAAGCGCCACCTGGGGGGGTGACGATCTGTCGGCGCGTCCACCGAAACGCCGCCGCCACCCGTTGACCGGCGCCTCGCCCCGGAGGATGATCGCGGCCAGCACCGGCCCGGGTCTGTCGGGGGCCCGGGCGGGAGAGGGGTCGCATGACGAAGGTCAGGATGAACGTGATGGTGCTGGCGCTCGCGGCCGCGGGCGCCGGCGGGCTCGGGTGCGGCGGCCGCACCGGGCCGTATGACGAGCTCCCCGACGACGGCGGCGCCCCGCGGGACGCGCGGCCGAGCACCGATCAGGGGCCGCTCCCGGATCGGCCGCCCATGCTGGACGCGCCGATCTGGGTCGAGGACCGGCCGGGCTGGCAGCGCGACGCGCCGCCCTGGCAGATCGACGGCGGCTGGCGCCCCGACGCCGGCCGCGACGGCCCGCGCGACGGCGGCGGCTGGCAGCACGACGGCGGCGGCTGGCAGCGCGACGGCGGCCTCGACGCCCGCGACAGCGGCTGGCAGCTCGACAGCGGCTGGCAGCTCGACAGCGGCACGGACGCGCGGCTGGACGGATCGCGCGACTCCGGCCCCGTCCCGGACGCCGGCCTCACGTGCGACCCGGCGGGCGGCCAGCCCAAGGCGGGCGTCTGCGGCACGACCGCGGCCTGCCACTGCCCCGACGTGTGCCTCGATATCATCCCGGGCGCGCCGACCGGCTCCTGCTGGGCGCCGTGCGATCCGAGCCAGACCGGCAGCACCGGCCACAACCCGAGCTGCCAGAACAACGAGCTGTGCGTCGCGCCGACGGGTGCGCCGTGGGTCTGCCTCGCCGCGGGCACGCTGAGCGGCACGTTCACCGCCATGCCGATGTACGGCGCGAACGACACGATCGACGCCACCGGCACCGCCGACGTCGCGCTCGCGGTCCCCGGCCTCGGGGCGAACGCCATCACCTTCCGCGCCGGCTTCGGCCGCGTCACCACCGACGCGAGCGGCGCGACCCAGTACGAGGTGTACCTCTTCCCGCGCTACGGCGGCTGGACCGACTGGAGCCGCCTGGTCATGCTGACGTTCGCCGCCAACGCGCAGTACGCGCCGGGGGCCGCCTACGACCTCCAGCTCGACAGCGATGTCCGGGTCACGTACATCGAGCGGACGCTCAACGGCACCACCGTCACCCGGCTGCTCCTGCGCGCCTTCGCGTACGCCGGCAACGTCACGCTCTCGGCCGCGGGCACGGGGAACAAGCAGCCGGTGACCGGCGCCATCGCGAACGGCCGCGTCTTCCACTACGAGTCGGAGATCTGCGGGCCGAGCTCCACCGCCTGCCCGTGACCCGGCCTCAGTCCCGCGGCAGCTCGAACTCCAGGCGATAGAGCGCGGCGCCGGGCCGGCCGACGAGCAGCGCCGGCGGCACCGCGCGCAGCAGCGACTTCACCGCGCCGGGCAGCGGCAGCCCGGCCGCCGCCTGCGCCCGCCCGGAGCCCGCCCGGGCCTCGCCCTCACCGATGAAGCCGGCGAGGAAATCGATCACGCTGCGCGGCTGCTCCGGCAGCGGCCAGACGACCACGCGCTCGTCCAGCGGCACCCCGGCGCGCGCCTTGGCGTGGTCGATGGCGTCGAGGAGCCCGCCGTACGCGTCGACCAGCCCGCGGGCGCTCGCCTGCGCCCCCGTCCAGACGCGGCCGCGGCCGAGCTCGTCGGCGCGGGCGCGCGAGAGCTTGCGGCCGGTGGCGACGAAGCCCAGGAACCGATCGTAGGAGTAGCGGAGCTGGCGCTCGATGAGGGCGCGCTCCGCGGGGGTCCACTCGCGAAACGCGCTCACGAGGTCCGCGTGAGCGCCGCGCGGCGAGCTCTCCGCCGAGATGCCGAGCTTCTCGGCCAGCCCCCGGACGTCGAGCTTGCCCGTGAAGATGCCGATCGAGCCGGTGATCGTCGACGGCTCGGCGAAGATGCGGTCGCACAGCGACGCCACATGGTACCCGCCCGAGGCGGCCACGTCGCCCATCGAGCAGACGATCGGCTTCTTGCCGCGCGTGCGCTCCACCTCGCGGGTGATCTCCTCCGACGCCGCGACCGACCCGCCCGGGCTGTTGATGCGCAGGACGATGGCGCGCGTCGCGGAGCTCTCGCGCGCGGCGCGGATGGCCTCGGCCACCGAGTCGCCGCCGGCCGTGCGCGAGTCGAGGATCGGGAGGTCGCGGCTCTTGCCGTCGACGATGTCGCCGTCGACGAAGATGACCGCGACCCGCGCCGGGTTCCACGAGGGCGTGCGCCGGGGCGCGTCGTCGAAGTCGCGCAGCCGCACGCGGTGGCCGAGCGTCTCGGCGAGCACGGTCTCGAGCTCGTCGCGGTGCTTGAGCCCGTCGACGAGCCCGGCCGCGCGGGCTGACTCGGGCGTCATGGGGCCGCCGTCGATGAGCGCCCGCACGCGGGCCGGCGTGAGGTGGCGGTCGCGGGCGATGGTCGCGACCACGCGCGCGTAGACGTCGTCGAGCATCTCCTCGCGCTGGCGGCGCGCGGGCTCCGACAGGCCGGTGCGCGTCACGGTCTCGGGCGCGCTCTTGTACTCGGCGATCTTCACGAACTCGGCCTTGATGCCGAGCTTGTCGAGGCTGCCCTTGTAGAAGAGGATGCGGCTCGCGAGCCCGGTGATCTCGACGGTGCCGGCCGGGTTGAGCCACACCTTGTCGCAGCCCGCGAGCAGGTAATAGGTGCGCGTGGCCAGCTCGTTCGCGTAGGCGAACACGCGCGTGCCGCGGGCGCGCAGGCGGGCGATGGCGCCGCGGATCTCCTCGACCCGCCCCCACCCGACCTCGACGGCATCGAGGACCAGCGCCACGGCCGCGACCGAGGGGTCACGCTCGGCGTCGCGCAGCTCGAGCATGAGCTGCGCGAACTCACGGTCGGAGTCGCCGACCTTGAGGCGCACGCGCCGGACCTGGGTCAGGCCGTGCCACGCCGGCACCGCCCGCTCCGTCGAGAGCTTCAGCACGGCCGAGGCGCCGTGCAGCTCGCTCCCGGCGAGGCGGCGCTGGCCGAAGAGCGCGAACGCCGCCGCGCTCACGTGGTCGAGGTCCACGCGCAGGCCGGCCGAGGCGCGCAGGTCGCGCTGCGTCGACGTGAGCCCCGTGTCGGTGTCCAGCGTTTGCAGCCGGTGCGCCTCGAAGTCGCCCTCGAGGAAGACGCCGCGCGCGACGCGCAGGCTGAGCCGGGCGCGCGGGCTCACCTCGCCCCAGCCGCGGATCTCGACGCCGCCCGCCAGCTCGAGCCGGTCGTCGCCGAGCGGCCGGATCGCGAGCTCGAGGTCGTGGCGGCGGGGCACCGGCGTCATCGTCCCGAGGGCGTCGATGCTGGGGGTGTTGATGTCCCGCAGGACGTAGGCGAGGCCGACGTGGGCGAGCGGCCGGAGGGTGACGCCCAGCTCGAGGCTGTCCAGGCCGCCGTGGCCGCCGGTCGCGTCCGAGGCGAAGAGGTGGTGCCACGCGAGGCCGACGGCGACGCCGGGCAGGAGCCGGTACGCGAGCGCGAGGGTCGTGCGCTGGGAGCTGCCGTCGGGGCGAAAGGGGCGCGGGGGCCGCAGCAGCTCGAGGCCGAGGCCGAAGGTGAAGCGGCCGAAGAGCGGCTGGTTCGCGAGGAAGAAGCCGTCCCCGCCGATGCCGCGGGCGCCGCTCCGGTCGAGCTCGGTGTGCACGTAGACGAGGCTCGCGCCGCGCATGAGCACGATGCCGGCCGGGTTGAGCGTGAGCGCCGTGGCGTCGAAGTCGCCGACGAGGCGCCCGGCGGGGATGCTCAGCCCCTGCGTGGGGGACTCGCCGGTGACCACGTGCTCGGCCGCGGCCGGCGCGGCGCGGAGCCCGACCGCGAGCGTGAGGAGGGTGATCGCGAGGCGCCGCGGGGCGCCGCCGGAGGGGGAGTTCTCGACGGAGAATCGCATGCGGGGCGGGCTTCAGTATGGCCGCGGGTACTCTCGCGGCAAGTCGCATCACCGTCGGTGAGCCGGGCGCGCCCGCCCCTGGCATCGCCGCGCCGGCACCGCACATAGTCCGTAGGCGACGCGAGGGTGCTCAGATGAAAGCAGTACGGATTCAGGCGTTCGGCGGCTCCGATCAGGTCCGGATCGAGGACCTCCCCATGCCGGAGCCCGGCCCCGGCGAGGCGCTGGTGCGCGTCCGCGCGGCCGGCCTCAACCCGGTGGACTGGATGATCCGGGAGCAGATCTACAACCCCCCCGGGACGGAGCGCGCGCCGCTCACGCTCGGTCAGGACTTCGCCGGGGTGATCGAGGGCTTCGGCCCCGGGGCGCACGGGGCCTTCCGCGAGGGCGACGCGGTGTTCGGCGAGGCGTGGGGGAGCTTCGCCGAGTACGCCTGCGTGCCGGTGAGGGATCTCGCGCGCAAGCCGGCCGGGCTCGACTTCGTGACCGCGGCCGCGCTGCCCATGGCGGGGCTGACGGCCTGGCAGGCGGTGATCGACACCGCCAAGGCCGCCCCCGGCATGCGCTTCCTCATCCACGGCGCCAGCGGCGGCGTCGGCTCGTTCGCCGCGCAGTTCGCCCGCTGGGAGGACGCCGAGGTGCTCGGCACGGCGGGCCGGCACAGCTTCGACTTCCTGCGGAGCATCGGGGTCGAGCGCGCCTTCGACTACCGCGAGCCGTTCGAGGCGCAGGTGCGAGACGTGGACTGCGTGCTCGACCCCGTGGGCGGCGAGACGCAGGCGCGCTCGTGGTCGGTGCTGCGGCGGGGCGGGATGCTCATCAACCTGGTCGGAGATCTCGACCACGCCGCCGCCCGGCGGGTCGGGGCGCACGGCATCGAGTTCGCGATGCGCTACGACGTCGAGGACCTGGAGGAGATCGCCGGCCTGGTCGAGGGCAAGGTGGTCAAGCCGCACATCACGCGGGTGCTGCCGCTGGCGCACGCGCGCCAGGCGCTGGACCTGAACCAGGAGGGCGGGTCACACGGGAAGCTAGTGCTGACGGTGGGCTGAAGAGCCGTCGACGCGCCGCCGGCGCAGGCCGAGGAGGCTGAGCGCGAGCAGCGCGCCGGCGAACGAGCCGCCGCGAGCGCTGGCCGCGCAGCCGCCGCAGGTGGCCCCGGGGAAGCCCGGCCGCAGGCCGCCGCCGTCGACCGTGGGCCCGCTGTCGGCGCCGCCGTCCGCCGCCGCCGGACAGGCGCTCGGCTTCTCGACGAGGCTGGTGAAGGGCGTGCTGGTGATGCCCTGCAGGGCGATGTCGTCGAGCTCCCAGCCGGCGCCGCCCGCCGCCTGGTCGGTGCCGATGTGGAACCGGAGCCGCACGTCCTGGCCGGCGAACGTAAGGCCGAGGTCGACGCTGACGTCGTCGGTGGCGGGCCAGGACGGGTTGTGGTCCACGAAGCCCCGGCGGTCGGCGAGCGGGTTGCCCGAGGTGTTGTCGATGGTGCCGCCGTAGCCCGGGTCGGCGTAGTTCGCGAGGTCCTCCCAGGTCACGCCGTCGTCGGTGGTGATCTCGATGACGGCGCCGTCGTAGTAGACGGCGCCGCTGTTCCCGTCGGCGCGCTCGAACTCGTGCCGGTGGCGGAACGAGAGGACCAGCGGCGCGGTCGGGCTCACCGGCAGCGTCGGCGACGCGATCCAGCTGTCGGACGGGCGCGCGAGGTCGACGCCGCGCCAGACGTGGTTGCCGGCCGCGGCCTCGACGCGCGACCACACCGCGTCGGCCGCCTCGCCCGCGACGGTCCACGTGGTGTCCGCGCTCTCGACGGTGTCGGTGGCGGACGTCGCCGGCTGCTCCTCGTAGTTGGCGCGGAACGCCGCCGCGCGGGTGAGGGTCGGCTTGCACGCGTCGGCGGCCGCGACCGTCACCTCGAGCTGGAGGAGCTGCATGGCCGCCTGGCCGCGGTCGAGGGCGACCTCGAGGCTCGCCTGGGCCGAGGCGAACGCGGCGAGCGGCCCGACGTTCGCCGTGGCGCCGGCCGGGAACGTGAGGCCCGGCGTGGACGAGCTCACCGTCAGCGTCGCGCCCGCGGTCGGGATGACGCTGGCGTTGACGACCTGGACCGTGAGCGTCCCGCGCTCGCCGGCGTCGAGCCGGCCGTTGCCGTCGCAGGACTGCAGCGCGTCGTCGAGCGCGGGGGCGCCCACGACGATCTGCGGCTTGACCTCGTACGACTCCACCACGCCCGCGAAGTCCCACGAGTCGCGGGCCGGCGACTCGGCGCAGCTCCCGGCGCCCCGGCGCGCGAACGCGGCCGCGAGGGCGTCGACGTCGGCCGGGCTGCGGGCCGCGGCGGCGGCGAGGATGGCGTCGCGCGCCTCGGTGAAGCTGGCGTCGGCCGGCGTGAGCTTGAGCCCGGCCACCACGTAGTCCGACATCGTGCGCCGCGTCTCCTCGAAGGTGCGGCTGGGCGCCGGGCCCTGGCTCTGCTTGAGCAGCGCGACGTAGGCCTCGAACAGCATCTCGGCCCAGATCTCGCCGGCGTTGTGGGACTCGGAGTTCGGGGCCCCGGAGTCCTGCATCGGCACGCCCACCGGGAGCGCCTCGAGATCGGAGATGTGGCGGAAGGTGAAGGCGTTCTTCGTCATGTCCACGGAGTACGGCGCCCGGCGGATGCCGAAGTAGCCGCTGTCGCCCATGGCCTTGCTGGCGTAGGTCGACAGCGCGAAGGTGCCGTCGAGGTCGTCGCCGTCGCGGATGACCATCTGCAGGGCGGTGAAGTCGCCCCAGCCCTCGGACATCGCCGCGCACATCCCCTGGCTGCAGTCGGCGAGGCGCAGGTGGAGGAAGTGACCCCACTCGTGGGCGACGACGGTGTTGTCGAGCGCGCCGTCGCGGTCGACGCCGGCCGCGCGGGTGAGGTGGGCGGTGACGGGCCCCTGCCCGAGGGCCGCCTTGAGCGTGGCGCCGTCGGTCTGCGAGACGGACAGCACGGGGATCGCGACCGCCCCGTCGGGGGTGCCGTCGGGCATGTTGATCGGGCCGCCGCCGGTGTTGTTGGCGAGGATGACGCCGATGGCGCCCGCGGCCGCCGCCCGCACCGCCTTCTGCTTGAAGGTGCAGGTGCCGCGGTCGAGGAGCGCGATCGTGCCCGCGACGTCGTTGACGATGGCCTCGCACGCGTCGGTGGTCGTGCCGGCGCCGTCGTTGACGAGGACGAGGGTGCCGGTGAGGTCGTAGCTCGGCGGCCCGAACTCCGCC
This sequence comes from Polyangia bacterium, assembly GCA_036504295.1. Classification (GTDB taxonomy): domain Bacteria; phylum Myxococcota_A; class Polyangia; order JACRCY01; family JACRCY01; genus DASXVK01. The sequence goes on from DASXVK010000209.1 coordinate 7,258, forward strand.
GCGCCCGTCGCCAGGTTCACGTCGAGCGGCGCGACGTGCAGCGCCCGCTGCTCCGGGCCCGACCACAGGTACGCCTGCATGATCGGCGAGGCGCCGTCGGCGGGCGTCTGCATGTCCGAGTTGTTGCTGCCGCTGTAGTCATTGGCCTCGACGTGCATCGGGTCCCCGCCGAGCCCGCCGCGGCCGTAGTTGTCCTGCTGCCCGTTGCCCGCGGCCTCGTCGAAGCCGGAGTCGTAGAACCAGTCGTGGAGCCAGTTCGCCGTGTAGAAGATCTGGGTCAGGCCGGCCATCACCTGCGCGTCGTTCACGCTCGGGCCGGCGCTCGGGTCGTAGACGCGGTCGAAGACGCCCGCCGCGGTCGTCGTCGCCCGGAGGTCGCCGGTCGAGAAGCCGTCGGGCTGCGTCCGGTCGGCGTAGGCGTCGGTGTTGTTGCCGCGCGTCTCCGTGGCGCCCGCGGCGAGCCACGGATCCGCCCCGCCCGCCGGGTTGTGGTTGAAGCCGTTCTGGGTCACGAGGACCGGCGGGATGAAGGCGGGGTCGGTGCCATCGGGCGTGCCCGTCGGGTGCGGGGTGTAGTCCGCCTGGGGCCCGTCGAGCGGCCGACCGGTGGCGTCCGCCCACACGCGGTACTGCGCGTCCTTCGTGAGGTCGCGCCGCTCGAGGATGGCGAGGTCGTCGGCCGCGACGAGCGTGCGGTAGGCATCGGCCAGGGCGCGCCGGCCGGCGCCGGCGAAGGTCTCGACGAAGTACGCGGCGCGGGCGGTCCCGCGCTCGGTGAAGAGCACCGGCTTGACCCGGGCGGGCCGGCCGAGGCGCAGCGCGCCGCCGGCGACGGGGATCGGGGCCGCGAGGTCGAGCCGGGTGTAGCCGCCCGGGGCGGTGCCGGCCGCGACCACGGCGCCGGCCGGGATCGCGACGCCGTACTGGGCGGCGAGCGCCGCCGCGAGCGCCTCGGCGGCGGACCGCGGGAACGCGGGCGCGGCCGCCGGCGCGGGCAGGAGGCTGCCGGCGATGGCGACGAGCTCGAGGTCCCGGCGCATGAGGACGCGCACCTGGCCGCGGTACACCTCCACGCCGTGGGCGCGCTGCCCCAGCGCGACGATGATGCCGCCGCGGTGATCGTCGTGCACCGCCTCGAGCTCGAGAGCCGCGGCGGCGGCGCGGGTGAGGCCGTACGCCGGCGCGTGCGCGGCGAGGTGCGCCCGGGCCGCCGCCTCCGGCGTGGCGCCGCCGGGCGCCGCCTGCCGCGAGGTCGCCCACAGGAACCGCGGCACCTGCCGGTGCTCGTCGAGCGAGCTGGCGACGCTGCCGGGGAACGCCCGCGGGGCGCGCGCGCCGGCCGCGCCGAGCGCGGCCACGGGCGCGGGCGCGGACGCCGGCGCCGGGGGCTGCCCCGGCGCGCAGCTCAACAGCCCCGCGATCCCCGCGAGGCACGATAGACGCAGCACCGATCGACGCATCACCACTCCTTCGCACCGCCCTCGACGGCGGCCGCGGTCCGCTCCGACACCGCCGCACAGGGTACGCAGGCGGCGGCGGCGACGTCAAGCGGGAGGGGCGGGGGTGCGGGGGGGGTGAAGCGGTGGCTCGCGCAATTGCCGAGCGTGGACGAGGTGCGGCCCGGGCGGTGCGTGTGGTGCGGCGCGGCCGGCCGGTGCCTGGGCGAGCCGCTGACGCGGTGGGGCCACGGGCTGCGCGAGCGAGTGCTCCGTGGGCCGCTCGCCCCCGACGGCGAGCCGCGGGACACCGTGATCGCGGCGCGCCGCTTCCTCTGCCGGGTCTGCGGCGGGGCGGCGTGTTGTTGGTCGTGCCGCGCGGCGTCGCCGCCCGGCGGCACTATGCCGCCGCCGTCATCGCCTGGGCGCTGGCGCTCTTCGGCGTCGTCGGACTGCTGGCGGAGGAAGTGCGACGCCGCTGCTCGCGGGCCAAGGTGGTCGGCTACGACGCCGCTGGGCGGAGGTCGACCCTGCGGCGCTGGGCGGCGTCCAGCCTTGTCCGCTGCCCGGCGCGCGCCGGCTGTGCGAGCGATGGCGTGGCGCCGCCCCGCAACGAACGGCGGCGCAGAAAGGATCGCCATGGACACGCTCACGCCCAAGGACCACGCCGAGGAGTTGGCGCTGTTTCGCGCCGAGGTCATCGGTAGCCTCACCCGCCTCACCCTCAAACGCGGCGAGCTCGCCGTCGAGCTGCGCGCGGAGCTGGAGATCGACATCGGCGGCCTGGACGGCAACGCCCTCGGCGTGAAGATCGTCTGCAAGTTCGAGGACTCGCCCACCGAGGACTGCGTCATCTCGGCCCTCGACGCGGCGCGTCTCCCCAGCTTCCGCGCGACGTCGATGAAGGTGCCGTACAACTCTTCTACCTGCAGTAGCCCCCTCGCTCGCCCGGGTCTGCCTCTCGGTCGCTCCAACGCTCTCAGTGCAGGGCTCGCACGGGGCGGAATCCCAGGTCGCTGGCGGACGAGTAGGGTTCTATCTGTGTGCGGGCCGCGGCCCGCACGTCGTTGGCGTTGGAGAAGATGCCCCCGCCGCGGATGACGCGGGCCGTGCCCGTCGCGCTGCCCCAGGGATCCGTGAGGGGGCCCGCGGGGTAGGCGGCGCGCCAGTCGCCGGTCCACTCCTTCACGTTGCCCAGCATGTCGGCGAGCCCCCAGGCGTTCGCGACCCTCGTGGCGACGATCTTCGTCGAGCCGACGCTGTTTCCGCAGAACCAGGCGATCGTATCGAGCACGGGGTTCGGCTGCTCGCAGGCAAGGTGCATGTTGTCGCCCGTGCCGTTGTAGGTCGCGGTCGTAGTCCCGGCCCGCGCTGCGTACTCCCACTCCGCCTCGGTCGGCAGGCGGTAGCCCGGGCACGCGTAGGGAGTCACGTACGCCGGGTCCGGCGTGCATGTCACGGCCGGGCCAGCGCCGGCGCACGTGTGGCTGGTACGGCGGAGCTACCCGGCCGGCCTGCGCTCGCTGCGGCGGGCCGCGCGGTACGGGAGCGCGGCCGCGGCGGGACTGTTGCGCGACCTCGGCGAAACCGAGGCGTGAAGGCAGGACGGCGCAGCGCTCTTCAGTCGACCGCCCCGCGCGGCCGTTCGTCGAAGGCGACCAGGCCACACCGGCGCCAACCCTCCCGCAAGAGCCAGGTCTTCGCCCGCCGCGTCGGCGGCGCCTCGTCCGGCGGCAGCGCCCACGCCGGTCGCGGGCCGCGCCACCCGTCGAACCAGTAGCCGGAGGCGCACGGGTCCAGGCACTACGCGCCGCGGACCGCTTTGCGCCAGTTCTGGATCACATAGACGATGGCGTTGCGCGTCTCGCGCGGCGTGCGCAGCGCCCGCGCGTGATAGCGGTCGGCCCACACCCGTCCGCGGTGGTCGACCGCGCGATTGACCGCCTTCGCGCTGCGAATGGCGAAACCACGCCGGCCGCGGACGAGGGCGGCGCGGTCGCTCGCCTCGACGATGAGGTGCAGGTGATCGCCCTGGATGCTGAAGTGGACGATGCGGAAGTCGGGCCGCTGCGCCGCGCGGATGGCGGCCTCGAGCGCGTTGAAGGTGGCGCCCTCGCGCAGCGAGCCGACCTCGGCGCTGGCACGGAAGGTCGCGTGCACCGGGTGTCGCCCGACGTGAGGCGGACGCCTGACATGCGGCACCCGGGCGCGGTCACCGGTGCGCTTGCGGCCGGCACCCGTGCGCTTGCCGCCCCATCCGGAGGTACGCGGGAGCTCGAGCTGGGCGAGGCGTCGTGGCATGCGGGGCTCGCAATCTTGATTCAGCGTATATTGTAAGCACGAAGCCCGCCTCGTCAAGCGGAAATCCGACGGCAGCGGGTTGCCCAGAGACTGCCCGGAGACATGGTTGACAGCAACGCTGGCGTCCCCGGCGATGCAGAAGCCGATCAGCGGGACGGCCGACTATCGGTCGCCTTCGTGACGGCGCCGCGGGTGCGCGTCTCGCTCGCGGCCTCGCTCGGGGCCGGCACGTGGGAAGGATGCGTCAACGGCGACGCTCGTACAGCGCGGGATGTCCAACAGCGTCGGCTCGATGCCTCACTCCCCCGGCAGCTCCACCTTCCGGAACGTCCGCCACACCAGCAGGTCGTAGACGATCTTCAGCCCGCCGGCGAGGAAGAAGGGCACGCTCGCGAGCGCCGCGGTGGCGTAGAGCGGCCCCGCCGCGAGCGGCGCGAGCGCCGCGCCCACGGTGCGGGCGATGCCGGTGACGCCGGCGGCGGCGGAGCGCTCGTCCGGGACGACGAGCGCCATCGTGTAGGCCTGGCGGGTCGGGACGTCCATCTGGGAGATGCTGAAGCGGGCGAGCAGCATCGCCATCGCGAGCGGCAGCGTCGGCATCAGCGGCACGAGCAGGAGCAGCACGTTCGAGGGGAGGTGCGTGCCGACCATGGTCCTGAGCAGGCCGATGCGGGCCGCGAGCCAGGTGGCGCTGAGGGCCGAGAGGCCCGCGAGCACGTTCGCGCCGAAGAAGATCGCGCCGAGCGTGGCCGGGGACACGCCGAAGCGGGTGTGGAACCAGTAGGCGACGAAGGCCTGCACGACGAAGCCGCCGGCGAAGGCGTCGATGGTGAAGAGGCCGGCGAGCGTGAAGACGCTGCGCCGCGAGCGGTGCAGCCCGAGGTCGGCCTGGAAGTACGCCGGCCGCCGCCGCACGCGCGCGGCCGCGGGCGGCTCGGCGGCGGGCGAGAGGCGCGCGAAGAGGGCGGTCATGGCCACGCCGATGACGGCGTAGCCGAGCACCACCGCGCGGTAGCTCGCGAGCGGCGTCAGGCCGCGGTCCTGGAGCGCCTGGACCAGCGCGCCGCCGCACAGCGAGCCGACCGCGGTCGCGAACGAGCCGACGAGGTTGTACCAGGCGAAGAGCCCGGTGCGCCGCTCCGCCGTGACCTCCTCGGCGAGCGCCGCCTGCTCGACGGCGAGGAAGGGGCCGACCTCGTTGCCGCTCGGGCTGATGACGCCGATGGTCGCCGCGATCAGCAGCGGGACGAACGAGCGCGTGAGCGCGAAGAGCACGCCCGCGAAGATCATCAGCGCGGCCCCGAGGAGCAGCGTGCGCCGGCGGCCGACGCGGTCGGCGCTCGTCGTCAGGAGCAGCGAGATGACGGTGTCGCCGCCGAGGGTGAGCGTGAGCAGGAGGCCGATCTCCGCCTGGGTCAGCCCCGCCGCGATCAGGTACAGCACGAGGACGACGGAGAGGAAGCCGTACGCGAAGAGCCGCAGGATGCGGGTCGCGAAGAGGACGCGGACGTCCGGCGCCATCCGTGCAGGGTAGCGCGGCCCAACCCCCGGCGTCAGCCCCCCGTGGCCTCCGCCGTGATGCGGGCGAGCACGGCCGCGACGATCCGGTCGCAGCGCCAGGAGCCGAAGAGGTAGGCCGCGAGCGCGGCGGACCCGAGCTGCGCCTCGATGTGCGCGCGCAGCATCTCCCGCGCGCGGTGCAGCCGCGTCTTCACCACGTCCTCGGACACCTCGAGCGCCGCGGCGGCGTCCGCGGTGTCCAGGCCCTCGACGTCACGGAGCATCACCGTGAGCCGGTACTTCTCCGGGAGCCCGTCGATCGCGGCCTCGAGCACGGCCGCGAGCTCGCGCGTTCCGGCCCGGTCCTCGGGAGTCGGCGGCCGCCCTCGATACGTGCCCATCTCATCCTCCGCACCGTCCTCGAGCGGGACGAGGCGCAGCCCACGGCGCCTGCGCCCGAGCGCCTCGTTGATGGCGATGCGGATCAACCAGGTCGAATAGCGCGCCTTGCCCGCGAACTGATCGAGGTGCTGGTAGGCGGCCACGTGGGCCTGCTGCATGACCTCCTCGATCTCCGCGTCGTCGCGCAGGATCGCGCGGACGGCGCGATACACCCGCTGGTTGTGACGGCGCATGAGGACCTCGAAGAGCGCGGTCTCGCCGGCGCGGACGCGGGCGACGACCGCCTCGTCCGTCACGGCCGGGTCGAGGGCGAGCGTCAGGGCGGTCGTGGTCGCGGGCATCGTCATCTCCTCTCACACGAGATCAGATGGGGCGGGGGCCCGGAGGTGACAGCAGGCGCGCTCCAGCGCACCCGATGAGATGCGCCGCGGCGAAATCGGTGACACGGGACGCCGACGGGTGGCCGCGTCGCGGGCTCACCCTTACAAGGAGACTGTTGACCGTCCCGCCGTCGAGGGCCGGCGGGCAGGTCGCGAGCCCGGTGATCACACTCGTGAACGGCCGACCGAGAAAGCCGCGCGCTTCGCTGCGCCAGCTGCTGCGCCCGCGCCAGGCGCGGCCGGCGCTCACCGTCGAGGCCGGGCTCGCCAGCGTGCTCGCCGCGCTGCCCGACGGGGTGGTGATCTTCGACGCCGCCGGCCGGCTCGTGACGGCCAACGCCGCGGCGCTGCGGCTGACCGGGCTCGGCAGCATCGACGCGCTGCGGCGCGCGATGGCTGACGCGGCCGCCGTGCTCGAGGTGCACTCCCCGGCGGGCGAGCCGGTCGCGGCCGAGCACTGGCCCATCGCGCGGGCGGTGCGGGGCGAGACCTACTTCGACCTGCGCCTGCGTGTGCGCGCGTTCGGCGAGGAGGAGCGCGTGATCAGCTTCACCGGCGGCCCCGCCCGGGCGCCCGCCGGCGAGGCGGGCTACGCCGTGGTCTCGATGCGCGACGTGACGCGCGAGGACGAGCGGGAGCTCGAGTCCGAGCGTCTCCTCGAGCAGTGCGCCCACGAGCACGAGCGCGGGCTGGAGACCACCGCCGCGCTGCGCGAGGCCACGGCGGTGCTCGCCCTGGTCGCCGAGGCGATGCCGATCGGCATCGTCGTCGCCGAGGCCACCGGCCGGGTGGTGCTGTGGAACAGCGCCGCCGGCCGGCTCCTCGGCGGCCGCGCCCCCCACCTGGAGGACATCCCCGCCCGCTGCACGCTGCACGCCGGCGGCGAGCGCATCGCGGCGGCCCGCGACCTGCCGCTCGTGCGCGCCCTGCGGGAGGGCCGCCCCACCGAGGCGGTGTTCATGCGGCCCGGCACGGCCGCGCCCGTGCTGGTGCGCGCCCACCCGGTCGTCGATGCCGGGGGCCGGGCCGCCGCCGTGGTCGGCATCTTCCTCGAGCTGCCCGAAGAATGAGGCGCCTGCGCGATCTGGCTTGCGCGCCGGGCGGTCCGTGGTATCGATGTTGTGCGGGTCCCGCGCTCGTATCGTCGCCACCCCCCCCGGTGACGGTGCGAGATGTCGGGGCCCGCGTTTACGTAAGGGGGGCTCCGCACCCCCTTCCACGCGCTACGCGCGCGGGGGCCCCATCCCCCCGGACGGGTTGAGCTGGACTGCCGCAGATGGCCCGCCCTCACACCTCGAAGACGCGGTAGGGCCGCGGCGGGTCGAGGGCCTGCAGCACGGGCAGCGAGACGTTGTACACCGGCACCCCGCCCATCGTGCGCCCCTCGGCGACGCCGTGGTGGGCGTGGGCGTGGATGCAGAGCTCCGCGCCGTGGCGGTCGATGACCTCGGCGAGCCGGGAGCTGCCCAGGTGCGGGTACAGCTCGGGCGGCTCGCCGCGCACCGTGTCCGCGATCGGGGCGTAGTGCAGCACGACCACGGTCTTCTCCGCCTCCAGCTCGCCGTCGAGGAACGAGAGCGCGCTCTCGAGCTTGAGCGCCTCCTCGAGCGTGGCGTGCACGAACGCCTTCATCGCGGGCTGCCCGAAGGCGGTGAGCGCGCCCCGCCCGAAGCCGCCGCCGAACCCCGTGGTGCCGGCGAAGCCGACGCGCCCGCGCTGGTAGGCGGTGCCGTCGAGCACCTTCACCCCGGCGGTCGTCATGAGCTGCATCAGGTCGGCCGCGCGGTCGCGGTCGTAGTCGTGGTTCCCGAGCACCGCGACCGTCGGCACGCGCACGTGCACGAGGGCCTCGAGCAGGGCCTCGAGGTCGCGCGGCTCGCCGGAGTAGGTGAGGTCGCCGGCCAACACGAGCACGTCGGCTTCGTCGCGCACCGGCGTCATCTGCGCCCGGATGCGCGCCGCCACCTGCGGCGTGCAATACAGATCCCCGACGGCCGCGATTCTCATGCGCGCCTCCTACAATCTGTATTGGGCGCCCGGCCCGCCGCGACAAGCCCCGGCGGCGCCTGGGACGCGCGCCGAGAGCGCACGAGGACGAGCGCGCGGGCGCTTTTTTCGCTAATCTTGCATCCGTGCCGACCCCGACTGCTCATGACGTGGCGCTCCTGTGCAACCCCCAGGCGGGAGGCCGCTGGCGCGTGCTCGCCGACGTCCTCGACAGCGACGAGGCGAAGGCGGTGCACCGCATCGTCACGGACGACATCGACAACGTGCGCGAGGCGCTCGCCGGCCTGGGCCAGCGGGTGAAGCTGCTGTGCATCTACGGCGGCGACGGCACGATCTGCCGGGTCATCAACGAGCTGCTGCGCCAGCCCGGCGCGGTGGCGCCCCGCCTCGCGTTCCTCGGCGGCGGGACCATGAACGTGACCTCGGCCTGGTCCGGGATGAGCCCTTCGGCGGGCGTGAACTTCCGCACCGTCATGCGGGCGTACCTCGCCGACCGCCTGCTGTGGCGCGAGGTGCCGCTCGTCGCCGTGACGCACGGCGGCCACACCTCCTACGGCATCACCGTCGGTCTCGGCCCCCTCGTGCGGCTGGTCGCGCGCTTCGAGGCCGGCACGAAGTCCCGCGCGGCGGCCGTGGCGCTCGGCGTGCAGTCGATCCTCAGCGCGGTCACCGGCTTCCCCCGCAGCCACCGCTCGGTGCTGCGGGAGATGGAGGCGCGGGTCACCATCGACGGGCTCGAGCTGCCGTACGGCCGCTTCGCCTCGGTGTTCGCGAACACCACGGGGCTCATCAACCCGTTCGTCAAGCCCTTCGTCGGCGAGCGCACCCGCGACAGCTTCCACTTCCTCGCCTACGCGGTCTCGTCGCGCGAGTTCGCCGTCATGGCGCCGCTGCTCACCCGCGCGCAGCTCCCCATCGACTCGCGGGCGCTCCTGCGCCCCGTGTCGATCTATCGCCAGGCGCTGCTGTCGTTCGCCGGCCGCGGCGGGCTCCCGGTCGACCCGCGCTACGTGAACCGGCCGGCGCACGAGGTCGTCGTCGAGACGGACGAGGACTGCTACACGATCGACGGCGAGGTGTTCGCGGCGGTCGACCGGCGCTTCGAATTCCGGCTCGGGCCGCAGCTCCAGCTCGCCACGCTCCCCGGCCCGCTGCTGCGCCGCCTGCTGCCCGTCGACCCGCACGTCCCCCGGCACGCCCCCACGCGCCGCACGAACAACGTGACCGCCGCCCCACCCCTCAACGGCACCGCCGCGCCCCGCGACTAGCCGCGACCCCAGAAAATAGAAGAGCCGCCACGCAGCCTCAGGGGGGGCAAGACCACGTGACGGCTCTAGGCGCGCTTGGCGCCCACATGTAGGATGCCGGGGTCACAAACGGCGCGTCCAAAAAGTCGCGTCGGGGGTTGCGACGTCGGGGCCTTCCCGTACAGGTTGAGCCGTTCTGTCGCAGATGGCCTTCAGAGTGCCGTCGCGAATCGAGCAAGCGTTGCGAAGTTCCGGGCGGGCGAGGACGCGCCCGTGCGACGCACTTCGAGGCAACAGTGTGCCGGGATCGCAGGGGGGACGACCGGGGCCATGGTTCCCCCCCGCGCGAGCTCCGCAGGGCGTCGCGACCCGTCGTTGCCGCGCCAAGCGCCTTGGGAATCCACCTCACCGTTGCTTCAGTACGGCTCAACCTGTCCGGGAGGGTGGGGCCCCGCGGCGTATGCCGTGGGGCGGGGGGGCGCAGCCCTCCCGCAAGCCCAGGCCCCGGGGGGGGAACCATGGGCCCGGGCGGCCCCCCCGCGCTGGAGCACCTCTGCCCCCACCCCAGCGCGGCCGGCGGCGCGGGTCAACGCTGCCGCGCGGCCGCGTGCCAGGCGCGGAGCTGCGCCAGATCGACGGCGGCGAGGTCGGGCACCACCGCGACCGCTCCGTCGAAGCCGTCGCGCTCGCCGTACTGGCTGAACGTGATGGCCACGGGCACGCCGGCCGCGCGCGCCGCCGCGAGGCCGTTGCGCGTGTCCTCGAAGGCGAGGCAGCCGGCCGCGGGCAGGCCGAGCCGCCCGAGGGCGACGGCGTAGATGGCCGGGTCGGGCTTCTTGCGCGCCGCGTCCTCCGCCGTCGCGATGACGTCGAACCAGGCCTCGCCGCCGCACGCCGTGAGGAGGGCCGCGACGTTGGCGCGCGCGGTCGTCGTCGCGATGGCCAGCCGCAGCCCGGCGGCGCGCGCCTCCGCGACCAGGCGGGCGACGCCCGGCCGCGGCCGGTGGTGCGCCGCGCGCGCCACGAAGCGGGCGGTCTTCTCGCGGTGGATCGCGCGGAGCTCCGGCTCCCCGAGCTGGCGCCGCTCCCGGTGGGTCGCGGCGAAGTGGCGCATGCGCTCGACCCCGCCGGCGACCTGCAGCAGCTCGCGGTAGAGCGCCTGGTCCCAGCGCCAGTCGAGCCCCGCGGCCGCGAACGCGCCGTTGAAGGCCTGGCGGTGCGACTCCTCGGTCTCGGCGAGGGTCCCGTCGACGTCGAAGATGAGCGCGGCGAGAGTCATGGGAGGGGGCCCCCGGTGCTCGGATGCGCCCAGCGGTGCGCGCGCGCCATGGTCGTCCGGCGCGAGCCCGCCGCCACGGCGCGCCGCGCGGCTACTCCGCCGGCGCCGCCGCCGCCGCGCAGGGCAAGTACACGGTGAAGGTGCTGCCCCGCCCGGGTGCCGACGTGACGCCGACCCCGCCGCCCGCCGCGGTCACGATGCCGTAGACGCTCGCGAGGCCGAGACCGGTGCCCTTGCCCGGCTCCTTGGTCGTGAAGAACGGCTCGAAGACGCGCTCACGGACCTCGGGCGTCATCCCGAAGCCGGTGTCGGCGACGCTCACGGTCACGTACCGGCCCGGCGGCAGCTTGCCGCAGTCGGACTCCCGCTCGGCGCCGGGCGGGAGCGCGCCGGTGGCGACCCGCACCGTGCCGCCGTGCGGCATGGCGTCGCGGGCGTTGAGGACGAGGTTCACGAGCACCTGCTCGAGCTGCCCGGGATCCACGCGGACCGGGTCGAGGTGCGGCGTGAGCGTGGTCGTCAGCTCGATCGCGGCCCCGATGGTGCGCCGCAGGAGCTGCGCGAGGTCGCCGATGATCGCGTTGACGTCCACGACCTGCGGCTGCGCCTCGTCCTGGCGGCCAAAGGCGAGGAGCTGCCGCGTCAGGGTCGTGCAGCGCTCGACGACCTTCGCGATGGCCTGCGTGCCGCTCGCGACCGCCTCGTCCCGCGGCAGCTGCCGCCGGATCACGTCCGCGCGCGCCTGGATGACGAAGAGCGCGTTCCTGAACTCGTGCGCCACCCCGGCGGCGAGCTGCCCGAGCGCGTCCAGCTTCTGCGACTGGCGGAGCTGCGCCTCGAGCTGGAGCTCCTGGGTCCGGTCGCGGCCGAGGACGATGAGGCTCGTCACGTGACCCGCCTGGTCGTGCACCGCCGAGACCGTCAGGTCGTGCACGTAGGCGCCGCCGTCCTTGCGCCGGCCGGCGATCCGGCCGTGCCACTCGCCGTCGCGCCGCGCGGACTCCAGGATGCGGGCCCGCAGCGCGGGATCGACCCCGCGCGCCGACGAAAAGATGGGGCCCCCGACGACGTCGGCGCGGGTCCAACCCGTGAGGCGCTCGAAGGTCGGGTTCACGTAGGTGATGATGCCCGCCGGGTCCGTCACCGCGACCGCCTCGGTCGACTGCGCGACCGCGGTGGCCAGGCGCCGCCGCTCCTCCTCGCCGCGGCCGTGCTCGACGATGCCCGCGAGCACGTCGGTGACGGCGCCGAGGAAGGCCTCCTCGCGCGCGTCCCGCTCGTGACCCGGGCGCAGGTACAGGTTCAGCACCCCGAGCGCCCTGCCCTTCAGCGCGATCGGGACGCAGTAGTGGCCGTGGGGGCTCAACTCTCGGTCGCAGTGCTCGTGCCGCGCGTCGACGTCGCCGGCGAACTCGACGCGGCAGGCGGCCGCCGCGCGGCCGCACAGGCACGAGCCGTAGCCCACCCGCTGGCAGCGGTCCCGGGTCCACGCGGGCAGGTCGTGCTGCGCCTTGAGCACGAGCACCGGCGGGTCGCCCTCGGCGAGGAAGATGGCGCCGCGCGGCTCCACCTGGAGCCAGGGCACCGCGAGGACGCGCTCGAGGACGAGGGCGAGCAGGTCGTCGAGGCCGACGTCGGTGAGCGCGATCCGGAGGATGTCGGCGAGCACGGCCTGGCACTCGCGCTCGCGCCCGGCGTCGCGCTCGTTGCGCTTCTCGGACGAGATGTCGCGGACCAGGTGCAGGAACACCGGCCGTCCGGCGCTGGTCCGCAGCGACGTCGGGTAGATGTTCGACGAGGCCCAGCCGCCGGTCCGCGGCTCGTGGAGCTCGCGCTCGATCGGCTGCGAGCCGCCCGCGTGGACCGCCTCCTCGAGCGGGCAGCCCGGAAACGGCGCGTCGAGGCCGTGCACCGCCAGGGGGCAGTAGGCGCCCAGCAACTCGAGGGGCGCGCGGCCCAGCGCGTGCCCGGCGGCGCGGTTCGCGAAGAGGATGCGGTGATCCGCGTCGATCAGCAAGGCGTAGTACGGCAGGGCGTCGAGGCACGCGGCCAGCTCCAGGCCGGCGCCGTCGAGCGTCGCGGCCCGCTGGTCGCCCGCCATGCCCGTGCTCTCCCCCGTGCGCCCCCCGCCCGTCATCATCGATTCTGCTGTCACTGACCGTCAGTCCGTATCCGAAAGGCTGCCCCGATCCCGCAGCAACGCAACCGGTTTCGCGCTCGCGCTCGGGGATCGAGCTACCGCCCGGGCTGCAGCTCTCGGTGGCATGCCCCCCTACTCGTCGCGGCGCCGCTTCGAGGTCCGCCGCACGAGCCCCCACCCGACCACCCGGTTGCGAAAGCTGTCGTACGGGACGCCCAGCCGCCGCGCCGCCTCGCTCATGTTGCCGTTGCAGGCCCTCAGCGCGTGGCTGAAGTGCTCCCGCGTCACGTCCTCGAACCGGCGGATCTGCTCCGGCCGCGGCTCGAGCGGCAGCACGCTGGCGTGCGTGTCCGCGACCAGCGCCTGCTCCGCCGCGCGCCGCTGCTGGAGCGCTCGCTCGAGCTCCTCGTTCTCGCGCCGCAGGGCCACGATGGCCAGCGCGCGGTCCACGGCCGCGACCACGGCGCCCTCCAGATCGGGGAACTTCGTGACGTAGTCGAGGGCCCCCAGCTTGAGGCAGCGGCACGCGAGCGGGATGTCGTTCTCGACCGTCATCACCACGACGCCGAGGGCGGGCCACCGCTCGCGGATGCACCCCAGCGCCTGGTCGCCCTGGAGGATGCCCCGCGGGAAGCGGATGTCGAGGAGCACGACGCTCAGGGCGGGCGCCTCCTGCTCGAGGATCTGGAGGGCCGCCTCGCACGAATCCGCCTCGATCACCTCGACGCGCGAGGCGAGGATCCGGCGCACCACCCGCCGGATCGCGCCGTCGTCATCCACGACGAGGATCCGCCGCCACCGCTTCCCCTGCATGAGCCCCCTCTGGTGCAGGTAACTTAGCACGGCTCGCGCCGGATCGAACCGGCGCGGCATCGGGAAGACGCGGGAGCCTCACCCGGCGGCGGACGAGGCGCGGACGGTTTTGGTTCTTTCGGTAGTGGCTTTGGTCCAGGGCAAAACTGGCCCGCGCGCCACTCTGCGGCGGTGTTTTTGGGGCGCGCGTGGCCGCGCCGCGCTTGTCCTTCGGCCACGGTTGGCGGGTAAGGTTCAAGGACGGGCACAGCTGGCAGGCAGGCCGAAAGACTGGGGGCTGCCAGCTGTTGCCCGCCGTTCGCGCCGCACCGCGGGCCGCGCGCGCGGGGCCGCGGCGCCGCCGGGGGGGTCCTGAGGGGGGCCACCGGCAGCGGGACATCGTACAAGCGTGACGCATTCGTCCAGCATTCGAGCGCCGCTGGCGAGCGTCCGCGCCCTCCTACCGAAAAGCGTGCGGGGGCTGCTGGTGCTGTCGCTGGTCACCATGCTGGTCGGCATGCTGCTGGTGCAGGCGATCCTGTTCCGGCACCGCTTCCGCGAGCGCTACGCCCAGGAGGTGAGCGCCAACCTCGAGGTCGCGCGGGCGGTCGGGGCGGGCTTCGAATCGTTCGTGCACGACGTGGTCGCCGCCGAGGCGACCCTCGGCAGCGCCCTCACGCAGCCGACGCGCCTGACGCCGGCGGAGGTGAACCGCGTGCTGGCGGCGACCCGGGCGGAGTACCCGGCGGCGCGCGAGGTGAGCTGGGCCACGCCCCAGGGCCGGATCGTGGCCTCGAGCGATCCGGCCGTGGTCGGCCTGGATCTCACGCCGCGCGACTACTACCAGCAGATCGTCGGCGGCCGGGACTGGGCCGTGGGTGACCTCTTCCAGGCGCGCGTCGGCCCGGACCCGCTCTTCGTCATCGCGCGCGGCGTTCGCGACGATCACCGGGAGCTGCGCGGGATCGCCCTCACGGCGGTGAATCCCCGCCGGCTCGGCTTCGAGCCGCTCGCCATCCAGCGCACCGGCAGCGCCAGCCTGATGCTCTTCGACCGCGCCGATCGCCTCGTGTACCGCCGCCCGGAGGTCGCGCTCTCGTGGGACCGGCGCACCTTCACCGCCGCGCGCCCCCTGGTCGAGCGGGCGCGGGCGGGCGCCGAGGTGACCGGCACGTTCGTCTCGCGGCTCGACGGGCGCAAGAAGATCGCCGCCTTCGTGGCGCTGCCGGCTCTCGGCTGGGTGGTGGGCGCGAGCCGGCCGACGGCCGAGATCACCGGGCCGCTCCTGCGCAGCCTCGCACGGGACCAGGGCGCCGCCCTCGCCGTCACGGCCCTGGCGCTGCTCCTGGCCCTCGGCCTCGCCCGCGCGGTCGCCCTCCCGGTCCAGAGACTCGAGGGCTATGCCGTGGCGGTCGCGGCGGGCGGGCGGGAGCCGCCGCCCGCGTTCGACCGGCCCGTGGAGGTCGCGCGGCTCGGGCGCGCGTTCGGCCACATGGTCGACGAGACGCAGGGGCGCGAGCGCGAGCTCGAGGGCCGCACCGAGGAGGCGCGGCGCGCGGTCGAGCTGCTGCGCACCGCCATCGCCACCGTGCCGCTCGGCGTCATGGTGACAGACGCCGACGGCGTCTTCACGCTCACGAACCCCACCGTCGACGCCATCCTCGGCGCGCGCGCGGCCGGGACCAGCATGCGCGACCGGCCGCTCGCTGTCCTGCTCCGGCCCGACGGCAGCGTCATGCCGCGCGAGGAGATGCCGCTCGTGCGCGCCCTCGAGCGGCGGGAGGCGGTGCGCGACTTCGAGCTGGTGATCCGGCGGCCGCGCGGCGGCGACGCGGTCGTGCTCGGCGCGGCCAGCCCGGTGATCGTCAAGGGCGAGGTCGTCGGCGCCGTGGCGGCGTTTCAGGACGTCACCGAGCGGCGCCGCCACGAGCGCGAGCGGCTCGAGCTGCTCGAGGCCGCGGCGCGCTCGGCGGCGGAGCTCGAGGCGATCTTCGCCGCCATGGCCGAGGGCGTCGTCACCTACGGGCCGCGCGGGGAGATCGTCCGCGTGAACCCCGCGGCCGCGGCCGCGCTGCCGCACACCGAGGCCGAGCGCGCGCTGCCGCTCGCGGAGCGCTGGGCCTGCTTCCCCGTCGCGCGGCCCGACGGCACCCCCTTCCCGCTGGACGATTCGCCCGTCGCGCGCGCGCTCCGGGGCGAGGTGGTCCGCGGGGTGGTCATGGTCGTGCGCCGGCCGGACCGGGAGGTGTGGGTGTCGGCGAGCGGCGCGCCGCTCCGCACGCCCGAGGGGCGGGTCACCGGCGCCGTGGTCACGCTGACCGACATCAGCCGGCTGCACGAGCTGCAGGAGCAGCACGAGGACGTGCTGCGCGCCGTCTCCCACGACCTGCGCACGCCGCTGTCGGTGATCCAGCTCCAGGCGCAGCGCCTGGGGCGCGCGCTCGCCGACGCGGGCCACGCGTCCGAGCGGCAGGCCGCGGTCAGCATCGAGACCGCGGCGCGGCGCATGGGCACCATGATCAACGAGCTGGTCGAGTCGGCGCGCCTCGAGGCGGGGCAGCTCAAGCTCGACCTGCGCCCGCTCGACGTCGGCCAGGAGATCCGCGATCTCCTCGCGCGCTCGGGCGACGCCCTCGACCGCGCGCGCCTCAAAGTGGACGTGCCGCCGCTGCCCCCGGTGCGCGCGGACGGGGCGGCCTTCGAGCGCATCATCGGCAACCTCATCAGCAACGCCCTCAAGTACTCGCCTGCCGGCACGCGGGTCGAGATCGGCGCGTGGCGGCGCGGCGGCGAGCTGGTGATCGCGGTCTGCGACCACGGGCCCGGCATCGCCGAGGAGGACCGGCAGCGCCTGTTCCACCGCTTCTGGCGTGCCGGCGGCGCGAGCGGCCGCAAGGAGGGGCTCGGCCTGGGGCTCTACATCTCGAGCCGGCTGGTAGCCGCGCACGGCGGCCAGATCTGGGTCGAGAGCGCGCCCGGAGAGGGCAGCACGTTCGCGTTCACGCTGCCGCTCGTGGACCCGGACGCGCCTGGCTGACCGCCACGCGGCGATCACTTCGCCCCCAGCCCGAACGACTGGCCATCTGACCAAGATTCGGTCGGTCGCGGGTCGGTCGCGGCACCGGCTCGTCCAACGGTCAGTCTGATCCCTCGTTGCTTCGCGGCCCCGTCGGCAACCCCGGTGAGCAGCCGCCCTGTCGCGCCGCATCGGGAACACAAAATGCATTTAATTCCATGCTTTTAAGTGAGTATCGTCGTTCGTGCCGAAGATGCCGGACGCGTGGCGCCGCGACCAGTGCCTGCCGGTCAGACGGTGAAACGGGCGTGCGGCAAATTGCGCTTGACGCGGCGCGCGGCGCCGCATAGCCTGACCTGCGCGAGGTGATCCACGACGTGCCGGAGGGGGCACATCGCACCACGTCAAGGGGAGCCATGGGGGGTGTGTCACGCCATGGGAAGCACGATGCACCGGCCGCGCCGGGGCGCCTGCGCCGGCGCGCCTCCCGGGCCGACCCGTTGCTGAAGGCCCACGCCCAGCTGGCCGCCGGCGCCCCCCACGCCGTGGTCGCGATCGACCGTGACCTCGGCGTGTGCGCCGCGAACCCCGCCTGGGAGCGGCTGTGGGGCGTGCGCGCCCGCGCGCTCCACGCGCGGCCGCTGCGCGAGGCGCTCGGCGCGGCCGCGCTGCCGGGCTGGCTCGCGACGGCGCTCGACCGGGCCTTCGCCGGCGCGTCCGCCGCCACGCGCTGCCGGGCGGCCGACGCGCGGCTCGGCGGCCGCCTCTTCGACCTGGCGGTGCGGCCGCTGCACGATCGCGCCGGCGCCGTCGCCTACGTCACGCTGAGCCTCACCGCGGCCCCGGAGCCCACCGCCGCGGACGCGGCCGGCGCCGCCCTGCTCGGCGGGCCGGTGGCCGTCCCCGACCGAGCGCAGCTCGAGCTCTTCCCCTGCGAGTGGGCCGCGCCGCCGAGCACGCTGCGCGAGGAGCTCGCGTCGTTCGCGCCGGCGCCCGTCGGCGGCGCGACGGGCTTCGCCCTGCCGCGCCCGTCCGCGCCGGCGGACGATGACGCGCGGGAGGCCGCGATCGCCGCGCTGCGCCGGCAGGTCGATGAGCTCGCGGAGGAGGGGCGCCACCGCGACGAGTTCCTGGCGATGGCGGCGCACGAGCTGCGCAACCCGCTCGCGGCGCTGACCGCGGCGAGTCAGCTCCTGGCCCGCGTCGACCTGCAGGACCCGCTCGCCGATCGCGTGCGCGGCACCATCGCGCGCCAGACCGCGCAGATGACGCACCTCGTGAACGACCTGCTCGACTGCGCGCGCCTCGCGAACGGCCGCCTGACGCTCGAGCGCCAGCCGGTCGACCTCGTCGCCGTCGTGCAGCAGACCGTCGAGGCGACGCGCCCGCTCGTGGCCGCGCACGGCGACCGGCTGAGCGTGTCCGTGCCGGCCGCGCCCGTGGTCGTCGACGGCGATCCGGCCCGCCTGCAGCAGGTGCTGAGCAATCTCCTCGTCAACGCGGCGAAGTACACGCCGCGCGGCGGCAGGATCGGGCTCGCGCTGCGCCGCGAGAAGGACGAGGCGGTCGTCCGCGTCACCGACTCCGGCGTCGGCATTCCGCCCGAGCTGCTCGCGCGCATCTTCCAGCCGTTCACGCAGGGCGAGGGCGTGCGGCCCCGCGCCGAGGGGGGCCTCGGGCTCGGCCTGGCCGTCGTGCGCGTGATCGTCAGCCTGCACGGCGGGGCCGTGTCCGCCCTCAGCGGCGGGCCGGGTCGCGGCAGCGAGTTCGTGGTGCGCTTCCCGGCGCTGCCGGCGGCGCCGCTCCCCGCGGTCCGGGTCGTCTGCGGGCCGCGGCCGGCGCGCCCACCGGGCCGGCCCGCGCGCGTGCTCGTGGTCGAGGACGACCCGCACCTCGCCGAGGCGATGGCCAGCGCGCTCGGCCTGTGGGGACACCGGGTGGAGCTGTGCGCCAACGGTCCCGCCGCGCTGGCGAGCGCCCGGCGGGACCCGCCGGAGATCGTGATCCTCGACCTCGGCCTGCCCGACAGCGACCCGGTCGAGCTCGCGCGGCGGCTCCGGGCGCAGCTCCCGGACACCGCCTCGGCGCGGCTCATCGGCCTGAGTGACCGCGGCCGCACCGTCGAGCACCCCCGGCTGCGCGCGGGCGGGTTCGACCGCTACCTCGACAAGCCCATCGACGTCGAGCTCCTGCGCGACCTCGTCGAGGGCTGAGCAGCGACGGTGCAGTCCCGACCGGCGGTTACCGAATTTCCGAACGGCAGGCGCTCGTGGGGTCATCAAACCGACCTCATGACACTCGCAACCCGACTCGCGCGGCGCCACCACGCCGCGCGCGACGACACCATCGTCCTCGAGGGCAAGTGGCTCAAGGCCGGCGACCGCCGGGTCCACGCCCAGGTCTCGCGCCCGGCCGGGCGGCGGCAGTGCGTGCTCCTGGTGCCGGGCGACATCCTGACGCCGGCGCTCGACCAGCCGCTGGCCGTGCGGCTGGCGCGGGACTTCCACGTGCTGGCGCCGGATCTGCCGAGCCGCTACCACCCCGGTCACGGGCCCCTGGCGCCGGCCACCGTGGCCGACTCCGCGCGTACGCTGGCGGCGATCATCGACGACGCCGGCATCGAGCCGCCGGTCGTGGTCGGCACCGGGTTCGGCTGCCACGTCGTGGCGGCGCTCGCCGCGACGCGGCCCGACGCGGTGCGCGCCGCCGTGCTGCAGGCGCCCATGCCCGACCCGGCGCTGCGCCGCGCGCCGGCCCTGCTGCGGCGCTCGCTGCGCTGCATGCGCCACGAGCCGCTGACGCCGTACCTCGTCGCGGTGCTCGAGCTCGGCGTGCACGGCCTGCGCCGCGCGGCCGAGACGCTCGCGCGCCTGTGCGACCGCGGCCTCGAGGAGACGCTCCGCGCGGTGCCCGTGCCGACGCTGGTCGTGCGCGGCGCGTGCGACCGTCTCGTGAGCCGCGGCTGGGCCATGGACCTCGCCAGCCGCCTGCCGCGCGGCTGGCTGCAGGAGATCCCCGGCGCCCCGCACGCGATGGGCTACGCCGCCCCTGACGCCCTCGCCGCCGCGGTGCACGAGTTCGCGCACCAGCTGTGACAGGCGCCGTTCCTCCGATCGGGCCAGGCCCGGAAAACAGGGACGGGGAGACGGGGAGTAGGTCAGGTTGGGTCGCGCCGACGCCGGCGACGTGCACGCCCCTGCGGCCGTCAACCAAAACGCAATCCTCCCCGCCTCCCCGTCTCCCTGTTCAATTCATGCTCGGCACCTCGACACGACACGAGGTCTTTGGTCTTGCGTTCTACCTCAAGTGTGGTAGGGTTGTACGTGGCGCCTTCGGGCGCTCGGCCGGTGCGCGACCTGAATCCCCCCCTCAGTTCGCGCACTGGCTTTTTTTTGTGCGCGGCGGGAGCGGGCGGGGCCTGAGGGCATCGGGCGATCTTCCCACGGCCTGGGGAATTTGATCCGCGGGGCCGGCGCGTGACCGGCGCAACTGCGCGGGGCGCGGCGGATCGCCGCTGGCCCGGCTCTTGCTTCGCATGGTGGCGTCCAGCTTCGCCGCGACGTGATCGGAGTCGGACGAGGGACGCGCGCACGGTGACCGCGCGCGAGGAGAACGCCATGCCTGAAGTCTCCACCGCTGCGAAGAAGGTGTCGAGCACGCTCACCGTGCTGGTCGCGGCGCTCGTCGCGGGAGCCCTCGCGCTCATGGGCGTCCGGTTGCTCGGCCGCGGCGAGCGCCCCGGCCATGACGCCGCCGCGGCGGCCCCCTGGACCGCGACCGACGCCGCCACCGCGCGCCCCTACGGCGCGACGGCGCCGAGCGCCGGGGGCATGCTCCGCGACGCGCCGGCAGGCGCGGCTGCGTATCGCGAGGCCGCGCCCGTCGCCGCCGCCCCCGCCGCCGCGCCCGCGTGCGCCGCCGCCGCTCGCGACGACGAGGCGCCGGCCGCGGCCGCGCCCGCGCCCGCGCCCGCCCGTCCCGCGGCGCCGCCCTGCGCGGTGGCCGCCCGCTCCCCGGTGGTCCTCACCGCGGCCCACGTCGCGGCCGCGGAGCCGGCGCCCGCCGCTCCCGCCGCGTGTCCCGCGGCGCCGCCGGCGCCGGCCGCCCACGCCGCGTGCCCCGTCGCGCCGGCACCCTCCTGCACCGCGGTGCCCGTCGCCGCGGCCGCGTGCGCCGCCGCCCCGGCCGCGCCGGCGGACCCGCTCGGCCTCGCCCTGGCCGAGCCGGCGGCGGACCCGGCGGCGCTCGAGGCCGGGCTGCTCGCGCTCGGCGTGGTGGTGAAGGCGGCGGCCCCGGGCGGCGCCGGCCACCAGGCCGGGCTCGTCGAGGGCGACCGGATCGTCGCCGTGAGCGGCCAGCCGGTGGTCTCGGTCATGCACTTCTTCGACCTCCTCGGCCAGGCGGGGGACCGCCCGGTCAAGCTCAACTTCATGCGGCAGGGCAAGCTCATGCAGCTCGAGTGGCCGGCGGCCGCGCGCGGGAGACGCTGATGGCCGGCCGCGATCCGGCGTGGCCGCGGGAGCCGGCGCCCGAGGAGGACGAGGGCGTCCGTTCGGTGGTGGGATCGCTGGCCGCGTTCGCCGAGACCGATCTGCCGGTGCCGCCGAGCTGGTGGCGGCGGCGCCAGCTCGAGCGCACGCTCGAGACCGAGCTGCGCGTGCTCGGCCTGCGCGTCGCCCTCAACGAGGGCAGCGCGGTGCTCCTCGAGCCGACGCTGCGGCGGCAGGCGGCGCAGGTGCGCGCGACCTGGCAGGAGCTGCACCCGGGCGCGGCGCCGCCCGCCACCCCGGCCGCGACCACCGACCTGCTCGCGTCCGTCGAGGAGATGCGCCGGCGGCTCGGTGAGCTCGCCCGGCTGGTCGAGGCGCGCGCGCCGCGGCCGCGGGCGGAGCCGCGGCCGGCCAGCGTCGCGCTGTCCGGCAGAGGAGAGCGCCGGGCCGCACGCCGGCGCTAGCGAAGCGCCCAACGTGGACGTGGACGTGGACGTGGACCTCGACGTGGACGTGGACGTGGACCTCGACGTGGACTTTGACGGCGACGTGGACTTTGACGGCGACGTGGACGTGAACGTGGTCGCCACCGTTGACGCCCCCGCCGGC
>DASXVK010000210.1:0-4428 GCA_036504295.1 Polyangia bacterium
CGGCTCGCGCTTGCACACGGTCGCGCCGGCGGCGGTGCGCAGCTCCACCTTCTCGACGTCGTCCTTCTTGAACGTCATGACCTCGTGGTCGCGCCAGTTCTTCGTCTCCTTGCCGAAGACGTACTTGAGGCTGCCCACGCCGCGCCACACGTCGTTCTTGCCCTGGAGGCGCAGCATGGTGAAGCCGCCGGCGACCTTGCCGAGGATGAGGTCGGCGAGCACCGCGCCGCCCTTGCGCGCGACGACGCGCACGCCCTTGTCGTCGGTGACCTCGTAGTCCACGTGCTTCTCGGCGCGGTCCGTGACCACGCCGTCGAAGCCGAGGGTCTCGAGCTTCTCGAGCGCGCTCTTCACGCCCGCCTGGTCCGCCGGGTAGCTCACCGGCGCGGTGAGGGCCCACGCCTCGCCCGTCTTCTTGAGCGTGACGGTGACCTTGTTCTGGGTGAGCTGCAGCTCGTCGACGTCCGCGGCCTTCATGGCGGGGATGGGGCGGGGCCGGTCGCCGCTCCGCTCGCCGGCCGGCTTGAGCGCCACCTTGGCGCCGATGACGCCGGCCAGGAGGAGCACGAACAGCCCGAGCATGACGGTGGTCTTCTTGTCCATCGCGTTACCTCGCTCGCTTGAGGCTCGAGGCCATCTTGTCTAGTCCTCGCTGACGCTGGCCCGGCGCCGCCGGCCCTTGCGCAGCGACCAGCGCACCACGCCGAAGCCGATGAAGGCGAGCGGCAACAGCACGTTGTTCGCGAGCCGCGCGACGAGCGGCGCCCACTCCTTCTTGGTCGTGAGCAGCCGCGCGCTCACCTGCTTCGAGCGCAGCGCGATGAGGGTCTCGTCCTCGGCCATCCAGTCGACGGTGTTGATGACGAAGTGCAGGTTCTTGCCGTAGCCGGGCACGAACTGCGGCGCCTGCAGGAAGATGCGTGCGTACTCGTCGCTCGCGAGGTCCGAGTCGCCGATGATCATGAGGCGCACGTCCTTGACGCTCTGCGCGATGACGCCGGGCTGCTCGCCCGAGGCGGCGCCGGCGCCCGCGGGCAGACCCGGGACGCCCGCCGGGATCGGCTTGCCCGCGAACGCGCTCTTCAGCTTGCCCTGGTAGGCGTAGCCGAACGTGAAGGGGCCCTTGTCCGCGGTCTCCTTCGGCGGGTTCGACGGGTCGACGAGGAAGAAGCCGGTCTGCTTCCAGGAGCCCAGGCTGGAGCGGGCGATCGGCACGATCTTGCCCTCGGGCTTGTTGCCGGTCAGCTCGACGGAGCTGGCGAACGGGAAGACCATGACCTGCTGGTTCTTCATGAACGAGAGCTGCTCGGTGCCCGGCAGGTCCTTCGGCCCGACGAGGGCGAAGGTCGGGAAGTTCGCCAGCGCCGGCCGCCCCTGGTAGTTGACCGGGCCGTAGTAGTTCTGCGGATCGAGGACGATGTCGTCGTTGATCTTGAAGCCGTAGGCGGCGAGCAGGTCGTTGAGCCCGACGTCGTTCTTCTGCGCCATCTTCGGCATCTGCATGTTCGGCATCGACCCCTTGGGCGTGTCGAGCACCATGCCGTCGACGAAGAGGGCGAGGGGCTTGCCCTTCATCACCCACTGGTCGAGCATGAACTGCGCCTTCTCGTCGAAGCGCTGGCGCGGGCCGTAGACGACGAGCGCGTCCACGTCATCGGGGATCGGGGCCTTGCCGTCGAGCTCGACCTGCGTGACCTCGTACTCCCGGCCGAGCAGCTCCTTGAGCACGCCGATGCCGCGCTGGAAGTCCGGCTCGCCGTGCCCCTTGGTGAAGGCGACCTTGCGCTTCTTCACCGTCATGCGCTTGATGAGCGACGAGACCTGGTACTCGAGGCCCTCGTCGGACGTGATCTGCGGGATCGACTCGACCTGGTCGCCGAAGCGGAACGAGATGCCGAGGTAGGCCGACTGCAGCTGCAGCTTCTCCTTCGAGAGCGCGCGCAGCGTCATCTTGCTGACCTTGGCGCGCTGGGCCTCGTCCTCGAGCTCCTTGCGTTTCTTGTCGTCCTTGGCCGAGCCCGGATCGACGACCTCCCAGGTGAGCTTGCCGCCGGAGGCCTTCGCGTACTCGTCCAGCGTCTCCTTGACGTAGCGGCCGACCCGCTCGAGGTGGCGCGCCGGCGGCGGCAGGTCCTTGGGATCGGTGACGTAGGCCGTGATCTGCAGCCGGTCGGGCATCTCGCGCACGAGCCGGCGCGACGCGTCCGAGAGCGTGTACATGCGCTCCGCGGTGAGGTCGACGCGGCCCCGCGGCAGCAGCACCGAGAGGACGTTCACGAGGATGAGGACGCCCACCGCGGTCGCGGCGAAGACGACGGCGTTGGAGCCCACCCGGATCTTCTTGCTGTTGGCCATGGGCTACCTCCACCGCCGGCTGGTGAGCGCGGTCTGCGTCACGAGCAGGCAGGCCGCGGTCAGGGTGGCGTAGTAGAGGACGACGCGGGTGTCGATGACGCCGCGGGCGATGCTGTCGAAGTGGTAGCTCACGGAGATGTACTCGAACACCGGCACGAGCTTCGCCGGCAGCAGCGGGACGAACTGGCCGATGAAGAAGATGAAGAGCGAGACGCCCAGCGAGATGAGGGCGGCGACGATCTGGTTCCGCGTGAACGAGCTCGCCATCAGGCCGACGGAGAGGAAGAACGAGCCCAGCAGCACGAGGCCGACGTAGCCGCCGACGATGGGGCCGAGGTCGAGCGGGCCCATGAGCCGGACCGTGAGCGGGAACGCCACCGTGAGGAGCAGCGCCACCGCGAGCAGTCCCATCGCGCCCAGGTACTTGCCCAGGACGATCTCCCAGTCGCCGACGGGCAGCGTCATCAGCACCTCGAGGGTGCCGCTCTGCTGCTCCTCGGCGAGGAGGCGCATCGTGACGAGCGGGGCGAAGATCGCGAGGGCGAACGGCGCCGAGAAGAAGTTCGGCGTCATCGAGCCCCAGAACGGGGTGAAGAACGACCGGAGGCTCGCCTCGTTCTGGAAGAAGAGGGTGCCGAAGAGCCAGCCGCCGGTCATGACCAGGAAGATGGGCACGACCACGTACGCGACCGGCGTGTTGAAGTAGGTGGTCAGCTCTCGCCGAGCGATGGTGAGGGTGTTCCGCATGTGCTCTCTCTCCGCTATGAGGCGCGCTCGACGGCGGCGGCCTCGGCCCGGTTGGCCGACGCCCCGTGCTCGTCGGTGATCGTCAGCTTGCGGAAGACGTCCTCGAGGCTCAGGGCGTCGCGCTTGAGCTCGAGCAGCGCGCCGCCGCCCGCCTCGACGGCGAGGCGCACCTCGCGCCGCACGTCGGCCGCGCCCACCACGTCGAGGGCGAAGGCCATCTCGGCCACGGGCGCCTCGGCGATCTGGCACGCCTTGACGCCGGTGACGCGCCCGAGGCGCTCCTTGAGCGCGGCCTCGAGGCCGGCGTTGCCGTCGGGCCGCTCGACCACGACGTGGTAGCGCGTGCCCTGGAGGCGCGACTGCAGGTCCTGCGGGGTGCCGTCCGCGACCAGGCGCCCCTGGTTGATGATGACGACGCGGCCGCAGGTCACCTGGACCTCGGGCAGGATGTGCGTCGAGAGGATGACCGTCTTCTCCTTGCCCAGCTCGCGGATCAGGTTGCGGATGTCGGCGATCTGGTTGGGGTCGAGGCCGGAGGTGGGCTCGTCGAGGACGAGGACCTCGGGGTCGTGGATCATGGCCTGGGCCAGGCCGACGCGCTGGCGGTAGCCCTTCGACAGCTCGCCGACGACGCGGCCCAGCATGTTGCCGAGCCCGCACAGCTCGACCATGTGGCGGATCTTCTTGTTGCGGTGCGTCCGCTCGATGCCGCGCAGGTCGGCGATGAACTCGAGGTACTCGAGGACGCTCATGTCGCGGTAGAGCGGCGTGTCCTCGGGCAGGTAGCCGAGCATCTCGCGGATCTCGCGCGACCCGTCCCAGACGGAGTGCTCGCCGATGAAGGCGTCGCCCTTCGTCGGCGCGAGGAAGCAGGTGAGCATCTTCATGGTCGTCGTCTTCCCGGCGCCGTTCGGGCCCAGGAAACCGACGACCTCCTTGCGGTACACCTCGAAGTTGATCCCGTCCACGGCGCGTGTCGGGCCGTAGTGCTTCGAGAGGTCCACGGTGTGGATCATCACGTCTCGCGCTTGCGTCATGCCGACCTCAAGTGTGCTTTGGAGCGGCGCGCTCGGGCGCCGCGGGCGCCGGGACGCGCGCGGGCGCCCAGCGCATTCGCCGCCTGAGAACCACCCGGGGCGGGTGAGTATTCCCAGGTAGCGGGTTGGTTTATTACGGGAACCCTGACCTGTCAAGCGGTTGAGGCTCCGCCGCGAGGCGGAAGGTGCCGGACAGGGGCAGGGGGCACGGGCACGGGCAGGGGCACGGCCACGGGCAGGGGCACGGGCACGGGCAGGGGCAGGGGCACGGGCACGGGCACGGGCACGG
>DASXVK010000211.1:0-12410 GCA_036504295.1 Polyangia bacterium
TCCTCGACGGTGAGGTTGTACACGGAGAGGTGCTCGGGCCCGAGCGCGCACATCTCGTCGAGCGTGGCGGCGAAGCGCGCGCGCGTCTGCCCGGGCAGCGCGAACATCAGGTCGCAGCTCAGGTTGTCGAAGCCCGCCGCGCGCGCCGTCCGCAGCGCCGCCAGCGCGCCGGCCCGATCGCACCGACGGCCGAGGAGGCGGAGCTCGCCGTCGTCGAGCGACTGGAGGCCGACGCTGAGCCGGTTGACGCCGCCGGCGCGCAGCGCCTCGAGCTCGTCCCGGCGCAGGTCGCCGGGGTTGGCCTCGAGCGTGACCTCCACGTCGGGGGTGGCGGCGCCGAAGGCGGCCCGGACGGCCGCGACCACCGCGGCGACGTGCGCGACGCGCCACAGCCCTGGCGTCCCCCCGCCGAAGTAGATGGACCGCAGCCGCCGCCCGGCCAGCTCGGGCGCGCGCGCGGCGAGCTCGCCCAGCACCGCGGCCGCGTAGGCCTCGTGCGGCAGCTCCGCCCGCGCCTCCGTCGCGAAGTCGCAGTATGGGCAGCGCGACTTGCAGAACGGGAAGTGGACGTAGACGCCGGCGTCCAGGGGGGCCGTCATGGAGAAATACCGGGCAGGGGCACGGGCAGGGGCACGGCCACGACAGCCGCGCCCGGCGAGGGCGGCCCTGCGACGGGCGAGCGCCCTCGTGGCCGTGCCCGTGCCCCTGCCCGTGCCCGGTTTGCGGCCCCGGTTGCCGTCGTGGTGCCCGTGCCGTACATTGCGTGACTCATTATGGGCGCCACCGGTCGGGTCATCTACCTCGATAACGCCGCGCCGACGCGCGTCGACGCGCGCGTGGTCGAGGTCATGGTGCGCCACCTGCGCGACGACTACGGCAACGCCTCGTCGCTGCACCGGCTGGGCATCGCCGCCGATCAGGCGCTCGCGACGGCGCGGGCCGCGCTCGCCCGCGCCCTCGAGGCGGCGCCCGCCGAGATCGTCTTCACCTCCGGCGGCACCGAGGCGAACGCCCTGGCGCTGCTCGGCGCGGCCGGCACCGCCCGCGGCCGCCACGTCGTGGCGAGCGCGGTCGAGCACCCGTCGGTGCTCCGCTCGCTCGAGCTGCTCCGGGGCGCCGGCTTCGAGGTGACCCTCGTGCCCGTCGACGGCGAGGGCCGCGTCGACCCCGAGGCGTTCGTGGCCGCGACGCGGCCCGACACGGCCGTGGCGGCGCTCATGCTGGTGCAGAACGAGATCGGCACCGTCGAGCCCGCCGGCGCCGTCGGGGCGCTGCTCCGCCGCGCCGGGCGCGCGTGCGTCTTCCACGTCGACGCGGTCCAGGCCCTCGGCAAGCTGCCGCTGTCGGTCCGGGAGCTCGGCTGCGACACCCTAGCGGTGTCGGCGCACAAGATCCACGGGCCCAAGGGCGCCGGGGCCCTGTACGTGCGTCCCGGCGTGCGGCTGCGGCCGCTCGTCGGCGGCGGCTCGCAGGAGCGCGGCCTGCGGCCCGGGACCGAGAACGTCCCGGCCGTCGCCGGCTTCGGCGCGGCGGTCGAGCTGGCGGGCGCGGGCCTGCCCGCGGCGACGGCGGCCATGGCAGCGCTCCGCGACCGCCTCATCGCCGCCGTGCTCGCCGGCGACCGCCGCGCCCGCCTGGTCGGCCCGCCGCCCGGTCCGGGGCGCGCGTGCAACTCGGTCGCGCTCGCCTTCCCCGACATCCCCGCCGAGGTGCTGCTCCACACGCTCGAGGCGCGCGGGGTGTACGTCTCGTCCGGTTCGGCCTGCGCGTCGCGGCAACGCGGGCGCAGCCACGTGCTCACGGCGATCGGGCTCCCCGACCGCCTCGAGACGGTGCGCCTCACCCTCTCGCGCGAGACCACGGCCGGGGAGATCGACTACGCCGCCGCCGCCCTCCTCGAGGCGGCGCGGGAGGTGCATCCGTGAATGAGCTCGTCGTCGTGCGATACGCGGAGATCTTCCTCAAGGGCCAGAACCGGCCGTTCTTCGAGGGGCGGCTCCTGGACAACGTGCGGGCGGCGCTGCGCCAGTTCGAGGGCGCCCGCGTCACGCGCCTGCACGGCCGCATGCTCGTCGACCCCGGCCCCGCCGGGGCGGCGCGGGTGATCGAGCGGCTCACGCGCGTCTTCGGCGTCGCGTCGCTGAGCCCGGCCCTGGTCACCCCTCCCGCGATCGACGCGCTCGGCGACGCGGCCGTCGAGCTGGCCCGCGCCGAGGCCGCCCGCCGCGGCGGCACGCCCAGCTTCAAGGTCGAGACCAGCCGCGCCGACAAGCGGTTCCCCATGCCGTCGCCCGAGGTCTCGCGGCTCGTGGGCGCGCGCATCTACGAGGGCCTGGGGCTCCCCGTCGACGTGCACGCGCCCGCCTTCCAGGTCGGCGTCGAGATCGGCACCGAGCGCAGCTTCGTCTTCGCCCAGCAGGTCCCCGGGCCCGGCGGCCTGCCCCTCGGCACCGCCGGCCGGGTGCTCGCGCTGCTGTCGGGCGGCATCGACTCGCCGGTCGCCGCCTGGCTCGCGATGAAGCGCGGCTGCACCGTCGACGCGATCTACTTCCACTCCTTCCCCTACACCGGCGACAAGACCAAGGAGAAGGTGCGCGATCTCTGCCGCGTCCTCGCGGCGTGGCACGGCCGCCTGACCCTGTGGGTCGTGCATTTCACCGACATCCAGAAGGCGCTCCGGGCCGCGGGGCCCGGCGAGATCGCCGTCGTGCTCTACCGCCGCATGATGCTGCGCATCGCCGCCGAGCGCGCCCGCCTCGACGGGGCGAAGGCGCTCATCACCGGCGAGAGCCTGGGCCAGGTCGCCAGCCAGACGCTCGAGAACCTCGCCGTCATCGACGCCGCCGCGCCCCTGCCGGTGCTGCGGCCGCTCATCATGAGCGACAAGCGAGAGACGACGGTGCTCGCGACGCGCCTCGGCACCTACCCGATCTCGATCCAGCCCTACGACGACTGCTGCTCGCTCTTCACGCCGAAGCACCCGGCCACGAAGGCCCGGCGCGAGGACGCCGAGGCCGCCGAGGCGAAGCTCGACATCGCCGGTCTCGCCCGCGCGGCCGCCGAGAGCGCCGAGCGCTGGGCCGTCGAGCCGGGGTGACCTACCCGCCCTCCGGCAGCCACCAGCGCGCCATCTCCAGCTCGACTGCAGCGAACGGCTCCGCGCGCACGCGCTCGTCGCCGCGCACGAGCCTCGGGGCGGACGCGCTCAGTTCGCGTGCAGGACGACGGGCATCTGCGCGGTGTAGTCCGCGCCGCCCGCGGGGAGGACCCAGCGCTTGACCGCGTCGCTCAGGCAGTTGCCGAGGAAGCTCCCGCGGAACTGGGCTTGGTGGATGCTGGCCGAGGTGACGCGGCCCGAGATGCCGACCTTGATCGTCATGTCGAGGCGCACCGACTTGAGCGACTCGTCCTGCTTGAGGGCGCGGTTGTAGCAGACGTTGAGCGTGCCGCGCTGGCGCGAGATGGCCCGCTGGATCTCGTCGTCGCTCACCTGCCGGGTCGCGGCCCGCGGCCGGGCCTCGAGGCCGGGATCGCTCAGGTTGGAGCCGCCCGGGACGGTGCCGCCGCTCTTGAAGAAATCGGTCATCCCGCCGCCGCTGGCCGCGGCCGCGGGGGCCTTGCCGTCGGGCCGCTTGACCGCGGCCACGGCGCCGGTCGGGCCCGGGCGGCCGGCCGGCCGCTTCGTCGCGGCCCCGGCCGTGCCGTTGCCGGCGCCGGCGCCGGCCCCGTTCGCCGCGGTCGGGTTCGCCTGCGCGAAGCGCTGCTCGGCGAGCACGCGCGCGGCGGCGCGGTCCGCGTCGGCGCCCAGCTCCTCGGGCGACTTCACGCGCACCACCTCGCGCACCTCGACGGTCGGCCCGCGGCCGACGAGGAGGTAGGCGACGACGCCGGCGAGCGACAGCGAGACGAGGATGCCGCCCGCGGCGGCGAGCACGAGCAGCCGATGCGACTTGTGCCGCACCGGCATGACGCCCGCGGCCTGCGCGTTCTCGTCGAGCGCGCCCTGCACGCCGGAGATGCCGCCGTCCATCGCCGGCATCCGCGGCGAGCTCGCGATCCCGGGCAGCCGCCGCCCGGTGCTGGGTCCGGCGGAAGGCTTGAGGCTGCTGACCCGGACGATCTGCGACGGCTCCGACACGACGAGCTCGTCGTCGTCGGCCGGCGCGGGCACACCCGGCGCGGGCGTCGGCGGGGCCGGCTCGAGCACGGGGCTGGGCGCGGGCGCGGTCTGCTGCGCGGGCCCGGTGGACGCGAGCGCGGCGGCGAAATCCCCGCCGCCGTCGAGCGTGTCGACGGAGGCGGGCTTGCCCGCCGGCATCGCCACCAGCGGCTCGGCGATGCCGGCGCCGCCGCGGCCGCCGTCGGCCAGCCCGCGGCCGGTCTCGCTCCGGCGCCGGTCGCGCATCGACTCGATCGAGACCACCTCGGCGCCGCTGCGCTCCTTCGCCACCGGCGCCGGCGCGGGCGCCGCGGCGGCGGGCGCGGGACGGTGCTCCGCGGCGGGCGCGGCCGCGACCGGCTGACGCGCGGCCGGCTTCGTCTCGGCGTGCCTCGCCGCGTCGGCTGCGGCCGGCTTCGTCTCGGCGTGCTTCACCGGCGCGGCGGCCGGCTTCGGGTCGGCGCGCTTCGCGGGCTCCTGCGCCTTCACCGCGCTCCACGGGGCCTTCTTCACATCGGCGGCGGACTTGGCGCCGCGCACGACGCCCGAGCTGGGCGGCGGCCCGAGCCGCAGGTCCGGATCGAGCTCGGGGACGTCGGCGAGGGGCTTCCAGTCGTCGAAGCCTTCGCGCCAGACGAAGACGTCCTCGCCCGCGAGCTTCGGGATCTCCTCCTCCAGGGCGTCGCGCGCGAACGGGCCGCGCTGATCGCCGTCGACGGAGAGGAACCAGTCCTCCTGGGCCTCCTCCGTGGCCCGGCCGAGCGTCGTCGCGAGGTCGCCGATGGCGGCGATCTGCGTCGCCCCGCCGAAGTCGGGGCCGTCGTCCTCGTCGAGCGTGCCGCCACGGTCGAGCTTGGTGCCGCTCGTGAAGCCGGGGCGCCGCGCGGCCGGCTGCTCGGTCTTGGGCGCCGCGCGGCGCAGCCGGCCGTCCTCGTCGCTGCCGAACTTGCTGATCGCGGGGGCGCTCACCTTGGCCGGGGCGCCGCCGCTGCCGAGCGCGCGCGTCTCCGCGCGCGGCTGCGGCACCGCGACCCGGGCGGAGGCGCCTCCCGGGGCGCCGATCGCGCCCGTCTTGCGCGGCGTCGTGCCGAGCCCGAGGGAGCCGGTCGTGCGCGACACCGGGGCGCTGCCGGTCGCGACGGGCGCCTTCACGACGTGGCCGCACTTCTGGCACTTGAGGGTGACGACCGGCCCACGGACCCCCTCCTCCGCGATCGTGTACGTCGTATGGCAGCGATCACAGACGAGCTTCATGCAGTCCAGTCACCATCCGCCGTGCAGGGTAGTGCTCTCGGGTCCCGCCGGCGCAACGAGCCCAGGGCGCCGGCGCGCCCACACCTTCTCTGGAAAAGTCTAGCATTCGCCGCCGGACTCATCAATAAGCTCTGACCCCGCAGCACCCTCCTGCCCTGGGGTGAGCCCCTGCGGGTCGCGCCCGCCCAGCGCTGCGAGCAGCCGACGATCGAGCAAGTGCGATGCCCGAACGTTGGTCATGGCCGCGAGGATCATGTACTTCAGCTCCGGCGACTCCAGCTCGAGCTCCGTGAGCAGCCGCTTCATCCGCTGGCGCTTCTGGTCCGGCTGCCCACACCGCGGGCCCGAGCAGTTGATCACGGGATAGCGCC
The DNA here is from genome assembly GCA_036504295.1 of Polyangia bacterium. Taxonomy (GTDB): domain Bacteria; phylum Myxococcota_A; class Polyangia; order JACRCY01; family JACRCY01; genus DASXVK01. The sequence goes on from DASXVK010000211.1 coordinate 5,785, forward strand.
GGAACGCGGCGTAATCCTTGATCTCCGCCTCGCGGACGTAGCAGAGCGGGCGGATGACGACGTTGCGGCGGTCGTCGGACACGAGCCGCGGCGGCATCGTCTGCAGCCGGCCGCTGTAGAACATGTTCATGAGCAGCGTCTCGGCGAGGTCGTCGAGGTGGTGGCCGAGCGCGATGGTGTTGCACCCCAGCCGGGGCGCCAGGTTGTAGAACACGCCCCGCCGCAGCCGCGAGCACAGCGAGCATGGCGTCGCGTCCGGCGCGAGCACCCGGTCCATGATCGGCGGGAACTGCGCCTGCTCCTGGTGGTACTCGAGGCCGTGCGCCCGGACCCAGTCGGCGAGGATGTCGCTGCGGTACCCGGGGTAGCCCTGATCCAGGTTGACCACCACGAGCTCGAAGTGCGCCGGGGAGCGGCGCCGGAGCTGGCACAGGATGTCCACCAGGGTGAACGAGTCCTTGCCGCCCGACAGGCACACCATCACGCGGTCGCCGGCGTTGATCAGCCGGAAGTCGCGGATGGCCTCGCCGACGCGCCGGGCGATGTTGCGCTCGACCTTGTTGCGGAAGCGGAACCCGCCGCCGAGCGCCTCGGGGGCCGGCGCGGGATCAGCCGGAGGAGCGGCGCCCTGCGCGCCGCGCGAGAGGGGAAGCTTCGAATCGGGCACGGATCAGAACTGCCTCAAGCGAAGAGCGGCCGGAGATAGGCGGCGTAGGCCTCCTCCTCCGGCAGGTTGGTGTCGACCATCAGCCGCGCGACGCCGTCCGCCCCCTCGCCGTTCGCCCGCACGATGATACCGGTACCGCGGCGCTGCCACAGCGGCAGCTCCGCATAGTCAATCTCGTTCTGGCGCAAGATCTCGAGCTTCTCGTCGACGCCGAGGCCGTCGAGGATCTTCAGCATCCCGTCGGCCTCGCCGCCGGACCGCGTGAGCACGTGGGTGCAGTAGCCGTCGAGCGCCTGCGCCACCGCCTCGTGCTGACGCCAGCGGTAGTAGTTCTCGACGAGCTGCGGGTTCGGGAACTCGTAGACGACGGCGTCGTAAGTCGCGACCGCGCCGAGCAGCACCGACAGCTTGGCGGAGGCCTCGGCGACGACGCGCACGAGCAGCTCGCGCGCCGACCGCTCTGCGGTGCACCGGCGCACGAGGAGCGACACCTCCCCGTGCTCGGCGAACCCGTACAGCCCGTCGATGTCGGGCAGCGACAGCACGTGCGACGCCGCCTTGACCATCATCTTCCCGAACCGCGGGTCGAACGGCTGCTTGAACTCGTGCTGCGAAGACGCGAGCAGGGTCTCGAGGTCGTGCCCGCGCAGGCGGCAGAGCGGCCACGATCCGGTCCCGAGCAGGTGGTCGGAAGGGGCCTCGAAGTGGCCCAGGTGTTCCGCCATCCCGTTCCGTCTCATTCGCGGCAAACTCTAGCATGGCCTCTCGCGGAGCGTCAACGAACCGCGCCCGCGGAGGCGGTAATGCAGCTTACTCGAGCTCGTGCCGCAGCCCCCGCGTCATCAGCTCGACCACGGCTTCGGCCGCGGCGTGGTTCTCGTAGAGGACCCGGTGCGCCATCGCGGTGATGGGCAGATCGACGCCGAGCTTGCGGCTGAGCGCGTAGGCCGAGCGCGTCGTGCGCACGCCCTCGGCGACCTCCTTCATCTCGCCGAGCACCTCGTCGAGCGAGCGGCCGCGGCCGAGCTCCATGCCGACGTGGCGGTTGCGCGAGAGCTCGCCCGTGCACGTGAGCACGAGATCGCCCATGCCGGCGAGCCCCGAGAGCGTCAGGGGATTCGCGCCCTTGTGCACGGCGAGCCGGGTGATCTCGGCGAGGCCGCGCGTGATGAGGGCCGCGCGGGCGTTGTTGCCCAGCCCGAGCCCGTCGGCGCACCCGGCCGCGAGCGCGATGACGTTCTTGAGCGCGCCGCCGAGCTCGACGCCGACCACGTCGTCGCTGGTGTAGACGCGGAAGGTCTGGCTCGAGAAGGCCTCCTGCAGCCGCCGCGCGACGGCGAGGTGGCGCGCCGCGATCACGACCGCCGTCGGCAGCCCGGCGCCGACCTCGCGCGCGAAGCTCGGCCCCGAGAGGATCGCGAGCCGGCCCGCGATCGGCCCCGGCAGCACCTGCGCGAGCGCCTCGTGCATGGTGCAGAGCGTCTCGACCTCGATGCCCTTGGAGGCGGAGACGACCACCGCCTCGGGCGCGAGGAACGGCGCCGCCCGGGCCATGGTGTCGCGCACGAAGTGCGACGCGGTGACCGAGATCACCACCTCGGCGTCGCGCACCGCCTGCTCGAGGTCCGCGGTGCAGTGGAAGCGCGCGGCGAAGCGCGCCCCGGGCAGGAACCCGCGGTTCTCACGCGCCTCCTCGATGGCGGCCGCGAGCGCCGCGTCATGGGACCACATCGTGACGGTGTGCCCCCCGTCTCCCAGCAGCTTGGCGAGCGCGCTCCCCCAGGCCCCGGAACCGATCACGCTGATGCGCATGGGGGAAATCATAGCGTGCGTTCGCGCCCCGGGTAGGGCCGCGCCCGCTCCGCGTCCGCGGCGGCGCGGATGCGGCCGAACACCTGGTTAGCGGGCCCTGCCGCGGCAGATCACCGCGCCGGGCTGCTGCTCTCGGTGATCCGGGCTCGATTTGACATGACCAACTCGTGGACCTAGTTTGTGATCATGTTGAAGGTCAACGTGGGCGAGGCCAAGGCGCACCTGTCGCGCCTGCTCCGGCGGCTCGAGCGGGGCGAGACCGTGCTCCTGTGCCGGCGCAATGAGCCGATCGCGGAGCTCCGGCCGATCACCCGTCGACCATCTCGGCCCCGCCCCATCGGCCTCGCCCGGGGGCGCTTCACGGTACCACCGAGCTTCTTCGAGCCGCTGCCCGACGAGCTCACGGCGGCGTTCGAGGGCCGGGAGCCGTGAAGCTCCTCCTCGACACCTGCACGTTCCTGTGGGCGATCACGGGCGACCCGCAGCTCTCCGACGCGGCCCGCCGGCTCATCATCGATCCGGACAACGAGGTCGCCTTGAGCGCCGTCTCGGCCTGGGAGATCGCCGTGAAGCACGCGCTGGGACGGTTGCCGCTGCCCGAGGAGCCGGCGCGGTTCGTGCCCGCCGAGCGCGCGCGTCACGGCATCGAGGCGTTGCCGCTCGACGAGGCCGCCGCCCTCCACGTGCGCCGCCTGCCGCCGCTGCACCGTGATCCCTTCGACCGCATGCTGGTGAGCCAGGCCCTCGTCGGGGGCCTGGCGCTGGTGACCCCGGACCCGCTGATCGCCCAGTACCCGGTCCGCATCTGCTGGTGAGGGAATGCCTGCACGCGTAGCCGTGGCCCACTCGTACATCTTGTTGTACAATTCATCTCATGGCGAAGCCCGTGAACATCTCGGCGGCCCGTCGGGACCTGCCCTCCCTGTTCGACCGGGTCACGAGGCGCGACGGCGAGAAGGTCGTCATCCGCCGCCGTGACGGGGGGCGCGAGGCGGTCCTCGTGAGTCGGGACTACGTCGAACGGCTGGAGCGCACGAAGCGTCAGGTCGTCGGGACCACTGCCTTCCGGCTCCTCGGGAGCGGAGAGCTGCTGGTCCCGGTCGAGGAGGCGGTCGCGAACCTCCGCGCGGCGGAGGAGCGGGACGCCGCCAAACGCCTCGCCGAGCTCGCGCCGCGACCCGGCCGGCGGTAGCCCGATGAGCCTCGCGGCGATCGACACACACGCCCTGCTGTGGGCCATCACGGGGCAGCGCCAGCGACTCGGTCGCGCCGCGCGGCGTCTCGTCGAGCGCGCCGACCGCGGTCAGGCAGCCCTGTACGTGCCGACCATGGTGCTGGTCGAGATCGGCGAGGCGGAGTGGCGGGGCGCCATCCGCCTCCGGGGCGGGTTCGACGCCTGGCTGGAGGGGTTGCTCTCGACCGGCCGTTTTCACGCCGTCGACCTGAGCGTCGCCATCGTGCGGCGCGCGCAGGCGCTCTTCGCGATCGCCGAGCGGGGCGACCGGCTGATCGCCGCCACGGCGGCCGAGCTGGAGGTTCCGCTCATCACGCGGGACCCGGCGATCGGCGAGGCCGCGGGGGTCGACGTGATCTGGTAGCGCGCCCCGAGCGCAGGTTGCGCCGCGCCGCCCCCGCCCGCTACCGCCCGGCGACGCACACCGTGTTGCGGCCGGCGTGCTTCGCGCGGTAGAGCGCGTCGTCCGCCGCCTGCAGCAGGGTGCGCGGGTCGCCGGCGTCGTCGGGGCAGGCGGCCACGCCGACCGAGACGGTCAGGCGCCGGCCGGGCTGGGTCTCGCCGTGCAGGAACTGGTGGTTCGCGATGGCGGCCCGCAGCCGCTCGCCGATCTCGACGGCAGCGGGCTTGCGCGTGTCGACCAGCAGCAGCGCGAACTCCTCGCCGCCGTAGCGCGCCACCAGGTCGTTGGCGCGCCGCCCGTCGCTGAGGAGGCGCGCCACCTGCGCCAGCACCTGGTCGCCGGCGGGGTGGCCGTGCGTGTCGTTGTAGTTCTTGAAGTGGTCGACGTCGAGCATGAGCAGACCGAGCGGCGTGCCCGAGCGGTTCACGCGCTCGACCTCGAGCGCCAGGCGCTCGTGGAAGTGGCGGTGGTTGTGCAGCGTCGTGAGGCCGTCGGTGATGGCGAGCTTCTCGAGCCGCTCGTTCGCGAGCCTGAGCGAGCGCGTGGCCTCCTCGACCCGCGCCTCGAGCGTCGCGTTCGCCACCTCGAGCTGGACGTTCTTGCCCTTGAGCTCGGCGAGCAGGGCCTGGTTCTCCTCCTCGAGCCGGAACTTGGACAGCAGGGTCTCGACGGTGAGCCGCAGGTCGGGCTCGTCCCAGGGCTTGGCGATGTAGCGGTGCAGGCCGGCGCGGTTGATGGCGTACACCACCGCGTCGAGGCCCGCCTGCCCGGTGAGCAGGATCTTGATCGTGCGCGGGTGACGGCGGTGCACCTCCTCGAGGAGCTCGACGCCCTTCATCCCCGGCATGATCTGGTCGGCGATGACGCAGGCCACCTTCTCGCCGTCCCGCTCGAGCTCGCGCAGGAGCTCGAGGGCGTCGGCGGCGCTGCGGGCGACGGCGATCTCGCACTCCTCACCGAACCGCGCGCCGAGCTGCTGGCGCAGGGCCGTGAGGATGCCCTCCTCGTCATCCACGCAGACTATGTGTTCCTTCGCCATCATCGCCAGCGCTGTGGCCGTCCTCCGTCCGCCCACTGGATGCTGCGACCCCGACCGGCGGTCCTGCCAGCGGCAGCTTCACCGTGAAGCAGGTGCGGCCCGGGTGACTCTCGACTTCCACCGTTCCACCGTGCTTCTGCACGATGCTGAGCACGATCCCGAGGCCGAGGCCGGTGCCCTCCCCTTTCGCCTTGGTCGTGAAGAAGGGCTCGAAGATCCGTGCCAGCGCCTCGGGTGGAATCCCCGGACCGTCGTCCGTCACCCGCACCGCCACGGCGTCCCCCTCCCTCGTGGTCTCGATCGTGATCTCGCCCTTTCCTCCCAGCGCCTGCACGGCATTGTGCAGGAGGTTGGTCCAGACCTGGTTGATCTCGTCCACGAACACCGGCACGCGCGGCAGCTCGGTGCCGTAGCGCTTCTGGACGACGATACCATACTTGAGCTGATTATGTAGGATTATCAGCGTGTTCTCGATGCCCTCGTGGATGTCGGCGAGGCTCGGCACGGCCTCCTGGTCGAGGTGGCTGTAGCTCTTGAGGGCGCCGACGATCCGGGTGATCGAGCGGATGGCGGTGCGGATCGCCTCGCTGTTCCGCAGGACGTAGGTGTACTCCTCGAGGTAGTGCACGAGGGCCTTGAAGCCGCCCGGCCCGCCGAGCTCGATGATGTCGTCCACGACCTCGGCGGCGCCGCACTCGACGAGGACCCGGGCCTCCTCGCCGACGTCGACGAGGCCGCGGGCCTGCAGCGCCGCGCTCAGCTCGCGCGCCTGACGGCGCACCGTGGTCGGCGCATCGAGGCGGAAGGACTGCAGCTTCGGCCGCAGCGCGTCGAGCATCTCGAGGAAGCGCGTGCGGGCGCTGCGGTCGATGCCGGTCTCGCTCAGGCGCCGGGCGCTCTTCAGCAGCCGGATCACGTTGTCGGCGAGGTTGTCGGCCGCGCCCTGGATCGCAGCCGCGGGTGAGTTGATCTCGTGGGCGACCCCGGCGACGAGGAGGCCGAGGCCGGCCATGCGCTCGGAGTGGATGAGCTGGGACTGGGTCTGCTGCAGGTCGTTGAGGGTGCGGCCCAGCTCCTGGTTCATCAGCGTCAGCTCGTGGGTGCGGGCGCGGACCTTCTCCTCGAGCTCCTCGTTGAAGCGGGTCACGCGCTGGTAGAGGCGCGCGTTCTCGAGCGCGGCGGCGGCCTGATCGCCGAAGGTCGCGACCAGGCGCAGGTCGGCCTCGGTGAAGGGGCGGTCGTGCGGCCGCGTGCAGAGGAGCACGCCGAGCACCTTGTCCTTGAGCTCGAGCGGCACCGCGAGCAGCGATCCCTTGAGGCCCGCCGCCTCCGCCGACGGGCCGAGGTCGCCGTCGGCCTCGACCGCCTCGATGCGCAGGGGGGCGTTCGCCGCGGCGGCCGCCGCCGCGAGCGGCGCCGTGCCCTCGGGCCGCGGCATGCCGACGGCGCCCCCGACGCCGAGCGTGCCGTC
>DASXVK010000212.1:0-5861 GCA_036504295.1 Polyangia bacterium
GGCCCGCGGCGCGCTCGGCCTGCTGCCCGACCGGCCCTACCTCTACGACAAGCTCACCTGCCGCGAGTACGTCTTCTTCGTCGCCGGGCTCTACGGCGTGGCGGCGCCGGACGCGGCGCGCCACCTCGACGACATGACCGCGCGCTTCCGCATGCGCGACTACGTCGACCGGCCCATCGAGAGCATGAGCCACGGCATGAAGCAGAAGTCCGCCCTCGCCGCCGCCCTCGTGCACCGGCCCGCGGTCTTCGTCTGCGACGAGCCGCTGGTCGGCCTCGATCCTCACGGCGCGAAGGAGTTCAAGGACCTCATCGTCGATCTCAAGCGCCAGGGGCGCGCCATCCTCATGTCCTCGCACACCCTCGACCTCGTCGAGCAGGTCTGCGACCGCGTCGCCATCCTCACGCGCGGCCGCCTGGTCGCCGAGGGCACCGTGGCGGCGATCAAGCACGGCGCCCAGCGCTCCGGCCCGCTCGAGGAGGTATTCCTCGAGATGACGGCCGAGGAAGCCGAGACGCACGGCTAGCGATGCTGCCGGCCCTCTCCCTTCAGAGCCTCGGGCGCTCGGTCGCGCGGCGCCACGGCGCGGCGCTCGGCGGGGCCGCGCTCGCGCTCGTGCTCGCCGCCCTGCTCTTCCCGCTGCTGCGCGAGCGCCCCCTCGCCGTCCTCGGCGCCTACACGCTGGCCGTGGCCGGCATCGCCTGGCTGTGCCAGCGCCGCGGCCCGCCCCAGACCGGCGCCGTCCTGTTCATGGCGCTGCTCAGCGCCGGGTTCGCCGCCCTGCTCTACTGGTTCTTCCGCCAGGTCTTCCACAACCTGATCACGCTCGAGGACCTCGCCGCGCCCGAGCACGCCGGCCTGCGCCTCCACCTGATCGGCCAGCTCCTCACGCTCGTCCTCTCGCTCGCGTTCACGCTGCTCTTCATGTCGATGCCCGCGGTCGCGCTCTCCGCGATCTACCTCGCCGACGGGGCGGCGCCGCTCCTGCTCGCGCCGCGCCACTTCGCGACGACGTTCGTCGCCCGCTTCTCGCTGGCCGCGCTGCGGGTCTCGTACATGGCGCTCGGCGTGCTGCTGCCCTGTCTGCTGGCGCTCGGCCAGGTCCTCGGCGCGGGCGCGGGCTTCTACGCGCTCGTGCCGCTGCTGCTCTTCTTCCTCATCACCCCGCCGCTCGTCATCGGGTGCGGCGCGACGGCCCTCCTCATCCGCTTCTTCCCGGTGGCCCGCCTGCAGCAGGTGCTCTCGGTCGTGACCCTGGTCGGGCTCGCGGCCGTGGTCATCCTCGTCCGGACGGCCGAGCCCGAGCGGCTCCTCAGCGTCGCGCCCGCGGCCGACCCGCGCGCCATCTCGGGCCTGCTCGAGATGGGCGGCCTGACGCGCCTGCCGGGCGGCTGGGCCGCGGCCGTGCTCCTCGCCGCCACCCAGGGCCTGGTGGCCTGGGCCCCGCTCGGCCGCCTCGCCGCCGCCACCGCCGGCGCCCTCGGCCTGGCCGCCGGCCTCGCGCTGTCGTACGCCCGCGTCTACGCCCGCGCCCAGGAGCGCACGACCGTCGCCCGCCGCAGCGCCACCGCGTGGCCGCGGTCGACCCTCGGCCTCCTCTGGATCAAGGACGTGCGCCTCTTCGCTCGCGACGCGAAGGAGTGGTCGCAGATCCTCATGCTGGTCGCGCTGGTGGTGCTGTACCTCTACAACATCCACCGGATGCCCGCGGACATCGACGCCTTCCGCGCGGTGGTGGCCTTCATCAACCTCGGCGTGCTCGGGTTCATCCTCGCCGCCCTCAACCTGCGCTTCACCTTCTCGGCCATGGCGCTCGAGGGGCCGGGGCTGTGGACGCTGCTCAAGGCGCCCGTGCCGCGGGGCCGCATCCTGTGGGAGAAGATCGCGTTCACGCTCCTCCCGCTGCTCGCGTTCGGGGTGCTCCTGACGCTGCTCGCCGGCGCGATGCTCCACCTCCCCGGGCCGGCGCTGGCGCTCAACCTGGGCGTGACGGTCCTCTACGGGCTCGTGCTCCACCCGGTCGCGCTCGCGCTGGGTCTGCGCCAGTACCGGCCGCCCGAGAGCGACCCGGTGCGGATGGCCCTCTCACCCGCCGGCCTCCTCTACATGGCCGTGTCGTTCTGTTACGTGCTGCTCGGGCTGGCGTTGAGCGCGCCCGCGATGCTCGCCCAGCTCGGGCGGCAGCGGGTCCCGCTGGCCGCCGCCCTCTTGCCCCTGGCCGCCCTCGCGGTCGCGAGCGCCGCGATCATCGCGCTCGCCCTGCTCGCCGCGCGCCGTCGGCTCGAGCACCTCGAGTTCTGACCGCCCCGGCGGTGTATCCGGAATGTCACACCGTGAACGCCTGGTCACGCCCGCCGACCCGCGCGGGAACGCCTAACTGGCTGTGATCACGAGGTGGGAGCCTGGCCCACCGCTTGCTTCAAGCCGCGTCGTCGGGAGGGCAACAAGGCCATGAAGAGACTCGCTATCCTGGGTGCATTCCTCGGGCTCGCCACCTTCAACGCCGGCTGCCTGGGGCACGCCGGCCACTTCCACGGGCACCTGGCGGGCCACATGCTCGGCAGCGCGGTGCAGGCCGCCGCCGTCGGCGCCGCCATCCTCACCACCGCGGCGATCATCACCGCGCACGACGCCCACTTCCACTCCGAGGGGTGCGGCTGCGCCCGGCAGTTCCACGAGGGCCGCTGGGTCTACTGGTACGGCGGCTGGTGGGAGTTCTACGAGCCCCAGGGCGGCGCCTGGTACCACTACTAGGGCGTCACGATCACCTCGCCCACCATGCCGTTCTCCTCGTGGGCGAGGCAGGATCCCGCGCACGCGTCCTCCCGCCGTCTGCAACTTTCGCTCGCGTTCTCTCGACTAACGTAATGACGGCGTAACGCAACCGGCGCTGCGCCGACTGAGGGGGGAGTGCCGGAGAGAGGTGGCGAGCGGTTCATGGTCGAGGCGCAGTCCCACGTGTCAACCCACCAACCCCGTCGCGGCCTCGCGACCCTGCTGCGCTGCGCGGCCTCGTCGTTCGCCGGCGTCGCCGTCGAGTTCACGCTGCTCACGATCCTGGTCTCCGTGCTCCACGTCTTCTACCTCCTGGGCGCGGTCGCGGCCGGGGCGGTGTACTTCGTGATCAACTTTCTGCTCAACCGCCGCTGGACGTTCCGCGCCACGGCCGGGAGCGCCCTGCCCCAGTTCCTGCGCCACGCCGCGGTGACCGCCGGGGGCATGGGCCTCGGCACGGCGATGCTGTGGCTGTTCGTCCAGGGCCTCGGCCTGCCCTACCAGGTCGGGTGGGCGATCGCCGGGACCATCGCGTTCTTCTCCTGGACCTACCCCATGCACCGCTTCTTCACCTACGCCGCGCCCGCCGCGGCGCGCCCGGCGCGCCGGCCCGCCCTCGTCATCGCCGCCTGACCCGGCCTGATTCTCAGGGCGGAGACGGGGTCCGCCATGCGCGCATCAGACCCCGCATGGATGCCATCACCATCATCAAGAACGACCATCGCATCGTCGAGAATCTCTTCAAGCAGTTCGAGAACCTCGACGGACGTTCGCCCGAGCAGAAGCAGCAGATCGTCACCCAGCTCGTGAAGGAGCTCTCGGTCCACTCCGCCATCGAGGAGCAGGTCCTCTACCCCGCGGTCCGCGACGCGATCCCGGCGGAGAACGACGAGGTCCTGCAGGCGCTCGAGGAGCACCACGTCGTCAAGTGGGAGCTCGACGAGATCGAGGACATGAAGCCCACCGACGAGCGTTACGACGCGAAGGTGAACGTCCTCATCCAGAACGTGCGCCACCACGTCGAGGAGGAGGAGTCGGAGATCCTGCCGATGCTGGCCGATCAGCTCACTCCGGCGCAGCTCGACCAGATCGGCGACAAGCTCCAGCAGGCGAAGAAGGTCGCCCCGACGCACCCGCACCCCCGCGCCCCGGACACCCCGCCCGGCAACATCGTCGCCGGCGCCGGCGCGGCCATGGTCGACCGCACCAAGGACGCCGCCAAGGGCGCCGTGAAGGGCGCGGCCGAACGGGTCAAGGGCGCGGCCGAGCAGCTCAAGGGGAAGAAGCACAAGCGGTAGCGCCAGGGCGCTCGCCCGCGCCGGGGTGCGGGCGCTCCTCATCGGCCGGCGCGCCCTCGTCGCGCTCGGGATCCCCGTGTTGACGGCGGACTACGACTTCCTCGAGGTGGCGACTGGTGCGTCGGTCGCGGTGCCGCGTATCGTGGACCTCATCGCGCTGAAGCGGCTCGCGGGGCGGCCGAAGGACCTGGAGGACATCCAGCTCCTGCGGGTCCTGCAGGCCGAGGAGGCGCCGTGACCGCGCTGGTGCGCCCCCCGACAGAGGCGCTCCGCGCCCGCCTGCGCGACCGCGCGGACCGCCGCCTCTCGGACGAGGAGATCGAGGCCCGGCTCGCGCGGCCGCCGACCGAGGCGGAGCGGGAGGAGATGCGCGCGCTCATCGCGTGGTTCCGGCGCCGCTACCCGACCCCCGCGGCGCGGCTCGCCTACTGCCGGCGCGCCTACGCCCGCTGGACGCGCAGCGCGGCCGCGCACTGAGGGGGCGGGACGAGGCGCGAGAGACCCGAGCCGCGCGCGCTCGGGCGGCTCAGTGACCGGCTCGCTCAGCTACTTGGAAATCAGAGGGAATCCTTTCGCCCAACGGACGGCCACGACGCGCCGGATTCTGTAATCGCCACAGAGTAGCGGCACGACCGCCAGCTCGGCATGAGGTCGCACGCCTGCCCGCGTCATGTCGTCCAGGCTTCTGCCGAAGTAGCGATGGATCCGGCGGTCATCAAGGAAGAAGACGCGTTCGATGCGGCCCCAATCGCGAGAGACCACCATCAGACGATTGCCCAACACGCGTTCGAACGAGTACCGGACCAGATGGCCTGCGTAGGGCATGGCTTGCCCAGGCCGCTCGAAGAAGCAGTCGCCGCTAATTCGGACGCCACCTCCGACGGGAACGCGATACCACGCGGTCACGAGACCGAGCGTCAGCGCGATCGCGGACAAGCCGATGGTAACCTTGCGCCACAGACTGGTTGGCCGGGCACCCGGACCTGCAGCTCCGTGATGGCAACTCTTCGTGGCCCCCACGGGGGTCGATTTTGTCACAACTGCCGAAGCGAATCCCAGCTTTTGCCGAGGCGTGCGCGGGCCTGCAGATGCGAGCCGCCCCTTGACGGCGAGCCAACATGATTATGGCTATAGTACTGCCGAGCCGCCCTTCGCCGCCGCAACCCACCCCGTCCCGCAGCGCCGACGATGTCCCGCGCAAGCCGCGCCAGGCCCGGCGCGAGCCCACCGGGGTTGATTGTAAAGCAACCGCATACGCGCCCGCATCCCCGCGCGCGGCGGCGCGACCGGCCCGGCGCGTCCCGCGCCGGTGGATGCGAGCCGCCCCTTGACGCCGACTCCGACCATGATTATGGCTATAGTAATGCCGAGCCGCCCTTCCTTACCGAAGGCCACCTCGCCCCGCCGCGCCGTCGACGCCCCGCCTAGATCGCGCCGCGCCCGCCGGAAGCCGCGGCAGCTCTCGCTGCCGGCGCCGCGCACCTGGGGCGGCAAGCGGCCCGGGGCGGGGCGGCCGCGGGGCCCGCGGCCACGCGTGTGGCACCGCGGCCGGCCCGAGCACCTCGCGCGGCATCCCGTGCACCTCACGTTCCGCGCGCGCCCCGGGCTCTCCAGCCTGCGCACGCGGCGGCTCTTCGCGGTGGTGCTCGAGGTCATCACGGCCGTAGCGCACCGCCCCGACTGTCGCGTCGTCCACTTCTCGGTCCAGGACGACCACGTGCACCTCCTCGTCGAGGCCGACGACGAGCGCGCTCTCTCGGCGGGCGCGCGCGGGTTCGGCATCCGCGT
>DASXVK010000213.1:0-22838 GCA_036504295.1 Polyangia bacterium
GTGGAACAGCGCCCAGTCCTGCAGGCCGGCGCGGACCATCTTCAGACGGTACGACGGCAGCGGCCCGTCGATGCTCACGCCCGCCGGCGACCCCGTCGGCGCGGCCAGCCCGTCGTGGTTCCCGGGGTAGATCAACACGCCGTCGCCGGTCTTGCCCCAGGCGATCGCGGGCCCGTACGGATCGTCCACGCCCCACGCGGCGATGTCCCAGTACAGGAAGCCGGTCGCGTGCTCGAACCACGCCCCCCACATCATGATGGTCGGCTCGAGCCCATCCAGCGTGTTGCTCGCGAAGGTCACGTAGGGCGCGTCCTGCGCGTTGCTCTCGCAGAACCAGAGCTGCTTCCCGAGCGCGAACAGCGACGGCCACTCCTGCCGTCCGTACAGCGGCCCGTGGTCGTTCCAGTCGTCGTACCAGGCCAGCGCGACGCAGTAGGTGCCGAGCGCCGGGTTCAACGTCGCCACGTCGGTCGGCGTCGGGGTCGTCGTGTCCATGACGTGCGCCAGCCAGTCCGGATCGCCGCTCTGGAGCCAGGACGAGTGCAGCGCAATCTGGGGGTAGGCCTCGGGCGGCGGTTCGTCGTACGCGTAGACGATCGCGCGCTCGAACCAGCCGCGGGCCTTGAGGTGCGCCGCCCACGCGGCCGCGAGCGCGGTGTACTGCGCCTGGGTGCAGGTCGCCTCCAGCCCCCACGTGACGCCCGGAGCGAAGGGCGTCGGCAGGCGGCTGCTGGGGACCCCATCGCGCCAGTAGCTGCCGTCCAGGTACGGCGCCATCGCGGCATCGAAGGCCGACCAGTCCGTGGGCGGGGCACACCCATTGCCGACGTCCGGCACGAACTCCTGGCCCGTGTCGATCCGGTGGCTGTGCGCGAGCTCCTCGTAGCGCTTCACCACCGTGCGGGCCTGGTCGTTCCAGTCCATCCAGCAGCTGTCGCCGGAGCAGGCGGAGAGACCGCGGTGGAACTGGATCAGGTCGTTCGTCGACATCTTGAAGTGGGTCGTGACCGCCCGCATGTCCGGGAGATCGAGGTCCCACACCGTGACCGCCAGGGGCACCGCCGCGGCGAGGCCGCCGTCAGCCGTCACGCGGATGGCCCCCTGGTATGTGCCCGCGACCGTCCCTCCGGGGACGTACACGTCGAGGAACAGGGGCTGGTTCCGGTCGCTGGCGACGGCGAACGGCTGGCCCGCGTTGGCGCCGGTGAAGGGATCGACGAGCGGGAGCAGCGGGTCGGGGATCTCGCCGTCGCCCGTCGGCGAGCTCGCGGGCGCCGGGAGGTTGCCGCCGTGCGCAGCGACCGCGGTGAAGTCGATGAACAGCGCGCGGAAGAGCGACACGTGCTCCCGGCTCAGCGTGTGACCGTGGCCGTCGGTCAGATCGCCCGCGACCTCCGCCAGCACGCCGCTCAGGGAGCCGCCGTTGGCGCGCACGATGACCTGGGCGGAGGCGGTCGCGTCGCGGCACGTCGCGACCGCCACCGACCCGCCCGCGCCCGCGGCGGTGGTGGGCTGGACCTTCCGCCCCGCGCCCTGCGTCCACACGCTCAGCGCCCCGGGCGGTCCGCCGCCATCCGGGGACGCGCCGTCGGCGGCCGCGCCATCGGGCGGCGACGCGGCGCCGCTCGCGGCGACGTCGCACCCGCACCAGCACCAGGCCAGCAAGGAGGCGGCAATCAGGAGACCTGTGGTGTGAGCTCGCATCGCGCGTCGCCTCCCGGGTTGTGAGTCGGGCCTCCGTCGCGGGGGCGCGTCACAGGCCGCAGGCCTTGAGCATGCCGGCGTCCTGGTACGCCGTATCCATCGGGATGATGAGGGACCCGGCGGCGAACGTGTCCGCGCGGGCGGCCGGGGCCGAGAGGAGCAGCGCGAGCGCGACCAGCCAGGGGCCTCATCCTGCCACGGTTCCACGAAGTGTCGCGCGGCGTCAACAGCGCGGGGCCGCCCGGGATTGACACGTCGCCGATGCTCGCGCAAAAGTCCGGCCGCGCGTGTGCGCAGGCCCGGCGCCCCCCCGTATCAGGCGAGACTGGAGACCGAGATGTCGAATGCCCCGCGCATCGTCCTGTGTGTCCTCGCGTTCTGCCTGACCGTGCTCACGCCGCCCGCGGCGCGGGGCCTGACGCTGAGCTACTGCAGCTTCACCGCAGCGGACACCACGTTCACCTACAACGGGAACGCGTTCGAGGCCCAGAACGCGGTGATCCGCCTCACGACGGCGACGCCCAACGAGGCGAGCTCGGCCTTCCTCACGGCGCCCGTCGCGCTCAGCGCCACCACCTCGTTTCACGCGTTCTTCCGCGTCCAGATGGGGCCGGCCGCGACGGGCGGCGACGGCCTCGCGTTCGTGCTCCAGAACAGCGCCGCGGCCGCGACGGCGCTCGGCGGGACCGCGGGCAACCTCGGCTACAGCGGCATCACCCCGAGCGTGGTGATCGAGCTCGACACCTACAAGAACGGCGCCACGGACCCGAACGCCAACCACGTGGGGCTCATGCTCAACGGCTCCACCACCCACACGGCGACCGCGACGCCGGGGTTCACCATGGCCGGCGCCGGCGTCCTGAACGCCTGGGTGGACTACGACGCCGTGGGTCACACCATCAACATCTACCTCTCGCAGACCGCGACCAGGCCCGGGACGGCGATCCTCTCGCGCGCCCTCAATCTCTTCACCCAGATCGGGACGTCGATGTACGTGGGCTTCACCTCCGCGACCGGGACCACCACCCAGATCAACGAGCATGACGTCCTCGAGCTCGCGCTCAGCACCGACGGCGTGCCGTGCGCCTGCGAGGGCGACGCCGCGTGCGGCGGGGCGACTCCGGCCTGCGGGGCGAGCGGCATCTGCACGGTCTGCTCCGCGACGAACCACACCGCCTGCGCCGGGGCCACCCCGGTCTGCGACGTGCCGGTCAACACGTGCGTCGGCTGCCTGGCGAACGCGGACTGCGCGGGCGCGACGCCGATCTGCGACCGCGCGACGCTCACCTGCCGCGCCTGCGCGGGCAACGCCGACTGCGGCGGCGCCACGCCGCAGTGCGACACCCTCGCGGGCAGCGCGAACCTGGGCCGGTGCGTCGTCTGCGTCGCCGACGCCAACTGCCCGCCCGCGAGCCCCCGCTGCAGCCTCGCCAGCAACACGTGCGCCCAGTGCCTCTCGGGCGCCGACTGCGGCGGCAACACGCCGCTCTGCAAGGCTGGCCTCTGTAAGCCCTGCGCCAGCGACACCGACTGCGGCGGCGCGACTCCGGCCTGCGAGGTGTGGGGCGCCTGCGGCCAGTGCAGCCCCAGCAACGCCGCCCGGTGCATCGGGTCGATGGCGATCTGCGACTACCCGACCGGCACGTGCGTGGGCTGCGAGTTCAACAGCGACTGCGCCGGCACGAGCCCGCGGTGCGACCCCGCGACCCACAGCTGCCAGCCCTGCGCGGCGAACGCCGACTGCGCGGGGAGCCCGGGCGGCCCCGCGTGCGTGCCCAGCGGCCTGAAGGCCGGGAGCTGCGCGCCGTGCGTCATCGACGCGGATTGCCCGAGCTCGGCCGCGCCGAGGTGCGACGCGGTCGCGAACCTCTGCGTCGGCTGCCTGACGAGCGCCGACTGCGGCGGCGCGACGGCCGTGTGCGGCGCGGCGAACGTCTGCGTGGAGTGCGTGACGAGCGCCGACTGCGCCGCGGCCACCCCGGTGTGCGATCCGGTCGCCGCGCGCTGCTTCCCGTGCGGCAACGACTTCGCGGCCACGAACCCGGGGCCGCGGGCGTGCCCCACGAGCGCGCTCCCCGCCTGCCAGCCCGCCGGGAGCCCGCGCGCGGGCCAGTGCGCGGTGTGCTCGTCGCTCAACGACCGCCTCTGCGCCGCGCTCCCGGCGACCCCGGCCTGCGTCCCGGCGTTCGCGTCGTGCGGGTGCCGCGCGGACGCGGACTGCGCCAGCGGCAGCTACTGCGACCAGTCCACGGTGACGAGCGGCGTGTGCGCGGGCGGCTGCCGCGTCGTCGGCGGGCTCGATCACTGCGCGACCGGCGAGTACTGCAGCGTCACCGACGGCACGGTCGGCGCCTGCACGAGCGAGCCGTGCAACCTCGACGCCGACTGCGCGGCCCCGACCCCGGTCTGCGACACGATCGACCAGCCGCACGTCTGCGTGCAGTGCGTCAACGACCCCGACTGCGGCGGTCTCATCTGCGACGCGGCCTACCACTGCGTCGAGTGCACGCCCCAAAGGACCCAGGGCTGCGCCGTGGGCGACCGCGGCGGCGTCTGCCTCGCCGGCGGCACGTGCGGCTGCACGGCCGACGGGGACTGCGGCGGCTCGACCTCGGGGCGGGTGTGCGACGCCAGCCAGCGCGCCTGCGCGGCCGGCTGCCGCGGCACGGGCGGCAACGGCTGCCCCGCGCCGCTCGTGTGCACCTCGGTCGACGGCAGCCTCGGGACGTGCGAGAGCGCGCCGCCGGCCGACGGCGGCGCCGCGAGCGACGGCGGCGCCGCGAGCGATGGCGGCACCGCGAGCGACGGCGGCGCCGCGAGCGACGGCGGCGCGGGCGGCGACGCGGCGGGCGCTGACGACGGCGCCGCCGGCGGTGACGACGCCGCGGCCGGCGGCGACGCCGGCTCCGGCGGCGGCGCTCACGCCGGCGGCTGTGGCTGCCGGCTGGCGGCGGCGCCGGGCCCGGGCGGAGGCCTGGCCCTGATCGCGGTCCTCGGCGCCGTGCTGGCCCGCGCGCGCCGGCGCCACGGGCGCGGCGACGCGGCCCCGCGGCCCGGCGTGAACGGTGGCCGCGGGGGGCGCGGCACGGCCCTCCTCCTCGGCGCCGTGGTCGTCGCGGCGGCGCTCGGCGCCGCCGGCTGCGGCGGCACCACCGCCGCCGCCACGGACGCGGGGCGGCCCGAGGCGATGGCCGCGAGCGACGGCGCCGTGCGCGACGCGGCGACCAGCGACGGTCCCGGCCAGGACGCGCTCGAGGCCGCGCCGCTCGACGGCACGCGCCCCGACGACGGCGCCAGTGGCACCGACGGCGCTGCCGGTGACGGGGCGCCCCCGGACGGCGGGCCGGGCGACGCCCCGGCGAGCGACGCCACGCCGTCCCCCGACGGGCCCCCGGCGAGCTACTTCCGCTGCGTCCCGAAGACCTGCGCCGGGCTCGGCGCCACCTGCGGCCCCATGGGCGACGGCTGCGGCGGCCTCATCCACTGCGGGAGCTGCGCCGCGCCCGCGACCTGCGGGGGCGGCGGCACCCCGAGCGTGTGCGGCGGGGGCAGCGGCTGCGTGCCGCGGGGCTGCGCCGACTGGGGCGCCGACTGCGGCCCCGTGAGCGACGGCTGCGGCGGGCTCGTGCAGTGCGGCCTCTGCGCGGCGCCCGCGACCTGCGGCGGCGGGGGCACCCCGAGCGTGTGCGGCGGCAACGCGGGCTGCGTCGCGCGCACCTGCGCCCAGCAGGGGATCTCCTGCGGCCCGGCGGGCGACGGCTGCGGCGGCCTGCTGCCGTGCGGCCCCTGCGCGGCGCCCGCGATCTGCGGCGGCGGCGGCACCCCGGGCGTCTGCGGTGAGCCCGTCCCGGTCGATGGCGGCTCCCCGTGCGTCCCGCGGACCTGCGCCGGGCAGGGGTTCGACTGCGGCCCCGCCGGCGACGGCTGCGGTGGCCAGCTCGACTGCGGCGCGTGCACGGCGCCGCAGACCTGCGGCGGCAGCGGCCTGCCCGGCGTCTGCGGCGGCAACTCCGGCTGCGTGGCGCGCACCTGCGCGCAGCAGGGCCTCGACTGCGGCCCGGCGGGCGACGGCTGCGGTGGCCAGCTCGACTGCGGCGGCTGCACGGCGCCGCAGACCTGCGGCGGCGGCGGCATGCCCGGCGTCTGCGGCGGCCACAACAACTGCGTCCCGAGGACCTGCGCCCAGCTCGGGCTCGACTGCGGCCCGGCCGGTGACGGCTGCGGCGGCCTGCTCCAGTGCGGCACCTGCCTGGCCCCGCGGATCTGTGGCGGCGGCGGCACGCCCGGCGTCTGCGGACCGGTCGGCGCCCCGTCGAGCTGCACCGGCCTCTGTCTCCTGCAGCAGACCTGCCCCGGGACCCGCGTCACGACCACCGTCTCGGGCACCGTCTACGCCCCCAACGGCGCCGATCCGCTCTACGACGCCGCCGTCTACGTGCCGAACGGCGGCCCCGCGCCGAGCTACGGCGTGACGGCGTTCACGCCCGGCGTGCACTGCGGCCAGTGCGGCTCCGAGGTCAGCGGCGCGCCGCTCGTGAGCACCCACAGCGGGCCGGACGGCACCTTCGTGCTGCAGAACGTCCCGGTCGGCACCAACATCCCGCTGGTCATCCAGCTCGGCCGCTGGCGCCGCAAGATCACCATCCCGGCCGTCCCCGCCTGCACCAACACGGCGCTCACCGCGCTCCAGACCCGCATGCCCGCGACGCAGACGGAGTTCGACCCGGCCGACAACATCCCGCTGATGGCCATCTCCACGGGACAGGTCGACGTCATGGAGTGCGCGCTGCTCAAGCTGGGCATCCAGGCGAGCGAGTTCAGCGACCCGGCCACGCAGGGCGGGAGCGGACGCATCCGGTTCTATCGTGGAGAAGGGGCCGCGGGCGCGCAGGCCTCGGCGAGCACGCCGTCCGCGTCCCAGCTCTGGGGGTCACAGGCCGAGATCAATCAGTACGACATGGTGTTCTTCCCCTGCCAGGGCGCCTCCTACACCAAGACCGCCGCCCAGCAGCAGGTCGTCATCAACTACGCCAACGCGGGCGGGCGTGTCTTCGCCACGCACTACAGCTACGTGTGGTTCATCAACCCGACGCCGAACACCGCGACCAATCCCTTCCTCGGCACCGCCGCATGGACCCCGGGCAATGGCACGGTGGCCGACCAGACGGGGTACATCAACACCTCCTTCCCCCGCGGCCACGCGCTCGCCCAGTGGCTACAGATCGTCGGCGGTGCGACCTCCTACGCGCAGATCCCCCTCAACACGCTCCGCACCGATTTCACCAACGTGGTCGCGCCCTCGCTCCTGTGGATGACCGTGGGCGGCGCGATGCCGACCTTCACGTGGCCGATGCACTACACCTTCGAGACCCCCGTCGGCAACCAGCCGGCGAGCCAGTGCGGGCGCGTCCTCTTCGACGATTTCCACGTCGAGAACGCCACGAGCGCGACCGGCATGACCTTCCCCGCCGAGTGCCCGGCGGGCGCGATGACCGCCCAGGAGAAGCTGCTCGAGTTCATGATCTTCGATCTCGGGGCCTGCATCACGCCGACCACCCCGCCACCGCCGCCGACCTGCGTCCCCGTGACCTGCGCCCAGCAGGGCTTCAACTGCGGCCCGGCCGGCGACGGCTGCGGCAACCAGCTCGCCTGCGGCCCGTGCCCCCCGCCCCAGACCTGCGGCGGCGGCGGGCAGCCGAGCGTCTGCGGCGGCGGGCTCTGCAACCCCGTCACGTGTCCGGCGCAGGGCGTCCAGTGCGGCCCGGCCGGCGACGGCTGCGGCGGCCTCCTCCAGTGCGGCGGGTGCCCGCACGGTCAGAGCTGCGGCGGCGGCGGGCAGCCCGGCCAGTGCGGGCAACCATCGTGCACGCCCGTCACCTGCGCGAGCCAGGGGATCGGGTGCGGCCCAGCCGGCGACGGCTGCGGCGGCCTCCTCGAGTGCGGCGGGTGCCCGCCAGGTCAGACGTGCGGGGGCGGCGGCGTGCCCGGCCAGTGCGGCTACGACCTCGCGAGCTGCGCGCCCGTGACCTGCGCCGAGCAGGGCGTCGACTGCGGCCCGGCCGGCGACGGCTGCGGCGGGCTCCTCGCGTGCGGCACCTGCCAGTCGCCCGAGACGTGCGGCGGCGGCGGCACGCCCGGCGTCTGCGGCGCGGCGCTCTGCGTCCCCGCCACCTGCGCCGCGGTCGGGGTGGAGTGCGGCCCCGCCGGCGACGGCTGCGGCGCGGTCCTCGACTGCGGCGCGTGCCCGGCGAATCAGCGCTGCGGCGGCGGCGGGCAGCCGGGCCGCTGCGGCTCCCCGTGCGTCCCGGCCACGTGCGACTCGCTCGCGATCGGCTGCGGTCCGGCCGGGGACGGGTGCGGCGGCCTCCTCCAGTGCGGCGGCTGCACGGCCCCGGCGACCTGCGGCGGAGGCGGCGTCCCGGGGCAGTGTGGCTGACCAAGCCCGTCGAGCACGCTGACCGGGCCGAACACCCCGAATGGCTACTTCGGCCACGCCGCGGAGTGAAGCGGCCTCACCCCTCCTCCCCGCGGCCAAAAAAAAGCCCCAAGACCCGAGGCCTTGAGGCTCAATCTCCGCTGCTGGTGACCCCATCGGGATTCGAACCCGAGTTTTCGGCGTGAGAGGCCGACGTCCTAACCACTAGACTATGGGGCCGGCGTGGTGCCGGTTCGGGGACTAGGATTCGAACCTAGATAGACGGATCCAGAGTCCGCCGTCCTGCCATTGGACGATCCCCGAGTGCCTTGCGCGGCGTTATTTCTATCAAAGCACGCGGGCATGTCAAGAGCGAAAGCGCCGAAACCGGGGTCGGCTACGCCGCGACGCCGCCGCAGGCGCGCTCCAGGGCGCGGGCGATGTCGTCCGCGTAGCCCTTGATCTGGCGCTGCTCGGGGCCCTCGACCATGACCCGGACCTTGGGCTCGGTGCCGGAGTAGCGGACCAGGACGCGGCCCTCCTTGCCCAGGGTGCGCTCGACCTTCTGGATGAGCTTCACGACCTCGGGGAGCTGCTCGAGGGGCCGCTTGTCGCGGACGGTGATGTTGACGAGCACCTGCGGGTAGCGCTGCATGAGGCGCGAGAGCGTCGAGAGCTTCTCGCCCTCCTCCACCATGATCTTGAGCACGTTCAGCCCGGCGCAGATGCCGTCGCCGGTGGTCATGTGATCGAGGAAGATGAGGTGGCCCGATTGCTCGCCGCCGAAGTTGTAGCCGCCGCGACGCATCTCCTCGACGACGTAGCGGTCGCCGACCGCGGTGCGCAGGAGGTGGCCGCCGCGGGCCTCGAGGCAACGCTCGAGGCCGAGGTTCGACATCACCGTGGCGACGACGGTCTTCTTGCGCAGCGTCTTCTGCTCGAGCATCCGCGCGGCGACCATCGCCATGATCACGTCGCCGTCGACGACCTCGCCGCGCTCGTCGCTGATGATGACGCGGTCGGCGTCGCCGTCGAGCGCGATGCCGAGGTCGGCCTTGTGCTTCTTGACCGCGGCGCACATGTGCTCGGGGTGCAGGGCGCCGGCGCGCAGGTTGATGTTGCGGCCGTCGGGCTTGACGCCGATGGGGTACACCGTCGCGCCCAGCTCCTGGAAGACCGCCGGGGCCACCCGGTAGGCGGCGCCGTGGGCGCAGTCGACGACGATCTTGATGCCGTCGAGCGTGCGCTCGCGCGGGAAGACGGCCTTCAGGAAGACCACGTAGCGGCCGCGGGCGTCGTCGATGCGGGTGGCCTTGCCGACGTCGCTCGCCGGCGGCCGGCGCAGGTCGAGCTCGCGCGAGGTCATCAGCCGCTCGATCTCGGCCTCCACGTCGTCGGGCAGCTTGAAGCCGTCGCGGGCGAAGATCTTGATGCCGTTGTCCTGGTAGGGGTTGTGGCTCGCGCTGATGACGACCCCGGCGTCGGCGCGCATGGTCGAGGTGATGTAGGCGATGCCCGGCGTGGGCAGCGGGCCGCACAGCAGCACGTCGGCGCCCATCGAGCAGATGCCGGCCGAGAGCGCCGTCTCGAACATGTAGCCCGAGAGCCGCGTGTCCTTGCCGATCACGATGCGGCCGCGCCGCCCCGACTGGCCGAAGAGGAAGGCCACCGCCCGGCCGAGCTGCATCGAGACCTCGGTGGTCATGGGGTCGATGTTCGCGACCCCGCGCACGCCGTCGGTACCGAAGATCTTGCGCGTCAGAACCCGTTCTTGTCCCATGCGTCGTCGGCTCTCCTCGGAACGCCTCAGTGTAGGCAAACCCGGCCTCTCCGTCGAGGCGCTAGTGCGGCCGGCGCGCCAGCGTCACGCGGACCGAGGCGGGCCGCGCCTGCGCGGTGAGCCCCTTGCCCAGACCCCCGATGGTGATCGGCCGCAGATAGGAGCCCTGCGGGCGCTCGTTCATCTCGCGCACGTCGACGCTCGCGGCCACGGTGTCGCTCGACAGGGCGTCGAGGGCCACGCGCGGGCCGCGCACGATGACGTCGACCGCCGGCGGCTCGATGCGCGCCGGCGGCGGCCCGCCGACGGCGGCGACCGGTACTCTGGGCACCATGATCTCACCCATCTCAGGTACGATGCGCACGGTCACGCGGACGCGGCTATCGTCGACGAGCTCGACGTGGCGCGGCAGCTGCGCCAGCTCCACCGCGCGTACCACGGTGCCGTGGGCGCCCTGCACCCGCACCAGCTCCGTGCCCAGGTGGCTCAGGCTGTCGAGCAGGCTCTGCGCGCCGGTGAGGGAGACGGCCGTCGGATCCACGTCGGTCCCCTCGATGCGGTAGCCGGGCGCGGGCGTCCCCTCGAGCGTGGGCGTCACCGGCACCGAGCGCGTGACCCGCGGCTCGAACTCCAGCCGCACGGACACCGGGTTGAAGGACGCCACCCGCAGGCCCTGGGGCAGCTTCACCATGTCGTCCTGGAACTTGAACTCGCCGGACGCCGCCGTGCCGAGGTCGACGCGGATGGGGTCGAGCTCGTGCTCGTCGAAGCGGTTGATGCGGCTCCACGGGCCGCGCACCGAGAGGCGCACGCGGTCGGGCGGGTCGGTCATGAGCACGCGATCCGCGGGGTAGCTGTAGATGACCTTCACGAAGCCGCCGGTCTGGGCGTCCCGCTCGCCCTTGACCAGCACGAAGAGCGTCACGGCCAGGCTCAGCGAGAGCACCTTGAGGGCCAGGTTGTCGAGGAAGAGCCGCCTGAGGAGCTGGCGCACCGTCAGGCCTCCGGCAGGCGGGGAGCGTCCCCGGGGGCGACGTCGGCGTGGGCCGTCTCGGACCCGGCGGCGCCCGCGGCGGGCGCGGGCTCGGCGGCGGGCGGCTCCGGCGGCGGCGCGTCGTCGGCGGCGGCGGGCTCGCCGGGCGTCCCGCCCGCGACGACCCCGGGGGCGAAGTCGACCGGGGGCTGCGGCGTGGCGTGGCCGCCGGGGCCGCGGCGGCGCTTCTCCTTCTGGAACAGGCCGAGGAGCGCCTTGCGCAGCGTGGCGCCCGAGAGGTCGCGGGCGATGTTGCCGTGGAAGCAGAGGCTGACCTGGCCGCGCTCCTCGCTCACCACCACGACGACGGCGTCGGTCTCCTCGGTGATGCCGATGGCGGCGCGGTGGCGCGTGCCGAGCTGCTTGTCGAGCTTCGGGTTGGCCGAGAGCGGCAGCACCGCGCCGGCCTGCTGCACGCGCAGGTTCTTGATGATCACGGCGCCGTCGTGGCACACGTTCTGCGCCTCGGGCAGGAAGAGCGAGACGAGCAGCTCCTGCGACACCTGCGCGTCGAGCGCGACGCCGGGCTCGATGAACTCGGTGAGGTCCGCCTCGCGCTCGAAGACGATGAGGCCGCCGACGCGCCCGCGGGCGAGCTGCTCCGCCGCCTTGATGACCTCCTCGAAGACGAAGGTCTCCTGATACTGCCGGCGCCCCGAGAAGATGGTGCCGACGCGCATCAGGCCGCGGCGGATGTCGTGCTGGAACACGACGATGATGACGATGATGAAGTAGTTGATGAAGTTGTCGAGCAGCCACGACAGGGTGGTCAGCTCGAACTGCTTGGCGGCGAAGAAGCCCGCGCCGATGAGGAAGAGGCCGAGGAGCATCTGCGCCGCGCGCGTCCCCTTGATGAGGAGCAGCGTGCGGTAGATGAGGTAGTAGACGATGGCGATGTCGACCGCGGCGACGAGGCCGTCGCGGATCGTGATGCGGCTCAGGAGGCCCGCGGTGAGCGGCATCAGCGCCCTCCCCCGCCGGGCTGCCCGCGCCGGATGGCGTCGGCCACCTGCACCGCCGGCCGGACCGCGGCGACGTCGTGGACGCGCACGAGGTCGGCCCCGCCGAGCACGCAGGCCACCGCCGCCGCCGCCGACGGGATCGCCCGCGCGTCCGGCGGCAGCCCCGTGATCGCGCCGAGGAAGGCCTTGCGCGACGGCCCGATGCACAGCGGCCGCCGCAGCGCCGCCCGCACCTCGCCCAGGCGGCGGATGAGCTCGAGGTTGTGCGCCGCCGCCTTGCCGAAGCCGAGGCCGGGGTCGACGAGCGGCACGGCGCCCGCGGCCTCGGCGCCCTCGGCCTGGGCGCGCAGCTCCGTCACGATCTCGCCGACGAGATCGCCGAAGGCGATGCCCTCCTGCATCGTCGCCGGCCGGCCGCGCAGGTGGCCGAGGATGACCGGCGCGCCGGCGGCGCCGCACACGGCGAGCAGCTCCGGGTCGAGGCGACCGCCCGAGACGTCGTTGACGAGGTCCGCCCCGGCGCGCAGCGCCGCCGCGGCCACGCGGGCCTTGTACGTGTCGATGGAGATCGGGACGTCGAGCGCGGCGCGCAGGCGCTCGAGCACCGGCAGCACGCGCGCCAGCTCCTCCTCCGCGGAGACCGGGGCCGCGCCCGGCCGCGTGGACTCGCCGCCGAGGTCGAGGATGTCCGCGCCGGCGTCGCACAGCGCGCGGCCGTGGGCGACCGCGGCGTCGAGATCGGCGTAGCGGCCGCCGTCCGAGAAGGAGTCCGGGGTGACGTTGAGGACGCCGAGGAGGTAGGTGCGGGACCAGTCGAGAGTGAGGTGGCGGAGGGGGATCGGCGCCGGGATCCACGTCGCCGGCCCGGGCGGGGTGGCCCGGGTGGCTTCCAGGACGTGGTCGCGGGGTCGCCTCTTCATTCCCCGTCTCTTTCAGGGGGGGCTCTGCCCGCCCCCCCTCGACGGGTCGACAGAAACCCGCTCGCAAGCGAGCGGGGGGCCGTCGAGCCTCCCCCTCACCGCGCGCTCCCCGCGCGAGCGGGCACCTGACTCGACGTAGTCGACCGTCCACCTCTTGACGCTTGTCATTCCCCCTCGGCCGGCCCGGCGCCGGGCCGGGGTCATGCGCCCACACAGAGGCGCGGCTTTACCGCAGCGTGCTCCGCTCCGCTAAGCCTTCTCGGGATCCTCCTTGAGGGCGGGCACCGGGTGCGGGGTGAAGAAGCCGGGGCGCTTCTCGCTGCGCGCCGCCTTGAGCTGGCCGGCGGCCGGGGCCGCGAGGGCCTCGGGCCGCTTCAGCGGCAGCTCGCCGCCCGACATGACGAGGTCGATGCCCTCGGCGTCGAGCGTCTCGTGGACCAGGAGCGCGTCGGCGATGAGCCGCAGCTTGTCGAGATTGTCGAGCAGGATCTTCTTCGCCCGCTCGTAGTTCGCCATGACGATGCGCTTCACCTCGGCGTCAATCTCGATGGCCGTCTGCTCCGAGTAGTCCTGGTGCTGCGCGATCTCGCGGCCGAGGAAGATCTGCTCCTCGCGCTTGCCGAACGTGAGCGGGCCCAGCCGCTCGCTCATGCCCCACTCGCACACCATCTTGCGGGCGAGGTCGGTCGCGGTCTCGATGTCCTGGCCCGCGCCGGTGGTCTGCTGATCGAAGATGATCTCCTCGGCGAGGCGGCCGCCCATCAGGATCGCGATCTGGTTGTTCGCGAACTCCTTGGTCAGGTTCAGGCGGTCCTCGGTCGGGAGCTGCTGCGTCACGCCGAGGGCGCGGCCGCGCGGGATGATGCTGACCTTGTGCACCGGGTCGGCGCCCGGGAGGATCTTGGCGACGAGGGTGTGGCCCGCCTCGTGAACGGCGGTGGTCTTCTTCTCGCGGTCGCTGATGATCATCGAGCGGCGCTCGGCGCCCATCAGCACCTTGTCCTTCGCGTTCTCGAAGTCGTCGCGCTCGAGGCGGTCCTTGTCATTGCGGGCCGCGCACAGGGCGGCCTCGTTGACGAGGTTCTCGAGATCCGCGCCGGAGAAGCCCGGCGTGCCCTTGGCGACCGTCTCGAGGTCGACCTGGGGATCGAGGGGCGTCTTCTTGGTGTGGACCTTGAGGATGCCGAGCCGGCCCATGACGTCGGGCCGTGGCACGACGATGCGGCGGTCGAAGCGGCCGGGCCGCAGCAGCGCCGGATCGAGGACGTCGGGGCGGTTCGTGGCCGCGATGAGGATGACGCCCTCGTTCGACTCGAAGCCGTCCATCTCGACGAGGAGCTGGTTCAGCGTCTGCTCGCGCTCGTCGTGGCCGCCGCCGAGGCCGGCGCCGCGGTGACGGCCGACGGCGTCGATCTCGTCGATGAAGACGATGCAGGGGGCGTTCTTCTTGCCCTGCTCGAAGAGGTCGCGGACGCGCGAGGCGCCGACGCCGACGAACATCTCGACGAAGTCGGAGCCCGAGATGGAGAAGAACGGGACGCCCGCTTCGCCGGCGATGGCCCGCGCGAGCAGGGTCTTGCCGGTGCCGGGCGAGCCCATCATGAGCACGCCCTTGGGGATGCGGCCGCCGAGGCGCGTGAACTTCTTGGGGTCCTTGAGGAAGGCGATGATCTCCTCGACCTCGTCCTTCGCCTCCTCGATGCCGGCGACGTCGGCGAAGGTGACCTTGTTCTGGTGATCCGAGAGGAGCCGCGCCTTGGACTTGCCGAAGCTCATGGCCTTGCCGCCCCCGGCCTGGAGCTGGCGCATGAACATGAAGAAGATGATGAAGAGGACGAACATCGGGAGCCACGTGACGAGGAGCTGCGGCCAGAAGCTGTCGTCCTTGGGCTCGAGGTCGTAGGAGATCTTCGCCTTGTCCAGCTTGGCGAGGATGTCGGCGTCGATGATACCGTAACTCTTGAGCTTCTGGCCGGTCTGGGTCTCGACTAGATACTCACCCTGGGCCAGGTCCTTCGGCCGGATGGTGACCTGTCGGAAGCGAGTCGGCTGCTTCTCGACGTCCGAGAGGAACTGGGAGAACTTGAGCTTGCCGTCATCCTTCGCCTGGCTCGTGAACAGGTTGTAGATGCTCACGAACATCAGGATCAGGAGGACCCAAAGCAAAATCGTCTTGTGCGACTGCCGCAAACCTCACCTCGTGTGCCACCGACGTGCTAACCGCCCGCCGGCCTGCACCTGTCCGTGGCGCGCGCTCCAGTAGAGAGTGGGAAGCTTGAGCGGGCCAAAGGGTTCAGTAGGGCCATTATTGCACACCATCGGACCTAGTCAAACGACCTCGGCCGGTTTCTTTTGCTCCGCTGCCCGGACCCGCAGCACCCGGGTCGCGCCGGTCCGCGGCCGGCCGCGCTCGGAGGCCCGCACCCCTGGGACGAACAGCACCTCGTCCTCGTCCGCCAGCAGGGGCAGGCACCGCCGTTCGGGCGCCGGCACCCGGGCCTCCGCCAGCACGTCCGAGAGCTTACGCCGGTGGCCGAAGCCGCGCGGCCGGAGCCGGTCCCCCGGTCGGGGCGGCCGCAGGGTGAGCGGGAACCGCACGACGTCCGGGTCGAAGCTCGCCGCGAACGCGTCGTCCCGCTCCGGACCTTCGGTCGAGGTGCACAGCGCGAGATCGAAGCTGGTGCCGAGCACGGTGTAGTGCCCTGGGCCCGGGACCGCGACCGGCGCCGGCGTCGCGGCCGGCGCCTGGCGGACGAAGCGCAGGGTGGCGTAGCGGCGCTCGGCCCGCAGCCCGTTCGGCAGGTCGAGCGTGCGGGTGCCGGCGGTGCTCGCGAGCAGGCGGTCGAGCGCGCTCAGGTGGGAGGCGCACAGCCCGGCGCCGCCGGCCTCCTGGAACGCCCGCACCAGCCGCGCCTCGCGCACCGCGGGCGCCGCCGCCCGCAGCGACGCGACCGCGAGCTGCCCGCCCGCCGGCTCCTCGCCCAGGCTCGCCTCGATCACCCCCCACGCCGCCCGCGCCTGCGACTGCAGCGTGAGCAGCAGGCTGTCGAGCGAGGGCACCCGGCCGCGCAGCAGCGGCAGGAGATCGTGGCGCACGAAGGGCCGCAGGAAGCGGCGGTCGTCGTTGCTCGGGTCGCGCACCGGCGTGAGCTCGCGCGCGGCGAGGAACTCCTCGATGGCCGCGCGGCTGACGTCGAGCAGCGGCCGGACGTAGCGGTCGCGCTCGGCCGGGATGCCGGCGAGGCCGCGCAGCCCCGTGCCGCGCAGGAGCCGCATCACCATCGTCTCGACCTGGTCGTCGGCGGTGTGGCCGAGGAGCACCCGGGTGGCGCCGCTCGCGGCGGCCGCGTCGCAGAGCGCGGCGTAGCGCTCGAGGCGGGCGGCCTCCATGATCGAGCGGTGGTCCCGCTGCGCCCGCGCGCGCGTGTCCACGCGGCGCGTGAGCGTGGGCACGCCCAGCCGCGCCGCGGTCGCGCGCACGAAGTCCGCCTCGGCGGCGGCCGCCGGGCGCAGGCCGTGGTCCACGTACACCGCCGCGACCCGCACGCCGAGCTCGGGCGCGAGGTCGACCGCCGCGGCGAGCAGCGCGAGCGAGTCCGGCCCGCCGGAGCAGGCGGCGAGCCACAGGTCGCCCGGTCGCCGGGGCTGCGCCCGCAGGCACGCCCGCGCCATGGCGACGACTCCCGGCTCGCGCCCCATGGGTGCTTACGTAGCGTGGGGGCGGGCGGAAATCAAAACCGGCACCGCTTGACTCGTGCGGCCGGCGAGTTACCTTGCGCCGCATGCCGGACGAGCCGAAGCGCGCGACGGAGTCACCGCGGGGGAGCCCGCCGGACGCGGGCGGCGCCGACACGACGCAGCTCTCGCCGTGGCGCGCGGCCATCGCCCGCGGCCGCACGCGCCTGCGCGCGGACGCGCTCATCTCGCTGCCCGACGCCGAGAAGCGCGTCCCGACCCTGCCGGTCGCGCAGATCTACGACGCGATCATGCAGGTGGGGCTCGGGGACGCGGGCGCGCTGCTCGAGCTGTGCTCGCCGGAGCAGGTCCGCGGCCTGCTCGACCTCGACGTGTGGGAGCGCGACCAGATCCGCCTCGAGCGGCTGGAGCCCTGGATCGAGGCGCTCGTCGACCTCGGCTTCGAGAAGGTGGGCCAGTCGCTGCGCGGCCTCGACGTGGAGCTGGTCGCCCGCTACCTGCGCGCCCACACCACCGTCTACGACCTCTCGCTCGAGGAGGCGCCCGAGCACCTCGACCGGCCGCTCTACCCCACGCCCGACCGCTTCTTCCTCATCGACATCGCCGACGAGGGCGAGGAGCGCAAGCGCATCGAGCGCCTGCTCGATGACCTCTACCGCCACGACATCACCAACGCGCGCCGCCTGCTGCAGACGTCGCGGGCGGAGATCGACAGCCAGCTCGAGGAGATGGCCTACCGCTGGCGCGCGGGCCGCATGGCGGACCTGGGCTTCGTCGACTACTACGAGGCCCTCGACGTGTACCGCCTCCTCGATCCGGCCAAGGTGCGCCCGGGCGAGGGCACCGCCGATCCGGCGCTGCCGGAGGGCGCCAGCGTGGCGCTCGCCGGGCCGGTCGCCGACGCCATGGCGGGCGAGAGCTTCTTCGCGCGGGTGATGGCCACGATCACCGACGCGGCGGAGCTCGCGCGGGTCAGCGCGGCGCTGCTCACGCTCTGCAACCGGATCCTCTCCGCCGACCGGGTCGAGCCGAGCGACGGCGACCAGGCCCGGCGCTCGCTCGAGCGCGCCCACGGGTTCCTGTCGGTGGGGCTCGAGGTGATCGGCCGCGGCGACCCGGCGGCGGCCGCCGAGGCCCTCCGGTCGATCGCGCTCGGCCGCGTCTTCCGCGCCGGGGTCAGCGTCGCGCTCAAGGCGCAGCAGCTCGCCGACACCCTCGTGCGCGACATGCCGGTCACGCTGGTGCCGGGGGTCGCGAGCCTGTTCGAGGCGCCCCACGCGCAGGTGGTGGCCGCGCTGCGCCACCGGCCGCCGATGACCACCAGCCTCCTCGATGACGAGGGCGCGCGCAGCACGGCCGGCGGCCGCGCGGCGCCGGCGCCGGTGCCGGGCGCCGACCTGCGGCCGATCCGCTCGGTGGTCGACATCCGCCGCCTGAGCCTCTACCTGGAGGAAGCGGCGGCGATGGCGCGGGTGGTGCACGAGGGGCTCGGCCTGGACCTCGCGCAGCTCGGCGCGGTGACCCTCGCCGGCGCCGCGCCCGCGCGGCCCGACGAGATCCACCTCGGCGATCTCGTGCGCACCGCGGCGGTGCGGTTCCTCGGCGGCGGCGCGCTCGACCCGGCGCCGCTCGAGGTCGCCGCCATCGAGGCGTTCCGGGCCGCCCGCGTCACGGACGGGCGCGTCCCGCCCGCGGCCGCGGCCGAGTTCGCGGTCGCGCTCGCGGCGCGCCTGACCGCGGCGCCGGCGCCGCCGGTCCTCGGCGCGTGGGTCGCGCGCTGGCTCGCGCCGCTCGACGAGGACCTCGCGCGGCTGCAGCCGCCGATCGACCCGCGCCTGGTCGCGGGCGTGCTCGTCGCGCCGGCGCCGCAGCCGCCGGCGCGCCGGCGAGCGGGCGCGGGCACGAGCGCGGCGCGGAAGAAGCGGCGGTGAGTGGGGCGGGACGGCCGGAGGCTACTTGGCCTTGGCGTCGAGGCGCTTGATGACCTCGGCGGTGATGTCGACCTTCTCGACCTCGGCGTCGGCGAAGTAGAGGCCCTCGCCCTCGGCGATGGCCGCGAGCTTCATCGACTGCGCCACGCTCGGGATCATCGCCTTGATCTGATTGACGAGCTTGAGGGTCGCGCCCTTCTCGGCCTCGTCGAGCTCCCGCTGCAGCTTCTTGTAGAGCTCCTGGAGGGTGCGGGTCTTCGCCTCGATCTGCTTGCCGAGCGCGTCGCGCTTCTCCGCGTTGGTCTCGTTCTGGCCCTGGGCGAGGAGCTTCTTGATCTCCTCCTGGGCGGCGTCGAGCTTCTTCTGCTTGGCCTCGAACTCCTTCTTGAGGCGATCGCGCGCGCCCTGCCCGGCGCGGCTCGTGGTGAAGGCCTTCTTCATGTCGAGCGTGCCGAGGCGGACCTTGGCGCTCGCGAGCACGGGCGTGACGAGAGCGAGGGCGAGAGCCAGCGCCGCCAGGGCGCGCAACCGGAACATGGGGGGCCTCCTCAAGATAGTCCAGGTCATGGTTCAGGCTATTTGCCGCAGCAAGCCGGTGACTGTCAACTGCGTATGACGCCCGGGCCGCGCTTCAGCCCGCAGCGCGCTACCTCGGCCATCGCTGCGGCCCGAGCACCGGCGCGAACTCGTCGGCGCCGACCGGGAACCGCGCGTACGCCTCGCGGTGCCGGCGCACCGCCTGCTCGACGCGCCGCTCCTCCACCCAGAGCCGCAAGGCCTCGTCGATGGCCTGGCCCCAGGAGATCGCGCGGGTGGCGCGTTCGTGATCGACGAGGGCCACGAGGCCCTCGTCGAGGCGGACACGTATCGTTCTTGCCATACGTGTCGATTGTCGGACAAACGGCGCAAAGCCGCCAGTCGCGCCCCGCCATGTGGCAATGCGCGCTTCAGGGCCGCCGGGCTGGTCATCGGCGCCCCGCTTTGGCAGGATCCCCCTGTGATCGACCTCCTGACCTCCTCGGGCACCGCGCTCGCGCGCCTCATCCGGACCCGCGCCGTCACCTCCCGCGAGGTGGTCGAGGCGCACATCGCGCGGATCGAACGCGTGAACCCCGTGCTCAACGCGGTGGTCGCCCCGCGGTTCGCCACCGCCCGCGCCGAGGCCGACCGCGCCGACGCCCGCGTGCGCGACGCCGCGCCCGCGGAGCTGCCGCCGCTGCACGGCGTCCCGTGCACGATCAAGGAGGCCATCGCGCTCGAGGGCATGCCCTACACCAGCGGCCTCGTCGCCCGCGTCGGGCGCACCGCCCCGCGGGACGCGACCGGCACCGCCCGGCTGCGGGCCGCGGGCGCCATCCCGCTCGGCGTGACGAACTGCTCCGAGCTGTGCATGTGGATGGAGTCGGCCAACCGGGTCTACGGCCGCAGCAACAACCCGTACGACCCGCGCCGCACGGTGGGCGGCAGCTCCGGCGGCGAGGGCGCGATCGTCGCCGCGTGCGGCGCGCCCTTCGGCCTCGGCGCCGACGTGGGCGGCTCGATCCGCATGCCCGCGTACTTCAACGGCGTCTTCGGCCACAAGCCCACGGGCGGCCTCATCCCGAACACCGGCCACTTCCCCCTCGCGCACGGCCTCGGCCAGCGCTACCTCACGACCGGGCCCATCGCCCGGCGCGCCGAGGATCTGTGGCCGCTCGTGCGCATCCTCGCCGGCCCCGACGGCGAGGACGGCGGCGCCCGCGCGCTCCCGCTCGGCGACCCGGCCGCGGTGCGCCTCGACGAGCTCGACGTGCTCGTCGTCGAGGAGAACGGCGCCGTCCCGGTCCACGCCGACCTGCGCTACGCGCTGTGGCGCGCCGCCGACGCGCTCGGGGCCCGCGGTGCGCGCGTCCGGCGGGCACGGTTCACGGCGCTCGCGCGCTCGTTCGACATCTGGGCCGCGATGCTCGGCTCGGTCGGCGGCCCGAGCTTCGCGTCGCTCATGGGCGAGGGCACGCCGGTGCGGCCGTGGCGGGAGCTCGCCCGCTGGCTGCTCGGCCGCTCGCCCCACACCTTCCCGGCCATCGGCCTGGCCGCGCTCGAGGGGCTGAGCGCCGCGGTGCCGGCGCGCCAGCAGCGCGCGCTCGCGCTGGGGGCCGAGCTGCACGACGAGCTGACCCGCACGATCGGGCCGAGCGGCGTGCTGCTCTACCCGCCCTACCCGACCACCGCGCCGCGCCACAACGCGCCGCTGTGGCCGCCGTTCAACTGGGTCTACACCGCCATCTTCAACGTGATGCAGCTCCCCGTCACCGTCGCCCCGCTCGGCCTCGATGGCGCCGGCCTGCCGCTGGGCGTCCAGATCGCGGGTATCGAGGGGAACGACCACGTCACGATCGCGGTCGCGCAGGCGCTCGAGCAGGCGCTCGGCGGCTGGGTGCCGCCGGGGGCGGTGCTGCCGGCGTAGTCAGGGCACGTCGAGCACGCGCTGCACGCGCGGGGCGCCGTACTCGGCGCGGCCGGTGAGCACGAGCAGGTTCGGCAGGATGCGGGCGTTGCTCCAGTGGTGCGTGTGGCCGCAGAGCACGGTCATCGCGCCGTCGGGCTGCGCCGCCATCGCCGTGCGCAGCGCCGTGCCGGCGGCGACGCACGCGAGGTGCGGCAGCCACCGGTCGCTCGTGATGAAGCCGAGATACCGGCACGCCTCGGCGAACGGCGGCGCGTGCGTCGCGACCACGACCTCGCGGTGCCGCTCGAGCGCCGCGGGCACCACCCGGCCGAGGTGGGCGGCCGCCTCGTCGCCGAGCGCGTGCAGCACCGCGAGGCGCTCGGCCTTGGGCCGCCCGGCGAGATCGCCGATGAGGCGGTAGTCGTTGAGCAGGATGCGCGAGCCCTCGTAATCGCCGGCGCGGCCGTCGGCCCACCCGTCGTGGCCGACGAGCGCGGTCGCGGGCGTCAGCGACACCACCCCGGCGCCGCCGAGCCACGTGAGGCCGGGCGTCGCCCCGCAGAGCTCGGCCATGCGCGCCCGCACCTCGGCGACGTGCGCGTGGTAAAAGTCGTGGTTGCCGAGCACGAAGTAGACCGGCACGCCGATCGCGGCGAGGCGGCGGAGGTCGCGCTCGAGATCGGGCGCGTGGCTGATGTCGCCGGTGACGACGAGCGCGTCGGGCGCCTCCGCGGCGACCTGCGCGCAGAAGGCGTCGACCTGCTCCGGCCCCAGGAAGTTGAAGTGAATGTCGGTGACCCAGGCGATGCGCACCGCCGGTGATGATAGCGTGGCTTCGCGCGCGGCGCCGCTCGGGCCGGGCGGTGAGCGCCGCGGGGGCCGTCACCAATCTACGGCTCGCAGGGCCGGCGCCGGCGCAGGCGACAGCGACGCGCGGCGCGCGCACCCGCGCCGGTGGCGTCGTGAACGACGTCATAGCGGCCCGGCTCGCAGCTGACCGCCAGGCCCGCGCTGGCGACTGACAGTCCCCCCGGTAGTTCCCCCTCGGTCGCCTGGCCGAAGCATCGGCCGCTCTCCGCCGCCCAAAGAACCACGGCCACGCCGGAAGGCACGGAGAGAACACCGAGCGGTATTTCTGCCACGCCTGGCCCGACTGCCAGGCGTGGATCCGGTTCCGAATCCGGGTCATCGAGCCAGGCCCTGACGATCACGAACTCAGCCAGCCCCAGTCCGAAGACATCCGCCACTCCAGCGCCTCGCAGCATCTCCCAGAGAATGGCTCGGCCGCCATGGCGCGTCGCGATCTCACCGCCCTCGGCACTCGGGTCCGAGTCGAAGAGTGCACAAGCCCGCCAGTAGTCGTCACCTCCGTCATCGCCCCCACGCCACTCGGGCGCCCTCGCCGAATCAAGGATGATCAGTGGGCCTCCCTCCGAAGTGACGATTCCTAGTCGCTGCACGGCGAACCCCCTCCTCTGGCGATGCCCCCGCAGCAATGCCGCCGGAGTTGATTCTACCGCAGCCGGTGCATCTGCGGGTCGTCGCCATCGCCCCCTCGGACGGAAGACCGGCGGACAGATGTGCTGGCGTGCTACGACCACAGCCCGCCGGCTGCGGCATCGGGCGATCGCCGCGCGGCGCGCCCGCATCACAACACGCCCCGGGGCCTGTTCGGCCGCACGCGCCGCGCCCGCATCGAACACGCCCCGGGGCCTGTTCGGCCGGGCTTGGCCGCCGAGGCACCGGCCGCGCCCGAGCCGGACTGACGGTCGGGACGGCGCGCGGTTCGTCGCCGCGGGCAGGCGGACGGCGGGGGCGCTCGCCCCAAGCGGGCGACCCGTCTCAGGCTCGGTGTCCGTGCCTGTGCCCGTGCCTGTGCCCGTGCCGCCCGTGCCTGCGCCCATGCCCCTGCCCCTGCCCGTGCCCGTGTGCGCTTGCCCGGGCCCGTGCCCGTGCCCGTGCCCCTGCC